>CAYMNI010000072.1:0-3921 GCA_964391755.1 uncultured Ignavibacteria bacterium
ATCCCCCTCTCCACAAAGTGGAGAGGGGGAAACGAAGATCCGTAAGGCAAGAAGTGAGGTTTGTTAGTAACCTCTTCCCTTTGATCCCCTTATCCACCCAGACTGGTGGGCGTTCGCTCACAAGGTGGAGGGGGGGAAATAGGCGGTAAGGTAGGAGTTTTTTGTGACTAAGACCCAGGTTCAAAAACTGCTGCGCAGATTTGTTGCCGCCATGAAGAAGGCTTATGGCCGGAATTTGGGTTTCATCATCCATCACGGCAGTTGGGCTACGGGAGAGGCCAGGCCGGATAGCGACATAGACGCGCTGGTCATGCTCCGGGAGATCACCGAGAAGGATCTGAACAAGTTGCGGGAAATACTGGGCCGGGACGAATTCAAGACCATGACCGTGCTTCTGTTCTCCAAAAGGAACATCCACCATTACCCTCCGTTCGCCCGTCATCAATTCCACTATGGAGCCAAACTCCTGTACGGGAAATGTCCCCTGCCCGAGCCGACCGAAGACCAGATGCTGATGGAGATGAGAAAAATAGCAGATGAGGTGGGATTCTGGAGTAAATACCTGTACATCCATCCTCATCTGGCCGAAAACGTGGCTCGAAAGATGTATTGGAGATTCAAAGAGGCGAGCATCGCTCTGAAGGTATACGTCCACTGGAAAACGGGAAGCTTCCCGGTTACCAGAAGAGATCTGAAGAAGCTTCTGATCAATCCAGAAGACAAGGAGATTGTTGAGATCGTTGAGCACTGGGAGGAAAACAAAGACCAATACGAGAAGAATCCTGATCCGCTTCTGATCAAGGGTCTTGATTTCTCACGGAGGATTTTAAGGATGATTGAACGCTCCTAGTTGGATATAAACGCCTGGAGAAGGGGAAAGAGATCAAATCCTTTGACAGAAAAGAGAAGACCACCGAGGGAGCACCGGACGTAAAAATACCTTGACAAAGCAGATGGTGGGGGTATATTAATGCAAATTCGCATGGAAGACTGTGTTTTTTCCCGGACGTGTGGCCGGTTAGAGATAGAAACAGTGGAGAATCATAAACCTTAAGCACTAAAAAGAGAAAGGGGTGAGTTCTCTCATGAAGAAAGGAATTTTGGCTGCCAGCCTTCTGACCCTCCCGCTGTTGGCGATGCTATTGGGTTGTGCGGGCGAACCTACCCAGCAGTTGGCCGATGCCAAGAACGCGCTGGAGTTAGCCAGGGAGGCTGAAGCAGATAAGTACGCGCCGGATTTGTTCTCCCAGGCGGAGAACTCCATAGCGGAAGCAGAGGAACTGATCGCTCAGAAGAAGTACGGAGAGGCCAAGAAGCTGCTAATGGACGCCAAATCGGTGGCTGATCAGGCAGCCTCCCAGGCCGCGATCAACAAAGATAACACCAAGACCGAGGTTGAAGACTACTTGGCGGCGATTAACGGCGCCATGAATCAGCTCAAGGAAACGCAGGACTTGGCCAAGCAGTGGAGTATCCCCAAAAAACAAAGGGAACTGACCGAGGAGATGGCAACCTGGGATGAGAATCTGAAAAAGGCCCAGGCTGAATACGACGCCGGAAACTACTATGAGGCCAAGGAACTGGCGGCGCAGATTCATAAGGAAGTAACCGACAAGGATAACGAGATACGAGAGTTGATAATGGCTAAGCAGAAATAGCCGTGTTATCTTGTCGGCATGCTTTCATCACGGCGACCTCGGCGGAAGCACCAGGCGAGAGATGCTGATCTTTCGCCAAGACTAATCGGATTTTAAGCCTTTTAAAAAAGGACCAGATCCTATCTGGTCCTTTTTCTCTTCGGCAGATGCTGTGAGAATCGAGGGAAAAGGCAAAGGAGGGGGTCAGCTCCCGTCCCCTTAAAAGCTGACCCGGTTCCGCATTATGCGGATACACTCACTTTGCCTATAATGTCCTGTCACTATGCAATCCAAGGTTTCGTCAGTCTATAATATCGTTGAGGGGTATGTCAGAACCTGTCACTGGATTTTTGCCTTTCTTGAATAAAGTAGGCCCGACGCCACGCTGCTTCTATCAGGACCCCAGGAATAAAACTCTACGGAGTCAATGCCGTTCCGCTTGGTCTGGGAAGGGTGTTCCGGAGAGGAGAAGCCGCGCGGCATATGGGACGATGGTACTCAAGAGTTGTGCGTACACCTTCTGTCGTCCCGCTTCCGTGTGCCGGAGATTGAGATTTCGGGTGATTCGCAGCAGTCGGCGTTCCGGAAGCACGCTTTCCCCGGAAGAACTGACGTTCCCAGAAGCCGTTGCCGAATCTTGTGAGGACCAACCGCTGGAGGTCCCTTCCCTCCACCGGCATAAGCTCATAGGCGGTCGACCCACTCCCCTTGATCCGCCCCAGCCGTTAAACTTCGGCTATGGGGATAGACCTGCGGGTGCTGCTTGAATCTCCACTGCTCGCGTAAGCAAGAGGGAACGCAGATTCTACAAGTAAGCCACGGCCTCCACCTCGACCTTCATGCCCTTGGGGAGACGGGACACCTCGATGGTCGATCTGGCGGGCGGATCCTTTTTGAAATACTCGCCGTAGACTTCGTTCATCACGCCGAAGTCGTCCATGGTATTCAAATAGACCGTGGTCTTGACAACCCTGTCTAAGCTTGAGCCCACCGCCTCCAGGATAGCTTTGAGATTGTCCATGACCCGTCGGGTTTCTTGGACCACTCCGCCGTGAATTCGATCGCCGGTTTTGGGGTCCAGCGCAATCTGCCCGGAAACGAAAATCAGAGACTCCCCCTCCAGCTTGACCGCCTGGGAATAGGGTCCCACCGCTCGAGGAGCATTGTCGGTTTGCACAATAGACTTGGACATGTGCCTCCTCCTCATTTAGTTTTTGCATCAAGGGTTACGACGCAATTAATGTGATATGATTTGATTTGTCAATCACATTTACCAAGATTTGCCGAAGTGCCGGTGCGACGGTCAATTCAAGACAACCGCAGGCAGTTTAAGACGTTATACGCAATCAGGAACGCCGGATTTGGCTCCGGTAGCGCAACTCGATACACTATATTTGGCAGAGACTGCCGTGAGGGGGACGACTCGCGGCGGAAAAAAACAAATCAAATGTCACAAAAACTGTCCGTTAAGGATCTTCGGCCCTTTCCACTTCCTTTGCCGGGGATGGCGAAGCTGCTTCCGGTTCGGAGGGGAGGGACGAGATCCGGCCCAGCTTATCTTCCAGTCTTCCCAGACTTTTGTCCGCGCAATCGTAGCTGCCGGCGGCATAACGCAGATGAGTTCCGGTCAGCTGAAAATCACGGGTGAACCGGTCGAAATCGATCCTGAGCCTGGCCAGCGCAGAGATGATTTCCAGCGCGTTTTTTTCCACCTGCATGCCCCGAAGACCCAGAATTATCGTTTGCAGGTAGAGGTACAGGGTGTTGGGAGAGACCGGAATCACCTTCCTGGTCATGGCATAGCCGGCGATACTTTTGTCGTTTTCAGCATCCTGGTCTTTAATTATGGTCTCGTAATATACGTTCTCTGCGGGGATATACATCAAAGCAAAGGGAAAAGTTTCCTCATCCGGAAGAATATATTTTTCTGCGATGGCATCAATGTGCGATTTGACGTCCGCTGCGAACCTGCGCCGGCAGGTTCTCTTTTCCTGATCCGACTCCGCCTCCAGCATTCTGCGGAAATTCTCCAGCGGAAACTTGGAGTCGACCGGAACCAATCCCCGGCCCAGACGGACGACCGCATCCACCTTCTCGCCGCTTTTGAAGGTATGCTGCAAGCTGAAATGCCGTGAAGGCAAAATCTGACTCAAGAGATCGCCCAACAGGAATTCACCGATGCCCCCTCTGATCTTCGGTGCTCTCAATATCTCCTGTAGGCCGGAGATGTCCTTGCCCAACTCATAGATTCTCTTGTTCGACTCCTCCAGCCGGGCCAAGTTTA
>CAYMNI010000072.1:3931-11050 GCA_964391755.1 uncultured Ignavibacteria bacterium
TTATCTGCACGTCGCTCACCGCCTTGCCGGTGTTTTCCAACCTTTGGGCCAGGACCTGATCCGTTTTCTCCAAGCTGGTCCGGACCTGCTCCCTGAGACCGAAAATCTGCTTCTGCATCAGGATGAGCAGAAGCACCAGGATGATTATTACCGCACTGCCGAAGATCAAATACTCCATAGCCGGTTTTTAACCGAGAGTTGGCGTCCTTGATTTCTAAGGATAGCTCCTGCCACCGACGGCGGCGCTGTCCAGTTGCCAGTGGACACCGTCAGCCGGTCTTTCCAGCTTCACCAGCCCTACTCTTTTTGCATACCACTGATGGCTGATCCCGTTGTACTCCTGCATGTTGCCTGTCCATCCCTGGGCCACCGACTCGAACTTCAGGCAGTGCCGGAACCTGCCTGCGTTGACGGTCACGTCCTCCATGGCCGACAAGACGGATATCCAACTGCGGATTTCTTGAGCATCCGACGTGTCGGCATACACCACAGTGTCGCCGACATCCATTGTCGGCTTTGCCATGATGATGGGGCCGTGATCCTTCAAGTCGTCTTCCGGGGAGAAAACAGAACCGGTGATATGCGAATGCCATCTCAGACCCAGACTGTCGTTGGTGAATAGGTCATCGTTAAAGGTCATGACGAAAGACCAGCCCGGCGGCCCTCCGTAGAAGCTGCATTGCCTCAGGAAAAGAGTGCTGCCGTCGCCGGATACTGCAGGTTCTTTCGACATCCACCACTTAAGATGAGATTTCGAGCTCCGTGAGAACCACCCGTTCGAATCGAGATCAACGAAGAACTCGCTTTCATCCCATTTCCCGTTTGGGGCATCGTATTGACCGTTATCGTTTCGGTCTATATATGGAACGCCCTCAGACCAAGGATCATCCGAGCCATCGAACTTACCGTTGGAGTTGGAGTCGATGTATGGCTCTCCCTGATCGTACGAACCGTTCATGTTCAGGTCGACGAAAGGCTCACCTAAGTTCACGTCTCCGTCCTCAAAAGGTTCACCGCCAGTGGAATCGACCCGAACTTCCCAGAACCACTGGTACCCCTGACCTAGGGGGAAGTAGTCTTTCATCGAAAACGGACCAATGTAAACCGGACCGGTCGATTTCCTCGAGATGCAGCCGACGAGAAATGCGAGTGTTACCAGCACCACCGGGTACGAAATCTTTATGGCGAACCGGACCTTCAGTTTTGTCACCTCCCGTCTGCTACTTCATGAGACGGATTTGTTCCCTACTCCTTCTTACCCGCCTCCTTGGAGAATTTCTTCATAAACGGCTCAAACAGGTCTATGGGCACTGGGAAGACGATGGTGGAGTTCTTCTCCGTCGCCACCTCCGAAAGGGTAGAGAGAAACCTCAACTGTACCCCCACCGGTGTTTTGCCGATTATCTCTGCGGCAGCGGCCAGCTTCTCCGACGCCTGGTACTCTCCCTCCGCATGGATGACCTTGGCTCTTCTTTCCCTTTCCGCCTCAGCCTGCCGGGCTATGGCTCTTTGCATATTCTCCGGCAGATCCACGTTCTTCACCTCCACCACCGAGACCTTGATTCCCCAAGGCTCGGTCTGTTCGTCTATTATGTGCTGAAGTTTCCGGTTGATCTCCTCCCGGTTGGTCAAAAGATCGTCCAACTCCACTTGTCCCAGCACACTCCTTAGGGTAGTCTGGGAGATCATAGAGGTAGCGTACAGGTAATCCTCGACCGCCACGATGGCCTTGTTGGCGTCCATGACCCGGAAGTAGATGACGGCGTTCACCTTCACCGAGACGTTGTCCCGGGTGATGACGTCCTGGGCAGGCACGTCCATGGTGACCACTCTAAGGCTCACCTTCACCAATCGGTCGACTATGGGTATCAAAAGAATTAGACCCGGACCTTTGGCTCCAATCAATCTTCCCAGTCTGAATATCACACCTCTTTCATACTCCCTCAGTATCCGGATGGCGTTAGCCAGGATAAAGAGTCCGATGATAATGATGGTCAAAACACCTGCGCTGGCCATGAAAACCTCCTTGTGGTTTTATGAAACCTTTGTATCCAACTCTTCACACATCAGATTCGAGAATCCCTACGAAGGAGTAGACTCTCGATCCGGGTGGATCGAATATGTTTGTCCTGCCGGCGTCTAAGCCTGTTTTTTCTTGGTTACCTTCAGAGTTAATCCTTCCACCCCGACGATCACCACCTTCTCGCCCTTGTCCACCGGCTGATCCGCCTCCGCCTTCCAGATTTCTCCCTGGACGAACACGTCTCCCTCCGGGTTCAGATCGGTGCGGGCCACTCCCACCTCTCCCGCCAAACCCTTATCTCCGGTGGTGACCTTTCGCTTGTGCGCCCGGACAGCGAATCCCAGAGCAAACAGGAAGAACAACGCGGTAGCTGCGGCGATCATGATTATCACCACCAGCGAGGCGCGCATGTAAGGCAGGGGCGAATCAAAAAGAAGCAGGGATCCTAAGACCATAGATACTATTCCTCCGATAGTAAGCGCTCCGTAGCTGACCACCTTCACCTCCAATATGAAAAAGATCAAAGCCAGAACCATCAAGAGCAATCCAGCGTAGTTGATGGGAAGCGTCTGCAGGCCGAAGAAGGCCAAAATCAGACAAATGCCCCCTACGATTCCGGGAAAGATGGCACCGGGATTGGACAGCTCGAAAAACAGGCCCCACATGCCCAGGGTGAGGAGAATATAGGCGATGGTGGGATTGGCGATCACCTCCAGGATTCTGTCTCTTACGCTTATCTCCACCCTCCTGACGTCGACGTCCTTTGTGCTCAAGGTCTTCTCGCCGGAGGAGAGACTGACCATACGCCCGTCGCAGGAATCCAATAGCGCCCTCAAGTCCGCAACCACCAGGTCGATGACGTTCAGCTTAAGAGCCTCATTCTCGGTGATGGATACGCTCTTTCTCACCGCCTCCTCGGCCCACTTTTCATTGCGTCCGGTTCTTTGGGCGATGCTCCTTATGTAAGCTGCGGCGTCGTTTTCCACCTTCTCCAGCATAGTGGAGTCCATCTCGCCTCCCATGGAGACCGGATGGGCTGCGCCGATATTGGTTCCCGGAGTCATGGCCGCAACGTGCGCGCTCATGACGATGAAAACACCGGCAGAAGCCGCCCGGGAGCCGGCCGGTGAGACGTAAACCATTACCGGAACTTCCGAGTTCAATATCCTCCTGGTGATGATGCGCATGGACTCGTCCAGCCCACCGGGAGTGTTCAACTCGATTACCAATGCTTCGGCGCTGTCTTCAACCGAGGATTTGATGGCATCGGAGATTATGCGGGCAGAGACCGGACCGATGGGCCCGTCTATGGTGACCAGGTTGACGTGCTTGGGCGAAGCCGGAAGCTCCCAGGCTCCGATGAAAAGCACAAAGAGAACAATTGCAGCAATAAGCTTCTTCATAGAGCACCCGTTTTTTCTGGATTACAGCTTTTCCTTCAAGAGTAATAATACCCCCGGCGGGTCGATAAAGCAACAAAAATGTGATGGCAGGTCGGCTATTCCCGGACTTGTTGAATTTTTATCTTGACAAAAGACGACCACGTCTTTTAAGTGATTGAGCGCATCTTAGGGTGAGATGCGGGATCAACGGCGACAACACCAGAATTTAATACTGAATTATGGGCCAGCATAAGCATTTCTGCGTCGGTTTGCCATGAAGAGAAAAAGATCGTCTGATGCAATTGTCCTCTGGCTGACCTTGATTCTCGTGTGCCAGTGCACAGGTGATGGTGAAACACCACGTCCAGTCTATGGTGACCAGATCGACCTTGCCGACTCGATCAGGGAAACCCCCTTAGAATCCGGGAGATATTCTCTGGTTTCCGAGTTCTTTGAGAATCTGGCAGCAATAAGACAAGCCGAAGGGGCCGAGTCGGCCTATTCCGGGCTGTTTGCATTTTTCAGCCGGCTCCATCCCAATGTCAGAATTACCGACTCTTTGGCAGTGCTTCAAACAGTTGAATGGATGGCCAATTGCTTTACCATGATGGACTCGGGCGGGGTCTTTTTCACCAACGGCGATGTGGATACGTACGCCGCATGGTACCTGCAGCGGGTGGAGCATCTCAGACAAGATTTAAACGTAATCTCGCTGCCGTTTCTGATGGGACCGGATTATCGCCGATTTCTGTTGAAGGACGGCAGGACTCGAAAAGCATTGAACCTGTCAGAGACGGATGACCTTCCCAAACCCCCCTCAACCGGTGAGACACAAGACGCCCTGCAGGAGATGGTGGTTGGATCGGTCGGCAATCCAAAGCACCCACCCCTCTACTTGGCTCCTCGTTGCGGCATAACGGACAGATTTAGCGGGCATATCGTCGATCTGGGATTGGTACACGTTTATCAGGACTCCATTCAACCACAAACTCGCTATCTTGACCTGTTCGTATCGAAGCTCACCCGGGATTGGAGGCTTCGCTATGCGTCACAGGGAGCACCGGAAGATTCAAGTTACGCTGCCCGGTTTGCCTGGCTGCAGTATCTGACGCTGCTTATCAGAATGGCTCCGGAATTTGAGAAAGCGAAACGCCATCTGGAGCTGGATACGCTCTTTGTTTACCTTGAACCTGTCGTAGGCGAGGACTGGCGATTTCCCATGCTCAGGTATATGCACTGCCACCGGAACGAAGACCAATGCCTTCAGTACCTAAAGAAAGTTGAAAGATACGCCGCCGACCATCCGGATGATCGGGCCGTGAAAGGAGCTTTGCAGCAGTTGAAAGAGAATGAGGGAAGGGTAGACTGATACCAGCTTTTAAGGAAAGAGAGCTCCTTCATATACCACCCTTTTCTTCAAGATTACCGCTTGTCCTTCAACAGCAATAATAGCCTTCGTGGGTCTAAAAAGAAACAAAGATGTGATGTCAGATAAGCCAATTTGATACGAAGGAGCGAGGCCCAACTCCGCCCAAATAGCTGGGTGGCGCACCCAAGTTCAATTATTTTCAGTTGACTCGGCGGCGGCAGTACGATAAATTGTTGGTATCGATCGAAAAGAGAACGGGTATCCAGCAGATCAAGGTTTGTGAGAAGATTTTGAATGGGGGGCGGAAACAATATGCCTCATCAGAAGCTGAAGAGGGTTTCCTTGGATTCGTTGATAACAAAGTCAAGGCAGCAGTCTTAATGGAGACCGTTTAGTGGATCGCAGCGTTAGTAGTATATTCCTGATACTCTTTCTGCCGACTTTACTGGCAACTAGTTGTACACATGTCGTCGGTGGATCTGCCGTGATGGATCAGGTAGTTGAAAGATCCAGAAGGCAGGAGAACCCAGTAACCCGAGAATATCCATTGGGGAAGGATGAACTGTGGCAGATGGTCATGACAGTGTGTGAAAAGGAGCTCGGAATACACTCCTCCAACGAGGAAAACGGTTCGATTGAGACGGAGTGGATAACTGAGGAATATCGCCCGGAAGAAACACCTCCTGGTTTCCTCGAAAAGATGAGAAGTTCTGGAGCCCCAACAAGCCCCAACGAGGTCAGGTGGTGTGGGATGAAGCACAAGTTCCTAATTCTCATCCTGGACCTGCCGGGAGATCGGAGTCGCATTGAGGTGCGGGCTGGAATCAAAGGATACAACTACGGGTATCAGATGTGGCGCTGGTGGAACTCCAAAGGAACCCTCGAGCGGGCCTTTCTTGAGGACATTGAGATGGAACTTCAATCCACAACATTGGAGGATTGAATATGAGCAAGCATCTCTCAAACAGGTTTTTGCCTATTGTTTTCCTGACTTGTCTATCGATTCTTAGTAGTTGTGGTTATGTAGCCGAGCAACATTTGGTGGAGATGCCTCCGGTTACAGAAGTGAGTATCATTCCGTCGGAGTTCTTGTCTCTTTACCAGCACGACACGCTTGTGACCATGAAGGTAGAAGTAACGAACTCATCATTCAAGAATCTGAGCCCGGCGGAAGGTGTAATCTGGAAGCTCATACATCAGGCAAGGGATTTGGGGGCTGATGCCATAACGGGTGTTCAAATCCACCCCTGTTACACTCACTTGTCAGGGGTGAATTACAGATTGGCCTTTGGTGAAGCCACTGCCGTGATTGTGCACAGCGATGAGGTTCATCGGGAAGTCGATGCCAAGCGTACGATTTCCGGCGTTCGCGTGCAGTCGAGTGCAAGACCTCCGGCACAGAGTATCCCTATGATCTTTTCGGGTTTTCTTGAAATATACAATTACCGACCTATCAAGACTGTGAGCGTTAATCTGGCCGATCTTCCCGGTAGTGACGAAAGCAAGACTGAGGAGGCCATAATAGAGTTGTTCAATCTTGCCAGATCAGCCGAGGGCAACGCTATTAGCGAACTTGTGATTGAAACTCACGAGAACAGGACGATAGCAAAGGCTTTGGTAATAGAGCAGTTGCTAGGAACAGAATAGGATGATTCTGACGGGTTCGATAAATCGAACCCCTACGGAAAACACAGGGCGCTGGGTTTTAAACCCAGCGCCCTCTTATGAGTCTTCCGTTCAAGCTGGATTCAATCCCAGCCCAAACTGCGTATAATAGCTACGGCTAACCGAAGAATGCCTTCATCTTCAACTTGGCAATAGCCTTGGTGGGATCAAGCTTCTTGGGGCATACCTTCTGGCAGTTGAAGATGGTGTGGCATCTGAACACTCCGAAGTCCGAGGCCACGAAAGCCAGCCTCTCCTTGGACTTGGCGTCCCTGGAATCGTCGATGAACCTCAATGCTTTCATCAGAGATGCAGGGCCCAGGTATTCCGGGTCGGTGGCTTCCACCGGACAGGAACCATAGCAGGCCGCGCACAAGATGCAATCCACCCAAGGGTCCAGTTTCTTCCGCTCCTTTTCGCTCTGAAGATATTCCTTCTGAGGAGGAGCTTCCTTGGGAATGAGATAGGGCATCACCTTTTTGTACTGCTCGAAGAAAGGCTCCAGGTCGACCACCAGGTCTTTTATGATGGGCAGGTGAGCCAGCGGCCTTATGGTGACTTTGCCGCCCAAATTATCGATCTGGGTTCTACAGGCCAGGTTATAAAGGCCGTTCATGTGCATGGCGCACGAGCCGCAAACCGCCGCCCGGCACATGGAGCGGAAGGCCAAGGTGGGATCT
>CAYMNI010000073.1:0-10932 GCA_964391755.1 uncultured Ignavibacteria bacterium
GTTCAACTTTCCGCTCTTGAATGCGGCGAAACAAGTGAGAATCGCCTGTTTGATCCCCTCCACATCCTCCGGCGCCATCACCGCCTCAGCCTGCATTTCCCGCAGGAATTCCGCCATCCTGCTTTTCGGAGGGACCAAGCCCAAGATAGGTATGCCCAGCCGAAGATACTCGAAGATCTTGGCGGGAAAGACCCTGGGATCATCGCAGGTGATCAGAAGAAGGACGGATGCGTCCTGCATCCGACTTAAGGCTTCCTTATGCGAAAGGTATCCGGTCGTCCGCACCACCTCCTGCAGGCCGTGTTTTTGAATCAGCTTTTCCAGGTTCACCTGCACACAACCGCCCACATGCAAAAGTCTTACCTCTTCTTTGGGCACCAGATTCAGACGTATCAGCTCTCCTAAAGCCCGGAAGATCGGCTCCGGGTTACAGTCCGGACTAAACGTTCCCAGATAACCGAGGGTGAACTTCTCCGGTTTATTCCACCGGTAGTCCTGAAAATCCTCCTCATCGTAACCCTGATCCAAAAGATGGAATTTACTCAACTTTCCATGCTCATTTGTCAGCTCTTCCTGAATCACCGGATTGGCCGCTACTACTCGATCCGCACCGGTGATGATGGCCTTCTTCAGTTTTCTTCTGAAGAAACGATGAAGCGGCGTGGGAGTTCTCTCCAGCTTGTAGCCAATCCAGGGGTCTCTGAAATCGGCCACCCAGGGTATTCCGGTGGTACGCTTGATTATGCTTGCGGCAAGATGTGCCGAGGGGGGGGGCGAGGATGAGAATATCAGATCGATTTTCTCCCGGCGGCACAGGGACAGACCTTTTCTTAAGGCGAATGGAATCCACCCCACTTTGTTGTCGGGAAAAAACAGCCACGAGAGCCAGGACCAGCCGCCGGGTGATTCCGAGGGGGGCTTTGCGTCGTACTTTCTTCCCAAGACGTTCTTCAGCATGAAAAGAACTCTCAGCGGATCCAAGGAGCCGGTGCGGCTGATTTCGACCTGCGGGGGAATCTCGTCCAGCAAAGAGGGATCTTTGGCCCTATACTCCACGTCCTTCACGGTGAGCAGATATGGTTTCCAGCCGAATTGAGGAAGGTACTTGGCGAATTTGGTGGCTCTCTGCACCCCGCCCATGCCTAGCGGCGGGAAGTAATAGGCGATTATCAGTACCTTTTTTTCTCTCATGGTCTTAGGTTTAGAATGAAGCAGACGCCAACCGGTTGAAACGATCCTCGATGACTTTCATGTTATCTTCCCACACTGCTCTCCTTCGTATGACGGCCTGATTGGCGTTACGCAAACCGGCCCACTGGTCAGAGCGGTCGATGGCATAGAGGATCTTCTGCGCCAGGGATTCCGGATCAGACGCTGTAAAGACAAAACCGTTTTTTCCGTCCTCGATCCACTCGCGATTTCCGGGAATATCCGTCACCACGGGGATCAAACCGAAGTTCATGGCCTCCAGCAAGGAGACCGAGGTGGAATCCGATTTGGAGGTGGAGACGAAGACGTCCGAGTCCCGATAGAATTGGAGCAGAGATTCTCTGGAGACTGTCCCCTTGAAGTCCAGACAGCTCTCGACTTCGAGCTTTATCGCCAGATTCAGCAGACGGCTCTTTTGTGAACCTTCTCCCAGTATGACGAATCGTATCTCTTTTTTGCACTGTTCGATCACCAGAGGGATGGCCTTCACCAGAGTGGCCACGTCGTACAGAGGTTCCAGTCTTCTGTTACTGAGAACCGTCACCTGGGCTCTTTGCTTTTTCTCCGATTGGTCCAGCAGAGACCTCTCGATTCCCATGGGACTGACCATAACCCTGGCCGGGTCAACGCCCAGCCGGCATACAGCCTGAGCGGCCACCTCGGCATCAGCCGTGACCAGATCGGCTCTCTTCAGGACGTACTTAACCCTGCGCTTGTGCAGCCACGACTTGGCCGGAGAAATTAAAACGTCGGATCCCCAGGTGGAGACGACCAGGGGATGGAATTTCAGCAGTGCACCGGCCAGCCCGTAGCTGGGAACGAAATGGGCATTCACCAAATCCGGCTTAGCCTGCTCTAAGACGCTCTTCATCCTGAAAGCGGAAAGCGGATATTTCAAGTAGTTGGGGAGGATCTTCGAGGGAAGAAAGAATTCCTCGGCTTTAGTTTCGAATCCTTTGTCCAGCGTAACCAGAAAGCAGCGGTGTTCCGCCCCTACGAAATAATTCACCCACCTCAAGGTATGATAGGTCTGGGCATCTGCCAAAAAGAGGATTCTCATCTCACCTAAGATAAGCGCAGGAGATTCAGGGTCAAATCATTTGTGGGACCGACAGGTCAAATGTGTCCGGCGGGTAACTCCAGGGTTCCTCCCGTAGACAAATTCAGACCAAGAAAGGGTAATTGCCCTGAGAAGGTCGCCTGCTCAGCTAAAAGGAGAGGGCACCTGCCCAACATGTGACCGGGGCTATTGGCAGTCTGCCGCATAAGGTCGGATTACCGGCGGATGACTGCGATTTTGCCCACCGCGCTTTCTCCGGATTGCTCCCGAACGTAAAAGAGATAAATCCCGCCCGCCACCAGCTCCCCGGCTTCGTTTCTGCCGTCCCACTGGTCGCCCTGTTTGATCTCCCGAACCAGTTCTCCGGACAAGGTGAATACGCGCACCTGGGCCTGGTAAGGCAGCCTGTCGAAGGTGAGAATCTCGGACCCGTCGTCGATTATGAAGGGATTGGGAAAGGCAACTACCTGCGACGGGTCCTCGGCCGGCGCTCCTATGCCCGACTCGAATCGGGAGAGACCGTTGTCGGTGCCTATCCACACGTCGCCGGTTTTTTCGTCGATTTTCAGCCGAAGGACGTCATCTGAGCAAATCTTGCTGTCGGAGGTGGTGAAGACGTTGACGAACTCTCCCCTGCTGTCCATCATTCCCAGCCCGTTGGAGGTGGCGATCCATTTGTTGTTCCTGCTGTCCACGGCTATGTGATTCACCTGCAGTCCCAACGGTTCGGGGAGCGGAACCGATTCGAACCTTTCGTAGTCCGGATCGAATTTGTCCAAGCCCTGCACGGTTCCAACCCAGAGCGCGCCGTCCTGGTCCACGCAAGCCGATATCACCGTGTTGTCCGAGAGACGGTGATCTTCGGAGGTGTAGCGGACGGCCCGATCGTCGTCTTTGTCGTCTAAGGTCCAGTTGTAGAAGTAGTCCAGAAGCCCCGCGTCCCTGAAACAAACGTAGAGGTGCCCGTTCTTGGCGATTGCGCTGAGCATGAGCAGAGACGTTATGCCGTCTTGTTCGTATAGAATCACCCAGGAGGTTTCGTCACCGGCAGGAGAGCACAGCACCCGGGTGGAATCCAGCGCCTCCCAGTTGGGAAACCACCTGTTCCCGCGCTCATCGACGGTTATGTCGTTCACCACCACATAGGCCGGATTGGCAGCTATGCCTTTCAGGGGGCTGTTCTGCTCGGTATATCTGGTCCAGTTGGAATCGACATCCAGCTTCATCACCCCCCCACCCCAACTGGAAAACCAGAGGTTCCCGCTGGGGTCTTTTTCCACTGCCTTAATCTGGTGTCCGTTGATCTGGGGAACCGAGTTCAGCGAGGTCCAGGTGGTCTTGTCGAAGAAGCTGGCCCCGGATGCTTCCTGCGCGCACCAGAGATTTCCTTGGTCATCCACTTCCATGTCCACAAAGGTATTGGCCGGAGGGCCCGGGATGGGGTAAGTTTGCCATTCGGAATCACCCCCGGAGGCGATTCCCTCGCCGTTGGTTCCCACCCAGAAGAGGCCGGATGAGTCTATCTGCAGGGAGTTGAGGTAGGTGGAGAGAAGGCCGGAATCGGGAAGCAGTGTCCAGCTTTGACCGTCGTACCGATACAGCCCCGCGTTGGTGGCGGCGTACAGTTTTTGATCCCGGTACTTCAAATCGTTAATCCTGCGGTTCTCCAGCCCCAACGACTGCCAGGTGGAATCGGACGAATCGAATACAAACACCCCCTCTTCGGTTCCTACGACTATCTCTCCCTGGATGTCGGCGATGCAGAGAACGTGATCGTTTGTCAGGCCCGCGGATGTCTCTTGGGTGAAAGCCGTCCACCGGGAGTAGTCCAGAAGGTTGGGATCGTTCTTGCTGGCGGTTGCCACGCCAGCCTCGGTTCCCACCCAGATTCTATCGTCGATCACCCGGACCGCCTCCACGTCCTCTTCGCCCGAGAGGTGCTCTCCCAGCCGGCGGTAGGTCTCCTTTATCTCCCCACCATGCTGATATATAAGAAAGAGCGATACCCCGATATCCGTGCCCACCCACAGCTGCCTGCCATCTTCTGCCAAATCTTTGATCCGCAGATCCCTGCCGTCTCTGTCGGTGAAGTAGTACACTCTCCAGTAGTCGTCCGGGGGCGCGTATTTGGTCAGAGTTCCGTTTTGCGCGCCGAACCAGATGCAGCCGGAGGTGTCGACGGTCAGAGCGTACAGGTAGTTCCCCCCCAGCCCCTCTCCTCTGGTGAGCTTGCTTATGCCTCCATCGCCGGTGTTCATCACCGCCACGCCACCGGTGGTGGCACACCAGAGTCGATCTCCCTGGAGCAGCACCTGGTTGACTTCATTCATGTTGGTAAATGTGGTCCAATCTCCCTGAGCGGCTAAGCAGGAGCCGATAGGAATGATAAGTGCGAGCAGTGCCGCCAGAGAGGTCTTTCTCATGATGGTCTTCGATCTCATAGTGTCAAAGTCCGGTTTAGCCGGTCGGATACTTCCGCACCAGGGCAGTCAGGGTGGCCACAAAGGCAATCAGCAGGCAGGCTTGGGCAAACCAGTCTCCATATCGGGCATAAAAGGTTTTTGCGTTCCAGCCCCCTGCTTCCTTCCCTTTCATGGGAATCGAATCGATGATTATATCTCTCACGTAGATTCTCGTGGGTTTTCTTACCCGGCCGTAAGGATCGATGAACATGGATACGCCGGTATTGGCACAGCGGGCGATGGCTATCCGGTTTTCTATCGCCCGGAATACGGCGATTCGAGCATGTTGAAACGGCCCGTGGGTTTTTCCGAACCAGCCGTCGTTGGTTATGTTCACCAGGAAGTTGACCCCCCGATTGACGAATTTTCTGACCAGCCCGGGATAGACCGATTCGAAGCAGATTAAGGTGGCGAAACTTCCCTGGGGTATCCGGAAGATGGTCAGATCCTTTCCATTGGAGAAATCCGACTGCCCCAACTGAATCCTCTTGGTGATGCCCAGATGCTCGTCATACGGCAGCTTCTCGCTGAACGGCACCAGATGAATCTTGTTGTACACCATAGGATATCCACCATGGGGCGTGAAGAGGAATGCGGAGTTATAGTATTCGATGCTGCCATCCGACTGCACCTGGTAGTCGTTGGTTCCCACCAGCAGGGGTGTGTTCAGTTCATCGGAAGTGTTCTGCACCTTTTCTAAATAGAACTTTTCTGCCGCCAGGTTGCAGGGGGCAGCGGTCTCCGGCCAGATGATCAGCTCCACCCCCTCTCGGGCCGCCTGCCTGCTCATCTCGACGTAGGTTTGGATGTTGTAGTCCAAAAGGTCCTCATCCCACTTGATTTCCGGCTCCAGGTTGCCCTGAAGCAGGGCGATTCTGATTTCCTCTGCGTCGATCTTGCCGGAGGTGGCCCAGGTTCCATAAATATAAGGCATGACGATCAGAAATGCAAAGATTACGGTTGCCGTCTTCCAGCCGGTCCTGCGCCGAATGAAAAGGTAGACCACCAGATTGAGGAACAAAACCCAAAAGGATACGGCGTAATTCCCCCACAGGGAGGCGTACTGAATCAAC
This sequence comes from uncultured Ignavibacteria bacterium, assembly GCA_964391755.1. Taxonomy (GTDB): domain Bacteria; phylum Zixibacteria; class MSB-5A5; order MSB-5A5; family SM1-73; genus SM23-73-3. The sequence continues at coordinate 5,805 of CAYMNI010000073.1, forward strand.
TTGAGATAGTAGGTCTGGGTGTACGACAGATTGAGCCAGGGAAACGACATCTCGGTCAGCGACCTGGCGTATTCCATGGCCACCCACATGATCGGAAAGAAAAACACCGCCGACTCGGACCACCTCTTCTGGAGGAAGGAATAAAGCCAGCACAAAAAGGCCGTGTACAGGCAGAGGAGCACCAACGCAGCGATGGTCCCGCCCACGGTCGCCCACCCCACCCAGAAAAGCAGAAGCGTATTTTAGATCAGGCCGAACAAATACCCCAGGCCCAAGGCCGAGCCCGGGCGTTTGTTGTCCCGGGCCAACATCAAGGGGACCAAAGAGACATATGCTAAGAATCCGAAGGGTGAAGGAGGAAAGGCCGCGCTGAACAAAACGGCGGAAAGGCAAACAAGATACAGGTCTTTTCTGGTCATTTAAGCGAAGGCTTTCATGCTCTCTTTCTTGAGGAGGAGGTTAAGACCAAGCAGCGTGAGCATATTCTGAGAACTGTTTTCGTCCATCGATTGTTTATACAGAAAAAGCACCTGAAATATTGGGGAAGCCGTTGGGGGAGAAGTGAGCTGGGACGGTTTGGGTTTCACTCGACGGGCAGGTTCACGCAGAAGGTGGTTCTCTGGTTGGGGACGGACTCCTTAACCAAGACTTTGCCCAGGTGGTATTCCTCCACGATCCTTTTTGCCAGCGATAATCCCAATCCCCAGCCTCTCTTCTTTGTGGTATATCCGGGTTTGAATATTTTTTTCTGTAAACGGTTGGGGATTCCTCTTCCGTTGTCACTCACCTCGATGTTGACCATCTTCTTTTGGCCATCCAGATGTGTGGACACCTCTATCACCCCTCCCCTGGGATTCACCGCCTCCAGCGAGTTTTTCAGAAGGTTTTCCACCACCCAACTCATCAGCTCCGCGTTGGCCTTGGTCGGCACCAACTCTCCCAGGTTGTCCCTTATGACCACGCCGGAGCCGTTGTGAGGAAGCCTCTGCTTGAAGTAGGCCGTGGCCTCGGAAACCACCGCGTTCAGATCGATTGGCTTCAATTCCGGCACGGATCCTATCTGCTCGAAGCGGTGGGCTATCTTCCCCAATCGGCGCAGGTCGACCGCCACCCTGTCGGCTATCTGCTTTAGCGTCAACTGGGAGTCGTCTTCGTCCTTCTGCCCGCCGGACTCGCATTTAGCCTTCATCAGCTCCAGCCATCCCAGAAGAGAAGATATGGGGGTTCCCAGTTGATGAGCCGTCTCCTTTGCCATTCCCACCCAGATGGTGCGTTGCTCCGCCATCTTGATGTTTCTGAAAGTGATGAAAGCTATCAATACGAACAAGGTTAAGAGTCCTATCTCGACGAAGCTCATCAACCTCAAATCGGAGATCATGGCAGGGTCCCCGTAGTGTAAGTAATTTATCACCTCCTGCCTGGTGCCGAAATATATGGGGATGGGCTGTCTGTGTTTGTCCATCCCTTGTGCCATCTCTTTGAGCTTTTTTCTGCTGATATAAGTGGTGTCGTCCCATTCCACCTCCACTCCCCGCCAAGCCTGAAGATTCCCCTGGGCATCGGTTACAACTATGGGGAAGTCGCTTTTCTGAATGATCTCCTCGAAGATCACGTCTATCTCCGCACCACTGGCAGGAGCAGAGGCCGCTTGCTGCCATAACCTGGCGTAGGTTTGCATGGTCCTGCGGGAGTTTTCCTTGATCTGCGAGATGATAGTCTGGGTGTAGAAGAAGAACACTCCCGCAATCAAAACCACGCCGAACACCAGAAAGCCCTTAAACCACAAAGGCCACTCGTGCTGGCTGCCGAGATATCTTTCTTTTCGCTTGGGCATAAGTAATCTTTGGTTTTCCCTCCCTTGATGGGAGGGAATGAAAGGGAGGGTGAAAGAATGCCTTTTTGTTATCCTCACCCTTGATCCTTCTCCTACAAAAGGAGAGGGGGACGAAAGGGGGTGAGGTCATTTTCTTCATCTACTATGAAATCCTTTCGTGTTCGTTTCGCTAAACCCAACCTGCCGTGACATATAGTTTCGTCGAACTATGTTATCTCCTCCATACCTTCCATATATGATCTGAGGGCTTCGGGTACTATTACCGTTCCCCTTTCTGTTTGGTAGTTTTCCAGAAGGGCGATCATGGTTCTGGGCAGGGCCATGCCGGAGCCGTTTAGGGTATGCACGTACTGGAGCTTTCCTCCGCCTTTGGGTCTGAACCGAAGCTGCATTCTCCTGGCCTGAAAATCCTCGAAGTTGCTGCAAGAGGACACCTCTTGAAAGTTACCCAGTCCTGCACACCAGGCCTCGATGTCATAGCATTTGGCTGCGGCAAAGCTCAAGTCTCCGGTGCAGAGCACCCTCACCCGGTAGGGGAGGCCCAAGAGTTGAAGCACCTCCTCCGCGTTTTGAAGCAGAGTCTCCAATTCATCGTATGAGGTCTCCGGCTTGACGAACTTGACCATCTCCACCTTGTCGAACTGGTGCACCCGAATCATGCCCCGGGTATCTTTTCCGTAAGCTCCCGCCTCTCGCCGAAAACAGGCAGTGTAGGCAGTGTAATAAGTCGGCAAGTCCTCTTCCTTGAAAGTCTCCTCACGATGCAGGTTGGTCACCGGAACTTCCGCCGTGGGTATCAGGAACAGATCGTCCTTCTCACACAGATACATGTCCTCTTCCAGTTTGGGCAACTGCCCGGTGCCGGTCATGCTGGCCCGGTTGGCCACAAAAGGAGGCAAGACTTCCGTATATCCGTGCTTCTTGACATGTAAATCCAACATGAAGTTGATCAACGCCCTTTGCAGCCTGGCGCCCTTTCCGGTTAAGACCAGAAATCCGGTTCCGGTCACCTTGGCGGCTCTGGGGAGGTCCAGAATGCCCAAAATCTGCCCCAATTCCCAGTGTGGGCGAGGCTCGAAATCGAATTGGGGAAGCTCTCCCCAGGTTTTTGTCACCACGTTTGCGTCCTCGTCCGCACCAACCGGAACCGACTCATGCGGTATATTGGGAATGGTCAGAAGAAGGCCGTTGATCTTCTCCTCCAGTTGCCTCAGCTCATCGTCCAGAGCACCTATCTGCTCGGAAACCTTCCTCATCTCCGCTATTACCGAACCGGCGTCCTTTTTCTCCTTCTTCATCCGTGCGATGTTCTCGGAGACCACGTTCCTTTCGTGCTTCAACTCATCAGCCTGGCCCAGCAGACTCCTTCTCTTTTCGTCCAGGCTCAAAAGCAAATCCAAGTCTGCCTTCTCGCCTTTGTTGAGTATGGCTTGTTTCACCTTATCCGAATTCTCTCTGATGAACTTCATATCCAGCATAGAGTATCCCTTCTTTTGTATATACTACCCTCCGAAGAGAGAGGCCAATCGTTTGAGGAGTATCCGCAGGTCAAGAAGCAAGGACATGTTCTCCATGTAGAACAGGTCGTCTCGGAGGTGATCCTGATCTGCCTCCGCGTAATTCCCGACCCTCGACCTTACCTTAGCCAGGCTGAACAGACCGGGCTTGACATTAAATCTCTTCGGCAAAAGAGGCAGAGTGTTTGACAGATTGTTAAATGTCTCCTGTGACAACGGCTCCGGTCCGACCAAGCTCATCTGTCCCTTCAGAATGTTAATCAAGGCCGGGGTTTTCTCCAAGCCCGAATTCCTGAGGAGTTTTCCGATAACGGTCAGATGATGGCCGTATTCCTTTTTCGGCTCACCTACCTCCTCACTGTCCGCAAAGACGCGGAAGCTGTAGATTTCAAGCGGCCTCTGCATCTTTCCCACATATCTGCGTTTCACCAGAGGACTCTTTCCGAATCTCAGTGAAACGGCAAGGGCAATCACCATCCACAGCGGCGAAAACAGGATCAGAAGCGCAAAGGAAATCAGCCCGTCGAGGATTCGTTTGATGAGCCATTCCCAGGTTCTCATCTGGCTGGGGAAGATCCTCGACAGACATTCCGTGCGAAGGGGGAGGACATGATGACTCCTGGCAAGATGGTCCAACCCGGAGGTCACCTTGAAGGAGACCTCCAGGTTGTGGACGGAGTTCATGATCTCCTGCAGGGAACCTTTCCACTCCGGCTCAACCGCGATCAGGATATCCTGCACTCTGTTTTCTCTGACTATCTCATCCAGATCGTCCATGTCTCCCAGGATGCTTTGCGGCTGGAGGGGGGAATCGGACGGGGAAGATCCTCCGTATGCTTCCACGAATCCGACCACCCGGTAACCATGCCCGGGATTGCCGGAGAGTCTCTCAAACAAACTCTGAGCCTTTCTTCCTGTTCCCACGATTATGACCCTGCGTATGTGCAGTCCAAGAAAGTGGAGCTTTTGCGCAAGATAAGCCACAAGGCCTCGCCCCCAAAGCAGACCAACCGTCAGGCACAGGGCATATATGAAAAGCAGAACCCAGGATTTGACAAATAAGTATGAAGGGTCGAGAGTCAGCACCAAAAACAGGATAATTCCCAGGGCAACTGCTTTGGCCACGGCTTTTAACTCGTCTCTGAATCTGGAGTCACCGGAGACCTCATAGAGTCCCAGTACGGCGAACAGGTTTATCCAGAAGATGGTGATCCACACGGCCGGGGCGACATATTCGGAGAGGGGGATGCTCCACTGGTTGGAGAAAAGGCCGGAATGAAACTTCACCCACAAGAAAAATAGAAACGTCCCGTTGATCATGATTACGTCAGACAACACCAGGATGAGTTTTTCTCGTACGTTGACGAAATTTCTCTGAAGATGCACCCCGAATATGACCAGAAACAGCCAGACGAAAACAGTCACCAACATTCTTATGGGAGACTCGAAATAAAAATGTAGAAGAACCCCCAGGCTGCCCAGCAGGAAGCAGATGAAGTAAATCCACAGCACCACCCGGGTATTTTGCATACCCAGAGCTGCGATTCTCCGAGGCGAGTTATTGTAATCGCCCACGTAAATCTTTCTACCCTCTCTCAATCTGATCAAGGTCACGAAGGAGATGTCGAATATGGGGTAACTCAGAATTATGACCGGAACCAAAAGGGAGGGATAGGAGGTATTCTCCCGGGCAAAGAGAATGGCCAAACAGGCCAGGATGAAACCGTTGAACATGCTGCCGGCATCGCCTAAAAAGATCTTCGCCGGCGTCCAGTTG
>CAYMNI010000074.1:0-3823 GCA_964391755.1 uncultured Ignavibacteria bacterium
GGTCTTCGAAGTCATTGCCGTACATGATCCTGGTCTCTCCGATGATGGCCACAACGTGCTCGCTTCCGAACAGGTAGGATTGCCCCAGGTTATCGGTCTCGGTGTACTTGGCGTTGGAGCAGGCGTTCAATACCACGAAGTTGGCCTGGGGATTCAGAGGGGGCATCTCGTAGCTGAAAACACTCCCTCCTCCGTATGTTTCGTTATGCAGGTAGAAAGTACTTCCCCAGGGTGAGGAGTGAGCCAGAAGATGGACCCATTCGTAGCCTTGAGTCAGCCGGTACTTGTAATCCAAGGCGGTGGTGCCGTCTTCGTCGTCGACGAAAGTCACGTCGTCGTAAACCCAGTTCAAGTAGGTCTCCATCTGGGGATACCAGGTGCACTCCAGGTATCCCAAAGCCCGATCGGGAAGAGTCAGACTGCCGGTTCGATAGGCATGATTCTTCTCGAAATACTGGTTCAGAAGCCGGATTTCATCCCCGAACATACAGCCGGACGGCGTTATTCTTCCGGTCCAGATATCCGGCTCTATGCTGCCGTCGCAGTCGTCGTAGAAGCCGTCGGCGTCGTAGTCGTACCAGGTTCCGTTTAGGTCCATATAGAAATAGTCGGTGGGGAAATGGGAGCGGTAATAGATGAAGGTCTCCATCCAGGCGGCTGGCACGTCTCCGACAAATATGGCTCCCACCAGCCCGGATGAAGCATACTCCGACTGCAAAGTTGCCCGGATCGATTCGGGCGTCTGGTTCCAGGGAGTAGTAAGCACCACGGAGTAGCCGTCTGCTTGAAGGTCCAGCACGAATTGATCCAGGTTGGTTTGGATGGACGGGTATACCACCGAATCGACGAACACGTGAACCAACCCCTCGTCCTTCACCGCCCTGAGCGTTTTCGAATCGGGACGGGAACCTACTCCCTGCAGCATCTTGATCTGTTTGAAGATGCCCGGGGGAACCTTCAAGGGATCTTCGCACTCCGCGATTATCTTCTCCAACTCGGCTATTGTGGGATCATCCTCCGAGTTGATTTTCGCCGCCAGACAAAACGTCACCGACAGCATCAAAACTAAGCTTATGATTCGGCGCACTTTTTTACCTCCATCTTGGGATGAGAAGGGCATGGGCAAATACAATCATGGCCAGTAGTGTAAGACAGTATGGTATTTTCAACAGCCCTTCCTAAGGTAACCAAAATCCGGCAAAAAGCAAGAACAAACAGCGCCGGCAAAAGGCACCTCTGGCTTATGATCATCCCACGGCTTTCCTTAATTTCGCGCCGGGCGTGCAGCCTCCATATCAGGTGTTCGGCAGGAAGGGGACCTACCTTACCCCAAACGTCTCCGCCCGCCGGGCGTATACAAGTTTCGTCTAAGGCTGAGGGTGGCGGGGCGGGGCGTTTTTTGTCTTGACAACCATCGGCCTTTTGGTTAATATTGACCGCGATGAAAATAGAGCTGAGAAGAACCTCAGAGGATTTCAGCGAGAAGCAGAGCCTCAAGGAGAGTCCGGAAGCCTTAAGACTGCAGGCGGAGGGAGCGTCCTTCCAGGACCCGGTGACGGTGGAATTGACCATCACCAAAAGCCAGGACCAGTTGATCTGCAGGGGAAAGACCAGAGCCGGGGTGCAACTGGAGTGCTCTCGCTGTCTGAAGGAATACCAACAGAATCTGTGCTCCGATCTGGTTTTCGTTGTAGACCTTTCCGGAGAGCCAAAGCAGGAGGCATCGGAGGAGGATGGTTACTTTCTGGCGGACCCGGCTGCTACGGATTTCGAAATCGACGATCTGGTGCGGGAAGCCATACTCTTGTCCCTGCCCTTCAAGCCGCTCTGCTCAGAAGACTGCAAAGGACTTTGTCCCCTGTGTGGTACCGATCTGAACCGATCCCGGTGCCGCTGCGTAAGGGACGGCGTCGATCCCCGGTGGGATCAATTGAGAGGTTTGCTAAAGAACAAGTCTTAAACTCAAGTTGCTGACCGAAGAAACCAACGTTACGGAGTGAGAGAGACGCGAGAGCAGTCTTAGACTGCCGGAGAAGCTACCTGAAGGATGGATGGCTTAAGGGTAGGCGACGAAGGCGGCGACTCTCACCGGAATTAGAGAGGAAACAAGATGCCGTTACCCAAGAGAAGACACTCCAAAACACGCGGCGCCAAGAGGCGAACCCACTGGAAGCTTACCATTCCCAACGTGGTTGAATGCCCGAATTGCCATCAACCTAAGTTGCCCCATCGCATCTGTCCCAACTGCGGGTACTACAAGGGAAGACAGGCGATAACCCCCAAGGAAACCTAACCAGCTCGGCCGGAAATCGGAGGTCTAATACCCGGCACATTAAGCGCTGAGGTGGTAGCAATTGAAGCATAACGGCAGAGCCATAATAGCAGTGGACGCCATGGGTGGGGATTCGGCCCCGGCCTCGGTGGTGGAAGGCTCCGTCTGGGCACACCGGGAGAACCACGGAAACTTCCAGATGGTTCTGGTGGGGGATAAGGAGAATATCCAATCCGAGCTTTCCCGCCTGAAGGCTGGGGATGCGCCTTTGCTAATCCAGCACGCCACAGAGAGAATTCTCATGGACGGGGACCCGGTGGAGAGCCTGAAGAAGAGAGATTCCTCCATCGCCGTGGGGATCAAGCTGCAAAAGGAAGGCCGGGCCGACGCCTTCATCTCCGGGGGAAACACCGGAGCAGTGATGGCCCATGCGCTCATGACCTTGGGAAGAATGGAAGGCATTCATCGTCCGGCCATCGCCTCACTTGTCCCCACCGAAAAGGGGATCGTGGTGGTTCTGGATGTGGGAGCCAATGCAGAATGCAAGGCCATAAATCTATATCAATTCGGGGTGATGGGCTCCATATATACCGACCTGGTTTTCAAGAAGCCACATCCGCGTGTGGGACTCCTGTCTATCGGGGAGGAGAGCACCAAGGGGAACGAGGTCACCCAGGTGGCGCACAAGCTTCTAAGCGAGGATCACTCGCTGAACTTCATCGGCAACGTAGAGGGACGGGACATCCTGAGGGGCACCTGCGATGTGGTGGTGTGCGATGGGTTCGTGGGGAACATCATGCTGAAGTTCACCGAGAGCATCGACGGATTCTTAACCGCATTGGTCAAAAAGAGGGTCAGGGAGAGTCTGCTTTTCAGGCTGGGAGCTTTTCTGGTAAAGGTATCCATCAGAGATTTGAGGAAGGTATTGGATTACGCCGAATACGGCGGCGCTCCGCTTCTGGGGCTAAACGGAGTTTGCATCATCTGTCACGGCGACTCCTCGCCCAAAGCCATCAAGAACGCCCTGAGGCTGGCCACCCAGATGGTGGAACAGAAAGTAAACCAACGCATCATGCATGCTTTCAAGGAGAGAGAAGAGGTTAGATGCATAAAAGAATGAACTCCAAGATCACCGGCACGGGATCTTTCGCCCCCTCTCGAATCCTGACCAATTCCGATCTGGAGAAGATGGTGGAGACCTCCGACGAGTGGATCACTGCCCGTACCGGAATAAAGCAGAGAAGAATATCGGAGAACGGCACCGGTCCGTCCGATTTAGCCTTTGAGGCGTCCAAGATCGCGCTGAAAGAGGCCAACCTGGAGCCGGAGCAGATAGATTTGATCCTTGTGGGAACGGTCACCCCGGATTACGTGCTGCCCTCCACCGCCTGCATTCTGCAGGACAAGCTTAAGGCGGAGGGGGAGATAACCGAGGCCCGTTCCGGGGCTTTGCCCAGTTTGACTCTGGATGGCAGGTACACCCGCAATTTCGAGCTTCAGGAGCTTATCTTCGCGGGCGAGAAATTTACTCTGGGGGCGAAGAATGACTAT
>CAYMNI010000074.1:3833-10782 GCA_964391755.1 uncultured Ignavibacteria bacterium
GGCCAAGAATGCAGCAGTTATGGACATCGCAGCGGCCTGTTCCGGATTCATCTACGGCCTTTCCATCGCGTCTGCGTTCATAGCCATAGGTCAATACAAGAACGTCTTGGTGATCGGGGTGGAGACCCTCTCCAAGATCACCAACTGGGAAGACCGGAATACCTGCGTTCTTTTTGGTGATGGAGCCGGAGCTGCAGTGGTATCCGCTACCACCGGGGATGAGGGAATTCTGGGAACCTTCCTGTCGGGAGACGGTTCTCTGGCGAACCTGTTGCACATCCCGCTGGGGGGATCCAAAACGCCGCTGACCAAAGAGAACTTCGATTTAAAGCAGCATTACATCACCATGCAGGGAAACGAGGTGTTCAAATCCGCAGTCAGGGCCATGGACTCGGCAGCCAGGCATATCATCCAAGAGGTGGGATTGACCTCCGAGGACATCGACCTTCTCATACCGCACCAGGCCAATATCAGGATCATCGAGGCGCTGGCGAAAAGACTGAAGGTCTCCATGGACAAGGTGTACGTCAACATCGACCGTTACGGGAATACCTCCGCCGCGTCGGTTCCCATCGCCTTAGACGAGGCCAGGAAAAACGGAGTGATAAAACCGGGCTCCAACACCGTCTTAGTCGCATTCGGAGCCGGGTTCACCTGGGGTTCCGCGGTGATAAAGTGGTAGCGCACAACGGGTTATAGTCTTCTTGGCAGAGAGGGCAAACAGGTTGCGATGGCAGGGCTGAAAGAGCGGTTTGACATAGAGGAAGCCGTTACGGAGAATCATGGATAAGGTCGCATTTCTCTTTCCGGGACAGGGGGCGCAATACGTGGGGATGGCGAAAGACCTCTACGACTCGCATCCTGTGGTCAAAGACCTTTATTCCAAGGCAGAAAAGATACTGGGTTTCGATCTGGCAAAGATATGCTTCGAAGGGCCGGCCGAGGTGCTGGTGCAGACTCAGCACACTCAGCCCGCCATCTTCGTACACAGCGTGGCGCTGTGGACCTTGATGAAAGATCAAAAACTTGAGCCTGCATTCTGTGCCGGCCACAGCCTGGGAGAGTATTCGGCTCTGGTGGCCTCAGGCGCCTTGTCTTTTGAAGACGGTCTGCATGCTGTGAAAAACCGCAGCTTTTTCATGCAGGAGGCTTGCCGCACAAGCGACGGAACCATGGCGGCGATCATCGGGTTGGAAAAACAAGAGGTCCTCTCCATCTGCCGGGAGGCTTCCAGCTACGGCATCATCCAGCCGGCCAACTTCAACTCCCAAGACCAAATAGCCATCTCCGGCGAACGAAGAGCGGTGGAGAAGGGCGCCCAACTGGCCAAGGAGAGGGGAGCGAAAAGAGCCATGCTTTTGGAGGTAGCAGGAGCCTTTCACTCCGAACTCATGCGCCCGGCCCAGGAGAGGTTCAAACCGGTGGTGGAAAAGCTAAAGGTGGCCAGGTCCGCGGTCCCGGTGGTGGCCAACGTCAATGCCCAGGCGGTAACTGATCCCTCTGAAATCAAACAACTGCTTACGGACCAGATAACCATGCCGGTCCTGTGGTACCAGTCCATGCAGTACATGTACCGACAAGGGGTGAGCAGCTTCGTGGAGATAGGGCCCGGAAAAGTCTTGCAGGGATTGCTCAAGAGATCTTTTAAGGACACCAGACAAGCGGGGATAGACAAGCTATCCGATTTGGAGAAGTTCGCTGAGATGGTGAAGGTGGGCAGCATATAAGGCAGCGCCTCAACCGGAGAGCGAACGAAATCACAGGGAAATGAATCTGGAAAAAAAGACGGCCCTGGTGACCGGAGCGGCCCAGGGCATCGGAAAAGCCATTGCGCAGAGGCTGGCTCAAGAGGGGGCCAACGTCGTCATCGCGGATGTAAACCAGGATTTAGCTCTGGCTACGGCTGAGGAGTTGACCGGCGGCGGGATGAAGGCGGTGGCTTTTCAGGTGGACGTGTCGGATTCCTCCCAGGCCGAACAACTGGTCAGAGACGTCGTGGGCAGGTTTTCCACGTTGGACGTTCTGGTGAACAATGCGGGAATCAGCAAGGACAATCTGTTGATCCGAACCGGTGAGCAGGACTGGGATCAGATAATCAGGGTGAACCTCAAGGGCGCTTTCAACCTCACCAGGAGTGCGGCCAAGGTGATGATCAAACAGAAATCCGGGAGGATCGTGAACTTAAGCTCGGTCATCGGACTGATGGGGAACCCGGGGCAATCGGCCTATGCCGCATCCAAGGCGGGGCTGATCGGCTTGACCAAGACCGCTGCCAAGGAGCTGGCGTCTCGGGGGATAACCGTGAATGCCGTAGCTCCCGGGTATATCCAGACGGCCATGACCGAGGGTCTTCCACCGGCGGCCAAAGATGCGTTCCTCAGCTTGATCCCCCTGAAGAGGGTGGGGCGGCCGGAGGAGGTGGCCCACCTGGTGGCGTTCTTGGTCTCGGATCAGGCGGACTATATCACCGGACAGGTGATTCAAGTGGACGGCGGATTGCTGATGTAAGATGCGTCCCCAAAAAAGCAGGCCCGGACGGCTTTTGATTTAAAGCCCAACCGGATGATGTCGAGTTCGTCAGGCGGATTCCTCACCACGGACGGAAGTGCTGGAGAGAAGATAATCGAGATTGAAACTAATAAAACACTGAGGAGGAGTTGAGCATGTCTGTCGAAGAGAGAGTCAAGAAGATCGTAATGGATCAGTTGGGGGTGGAGGAGAACCAGGTTACCGGTGAGGCGAAATTCGTGGACGATCTGGGAGCCGACTCGCTGGATACGGTGGAGCTGATCATGGCGTTAGAGGAGGAATTCAGCACGCCCGAAGTCAAGTTCGAGATCCCGGACGAGGAGGCGGAGAAGATTACAACCTTGGGACAGGCCATCGATTATATAGAGGCTCATGCTCCCAAAGAACAGAGTTGAGAGGTCGTTTATGAATGTTTCCGTTGTTCCCTCCCATCGGGTGGTGGTGACGGGCATGGGAGTAGTCAGCCCCATCGGCAATACGCTGGAGGAGTTTTGGGCCAATGCCAAAAACGGAGTCTCCGGCATCGCCCGGGTAACCCGATTCGATCCCGGCTTGTTTTCCTCCCAGATCGTAGGAGAGGTCAAGGGATTTGACTCCTCCGTATACATGGAAAAGAAGGAATCCCGAAGGATGGACTTGGTCCAGCAATATGCCGTGGCCTGTGCCCATCAGGCTTTCGCTCACTCGGGACTAATCCCGGAATCTCTGAAACCAGAAAGGGCGGGGGTGGTGGTGGGGAGCGGAATCGGAGGCATAGAGACCTTCGAGAAGCAGCATGCCATTCTCTTAAGCCAGGGTCCCGGTCGGGTCAGCCCGTTCTTCATCCCCATGATGATCATCGACATGTGCGCCGGGTTGATCTCCATGCGGTTGAATCTGAAGGGTCCCAACCACGCCACGGTATCCGCCTGTTCCTCCGGTGCCCATGCCATTGCCGACGCCTTTAAGATAATCCGGAGAGGAGAGGCGGATGTGATGATTACAGGGGGAGCCGAGGCCTCTATCACGCCCGCAGCTTTAGCCGGATTCTGTTCCGCCCGGGCCCTCTCCACGCGCAACGACCAGCCGGACAGAGCCTCCCGTCCCTTTGATAAAGAGAGGGATGGATTCGTTATGTCCGAAGGGGCGGGGGCATTGGTTCTGGAAAGTCTGGAGCACGCTCAAAGAAGAGATGCTCATATCTTGGCCGAGATGGCGGGCGTAGGGTGTACGGCGGACGCATACCACATCACCGCCCCGGCACCCGGAGGCGAGGGAGCGGCCAGGGCCATGCGGCTGGCTTTGGAAGACGCGGGTTTGACCCCGGATTCGGTCGATTACATCAACGCCCATGGAACCTCCACCGGCTTAAACGATGTGACCGAGACGCAGGCCATCAAGGCGGCGTTTGGAGAGAGGGCCAAGCATATTCCGGTCAGTTCCACCAAGTCCATGGTCGGGCACCTGCTGGGAGCTGGTGGGGCGGTGGAGTTGATTACCACCGTCATGTCCATACGAGAAGGAGTGTTGCATCCCACCATTAACTACGAGTTTCCCGATCCGGAATGCGATCTGGACTACGTGCCCAATCAAATGCGTGAGGCTGAGGTCAATGTGGCCATAAGCAACTCCTTCGGATTCGGTGGTCACAACATCTGCATCGCCGTCAGGAAGTTCGTTCCTTGATCCGGAACAGATGACGGAAAGGCGAATCCTGTCAAGTCGACGCCTCTGGCGCTCTGCCTTTCGATCCGCTTAAGAGCGGCTACTGCATTTAACTCGCGGATTTCGCAGAATCGTGGGTCGGCAAGCCTTGCCAGCCATGACCGCTCAGACATCAAGAATCGATCCAGACGATGTTTGCCACAGTCCTCGGCCCGGAGCTGGCTGGGAGCAGCCGTCCGTCAAAACACGAATGTACAAGAGACATGACAGCCTGAATTGACCTAAACCCGATTCTCAATTCTCATTTAGCCCGATTGCCTATGCCACCTTTGCTGCCTAAATTCCTGGGAGGATTGTTCGCCAGGAGGAGATTCAAGAGGTACCGGGAGCTGGAGAAGAAGTTGGGATATCGCTTCACCCGTCCCGCACTTCTGGAGCGAGCGCTCACTCACAGATCATACATTCACAGCCCGGAGAACGAAGGATTAAGAGCCAACGAGCGGCTGGAGTTTTTGGGCGATTCGGTTCTGGGCATGGTCACCAGTCGATTTTTGTTCGAGCGCTTCCCGGAGAAAAGCGAGGGGGACTTGACCAAGCTCAAATCCACCCTGGTCAGCGAAGCCAACCTAAGCCGCATGGCCAAGTGCATCTCGCTGGGCAGCTTCCTCAATCTGAGCGAGGACGAGGAAAAATCCGGGGGAAGGGAGAGAAGCTCCATCGTCTCGGATGCATATGAGGCGGTCATCGGTGCCGTCTTTTTAGATGGCGGACTTAATCCGGCACAGCGCATGATCGAGAACCAGATACTGAAGAAATACTTGGAGATCACCACCGACCAGACCCTGCACAATTACAAAGGCGAGCTTTTGGAATACATGCAGGCTTTGGGCCTGGGACTGCCGCGATACGAGGTGCTTGAGGAGCGGGGTCCGGATCACCGCAAGAGATTCACCATCGCCGTGACGGTGGGAGGGAAAAACGTCGGCCAGGGCGTGGGGAGAAATAAGAAGGAGGCGGAGCAAAAAGCCGCCCGGATGGCTCTGGAGAATGTCGACGCCATCCTCAAGGATCAACGCAATCGGAATCAAGCTCCTTCCCGAGGGTGATCCCGGAACATGAAGACCTGGCGCATGATTTTCTCCGGGGCAAGCGACGGCTTTTTCAACATGGCCTTGGACGAGGCGCTTTTGATCTCGTGCCAGCAGGGTGCCTCTACTCCGGTTCTTCGCCTTTATCAGTGGAATCCTCCGGCAGTGTCTTTGGGATATTTTCAGTCGACGAAGAGGGCGGTGGACCTTCGAAAGTGTCGAGAGAGGGGGGTGGATGTGGTCAGACGAATCACCGGCGGCAGGGCGGTGCTGCACCAGGACGAGATCACCTACAGCGTATGTGCCTCCACCTCCGACTCTCCCGAGCTGGGGGAAAACGTACAAGACACTTACCGTAAGCTGAGCCGGGCTCTTTTGGAATTTCTCCGGGTCCTGGGGATTCAAGGAGAATGGGTCAGACCGTCTGCGGAAACCAGGCTCACCTCCGTCTCCGCCGGGTTTTCGGTTCCTTGTTTTCTCAGCAGCTCCAGGTATGAGCTGACCGCAGACGGAAGGAAGCTGATGGGGAGTGCCCAGAGAAGGTTTTCCCTGCGATCCGGTCAACGGATGAAGGAGAGTTTCATCCAGCACGGTTCCATCCCCCTGGGAAAGGGCCAGTGCCAACTGGCCGAGCTGTTGCCGGACGAAGGCTCGACTGACCAGCTCCAAAGAGAACTCTCGGAGAAATCCACACACCTGGACGCCCTGCTGGGAAGGAAGGTATCACCTGAAGAGATGACCCGTGCTTTCAGGAAGGGCTTCGAGAAGACTTGGGGTTGCCGGATGGAGACCTCGACGGTCCGGGAGAATGAACTGCAGATGGCGCGGAGATTGGCCCGGGACAAATACGGCTCCGATCAATGGAACCTGCGCAGGTGAGGCCGACATCCTTACGCCATCAGGAGAAGAGTGTCGGTCGAAGATATCTGCTTTTGAGAGGCATGATTCGTCTATTCCTGCGAATCCCGTAATGCAGTATTTGACAGACGAATAAGAGAGCGAATAACGTTGGCCGTCGCAGATTCCTGCGAAATGCAGGTCAGCGTTGAAACAGGCTCCCTGGGCGTTTCTATGCAGGCGACTCTAACTCGTTGTATAGCTGAGAAGTAGCGTTTTTAGCAAAACGTTTGTCCTCGCAATTTTTCGGTACGGATTTTGTTTCCACCACTAAGGTCTTGCTGTAGGTATCGCCTGCGAGGGTTGCGAGCAAAGGAGCATCAATTGGACGGACGAAATCAGTTGGTAAGGACAAGAAAAAGAGAGAATTAGTCGTCAATCCAGAAGGAAATTACTCAACGCGCCGAGGGGGTGATTCGAAACCGATTTTTTGAAAGTGCCGCCAAAAAACATCTTGACAACGAAAGGCTAAGTTGCGTTATTAGGTGACTACATTTGGCTGCGCGGCAGAAGGTCAAAGTCGGCTTTTCTGTTGGAACGATAGTCGGAAGACAAGGAAGAAAGGAGTGAATCACATGGTGCGCATTTCGCAGAATTTGGTCATCTGCGTTCTGGGGCTGGCGCTTTTGGCGGTTGCAGCCGTTCCCGGCTTTGCGGGCGTAACCGGAAAGATATCGGGAAGGGTGATTGACGCCGAAACCGGCCAAGAGCTTCCTGGCGCCTCGGTGCGGATCGACGGGACCACCATGGGCAACATGGCCGGGCCGGACGGTTCCTACTTCATCATCAAC
>CAYMNI010000075.1:0-10721 GCA_964391755.1 uncultured Ignavibacteria bacterium
GGGGGTGAGTTCGAAGCAGTTTGATGGCCGTGGTACCCCACCGCTAGCGACGGGCGGGTGGCTCACTGTTCTGCTGTGAAATAGTCTTTG
This sequence comes from uncultured Ignavibacteria bacterium, assembly GCA_964391755.1. Classification (GTDB taxonomy): domain Bacteria; phylum Zixibacteria; class MSB-5A5; order MSB-5A5; family SM1-73; genus SM23-73-3. The sequence continues at coordinate 91 of CAYMNI010000075.1, forward strand.
GGATCAAGCATGTCCACCCTTCGACAACACTCCTATAGCTGTATGCCGGGGTGCTCTACTCCTTGCGGTGGCTTGAGATTCTAATTCGTCGCAACTCCCGTCCGTGACGCATAGTTCGCATAACAGACTTTTTCACCGGGCGAGCTGCATGCGTCCCGCCCGTGAAGCATCACGTAATTCTCATGTACGGATCGTATATCTTTTTGGATAACGCCAGTCGAGGAGGCTTTGATGACCAATGAGTTTACCGCTGTTATCGAGCGTGATGGTAAGTGGTATATTGCCTACTGTCCGGAGATTCCCGGCGCAAACGGTCAGGGAAGGACCAAGAAAGAAGCAAGACAAAGCCTGGCAGACGCCATCGCTTTGATTTTGCTAGACCGACGCAAGGATGGCTTACGCGGCGTTCCTCGAGATGCCTTACGTGAAAAGGTCAAGATCAAGTGAAACGAAGCGATCTCCTTCGCCATCTCAGGAGGAATGGCTGCTATCTAAAGCGGGAAGGCCGGTCGCATTCGTTATGGGCCAATCCAAAGACTGGCGCAGTGGAGGCGGTATCCCGCCATATTGAAATTTCGGACAAACTCGCTCAAAAGATCTGCCGCGGCCTTTCCGTTCCCCTGAGTGGGAAGTAAATCGCATATCTAACTGGGCAGTTGGTGGTTCACGGCTCTGCTGTGAGATAGTCTCTTGGATCAAGCATGTCCGCCCTTCGACAGCCCTCCTATTGTCTGTAATCGGGGTACCCCGACGCTTTACGCCGGATTGAGGGGATGAGGTTACGGACGGAATCTCCTCTGCCAACGAGCCCTCACATCTGCTTTTCGAAGAATCCGCCAAAATCTACATTTCCGCCGGAGAGGATGACCCCTACCTTCTTGCCAGTTACGTCGAGTCTACCGGAGAGCAAGACTGCAAACGGCACTGCAGCGGACGGCTCCGCCACGATCTTCATTCGTTCGAAGATTTGCCGCATGGCGGTCACGATCTCTTTATCTGTGGCCAGAAGAATGTCGTCCACTAAGTCGCGGATGATAGGGAAGGTCTTGTCGCCGAGCGAAGTTCTCAAACCGTCGGCGATGGTGTGGGGATTTTGAGAGGGGATGATATATCCCGCTTTCTTGGAGCGATAGGCATCGTCTGCATTCTCAGGCTCGCAGCCGACGACTTTTATCTTGGGATTGATTCCTTTCGCGGCAATCGCAGTTCCGCTTAAAAGACCGCCTCCACCCACGGGAGCAAGGACGAAGTCCAAGTCGGGAATCTCTTCTGTGAGCTCCAGCGCTGCGGTTCCTTGTCCGGCTATGATGCGATAATCGTTGTAGGGATGGACGAACGTAGCGCCCGTTTCTTGGACGATCTTCTGGGCAGTACTCTCTCTTGACTCTAAGGTTGGCTCACAGAAAGTGATGACGCCTCCGTAGCCCTCAACGGCATCCACTTTAACTTTGGGAGCATTCGAGGGCATGACAATTCGTGCGGCAATTCCCCGTTTTCCGGCTGCCAAAGCCAGCGCCGCAGCGAAATTGCCGGATGAGTGAGTCGCAACTCCGGGTGAAGCCTCCTCATCGGAAAGAGAGAAGACCGCATTGCAGGCGCCGCGGAACTTGAAGGACCCCGTCTTCTGGAAGTTTTCGCATTTGAAGAAAAGCGACGCACCGACCATGCTTTCCAGGGTGGCACAGGTGAAAACCGGAGTTTTGCTGATGTGTGATGTTATGCGTTCGCGGGCGGCGCGTATGTCGGCGAGTACAGGCTGGCTATGCATTTCGGAGGACCTGGTATACTATCTGCAGACTCCGGTTCGGGGCAAGGGTACCCCCAACCAACTTTAAAACCAATCCAGGGATTTTCCTTAAATGAAAACCGAGGGAAAAAGGGATAGGCGCAGTTTACCTGGCGGATTTCTTCAATGCCTCCTCTGCCTTGTCCTTTTTCCCCATATTGGCGTAAGCTATGGCCAGATAGCCCCAGGCTTCCCGGTCTGTGGGATCCATTTCGATGAGCTTTTCCAAAGGGAGGACAGCCTCCTGCCACCTCTTAAGACGCAGCAGAGTGAAGCCCAGGTATTTAAGGCTTTCGACGTCCCGGGAATCAAGTTCCAGGCTTTTTTGAAAGAAGGCTTCGGCCTCACCGAAGTCGTTCTTCTGCCTCTCTTTATCCGTCTGAATCTGCGCCCGGCTCACGTACAGAAGCCCCAGATGGAAGTACGCGTCCTTGTCGTTGGGATCTATCTGCGTGGTTTTCTGAAAATCGCTTTGGGCCTTTTGAAAAAGTCGATCGTACTCCTCCCACACCGATTGATATCGGGAAGCCAGCTCCTTGTTCTTTCTGTTGCTTTCCACGGAGTCCAAGTACGCTTTGAGAGCGGGCATCTTCTCCTGGGCCTGGCTCAGATACATCAGTCCCCGGTTGAAGTAGGCATCCATGTATTCCGGGTCGATGGAGACGATCTTGGAATAGGTTTCCAGCGACTTGTCGGTCTCTCCCTTCTGGGCGTGGATCATGGCCACGTTTACCAGAGCGTTGACGTTGGAGGGGTCCTTCTCCAAGATTCTGTCGTATAGACTCAGGGCCTGCTCGAACTTCTGGACTCTCAGCAGGGTTATGGCATAGTCGTTCATCACGTTGGAATCGTCGGGCTTCAACCGGTAAGCTTTGGCATAATATTCCAAAGCCTTTTCCGGTTCTTCCTGATGCACGTATTTCGCCGCCAGATTGACGTAAGGCTCGTAGCGGCTGGAATCGATCCGGATGGCCAGTTGATAACGCTCCGTGGCCTGGTGATCCAGCGTTCTTTCCAGTTGCTCTAAGGCCGGCTTGGCCTCGCCATAGGTTCCGTATGTATCCCAAGTCAGCCTGTGGCCATCCTCGGCGTATTGCGATATGGCTTTGAGGCTGTCTTTGTATTGGGAGTATTTGGAGAAATCGGCCAGAAGGTCGAGCTGGTACCGATCGACCTGTCTGCTCTTGTGTCCCAGGTCGATACCCGAATTCAGTATCTCAGCCCACTTTTGTGCTTTCAGCCTCTGGAGCTCTTCTGTCTGCTCCGGTTTCAGCTTGCAGGTTTGGACCTTTTCGAACTGGGCCAGCATCTGCGGGTACATCTTCTTCTCACCGTATATTCTGCCCAGAAGCAGATGTGCCTCTCCGCTGGTGCTGTCCCTCTGCACGGCCAGAAGGAGTTGCTCCAAGGCTTTGTCGTAATCCGGTGGAGTGAGGTCCAAGTATATCTTGGCTGATGTCAGCGCGGGATTTTTGGATCCGCAGCCGGAAAGAAGAGCAACAAGTGCCAGAACGCCAACGAGAAAATAAACGTCCGGAAACTTAATAAACTGAGATGATTTCATCCTTCCTCCAGGGAAGATGATCGCCAAGCAGCCATCCCGCCATCGGCAGGAGGTGACTTTTTCGCACCCTGAAGGGTGCGTCTACGATTTTTCATAGGGTGCGGCTAACGGTAATATCTAACCGTATAGTTCAACAGCACCTCTTGGTCCTTGTCCAATCGAACCTTGAACTCGATGGTGCTGGCGTCCTTTTTCTCGTAGGGGAGGGTGGATTCCTGTATCTCCCACTGGCTGTAGGACCAAAGGTGTTCCACCATCACCACCTCCACTGCTTCCTCTTTGTGATTTCGGAGCTTGATCTGATATGTCTCCTGGGAGACGTCATCGCTGATCTTTTTGAAATCGACCTTCTGCCTCTCGCCCACTATGTCGAAGGCATTCCCCAGAAACACCCGAACCTTCTCGTCTTTGGGGGTGTGATCGATCTTATCCTCTCCCACGAATTCCAAAGCTTGGTCCACGTCCTCCTTATACACCCGGATTTTTCCCTGGGGCAGGGGCATGCCCAACCCGGCGGCCTCGGAGTTCTTGAACTCCAGCTCCACCCTCACCTTATCGTTGTATCTGGCCCCGTCGTAAGTGAAGATCTTCTTCACCTGAACTCCGGTGGAAGGAAAGAGCGAGACCTGCTTTATCTCGTTGTCTTTAATGGTGGCCGGGCGCAGAAGCGTATACAGGTGGTATTCGAAGAAAGCCTTCTCCTCGAACTGCGGTGCCCCGGTAGCCATTTCCGCCACGTAACCTTTTGCCAATCGGGGTGCGATCCTGTCCTCCGTCACCCGGTGCACCTCTCCCGCGATGAGCTTGACCTTGGCTTCCTCATAAGTGGCGCCGGAACGGTTGTCCACAGACACCCATCCCGCCAGCTCCAGGTTCTGATCCCGCTGGTCCACCACCGCCACGTATTCCGCGTGCCAGTTGATGCCGGAGGTTAAGTAGCTTACCTCCGCCTTTTTCTTTCCGCTGACCTGGCTGTCCAACAGCCAGACCAACGTGGGTTTGGTGATCAGGCCTTCAGGCAAGGTGGGAAAGTAAAGGTCTCTTATCTCATCCAACCGGACTATGCGAATGGCCCCGTTCGACTCCCGCAGGGTGACGTTGTCGTTGGAATAGGACAGCAGCTTTCCCTTGTACGATTTGCCCTCCTCTGTGGGTCCTTCAGACGCAGTGAAAAGCTCGATTTCCCGGTCGATGTATTTCTGCAGTATCTTGGTGGAGCTGACCAGATCGTACTGGTAGTTCTGTTCCAAGATGCTGACTTGGTCGGAGGGATTGATGGGCTTGAAATGTACCGAAGTGGGATCGATTTGAGCAGCCACGTCGGTGAACTGGATGACGCTGCGTCCTTTCTGAAACTCCAGCTCCCGGACGTCCTTTATCAGTCCCAGGTCCTGATTGTAAATGGTGACCGACACGTCGGCCCAGGCCGGCGCAAGGCCCAACAGCAGAAGGCCGACTACGGACAATGCCAGGCTTGCATGTGCCGACTTCAATACCGAAGGTTTTCTCATTTCACTCACCGCCTTTTAAGGTTAAATTTCCCTTTCGCTTCCGGAACCTTTTACAGGCGAAACTTGATTTTATTCCTCAGAATGTGATTGTCTGGCTTGTCGAGCCTTGGTGAAAAGAGAGAGCGTCGTCCTATGCATCCGAAAAAAGGAGGAGTTTTCGGCAGGTTTCGGTTTCCGGCTGGGTTGGGTCGGGACATGTGGTGATGAAAAAAAGGCCTCAAGACGAGTCTTGGATTTCTCTTTCTTAAGTGCTGTACGAGACGGTCCGGTTGGATTCTCTTTCGCCACAAGAGATTCCGGATTGCTACCAGCCGACGATCCCCTCCAGATTCTGGTTCAGCTTCTCCAACATCCTGCTATATTCTTCCTTCTTGGCCTTCTCCTTTTGGATGATCTCCCGGGGAGCTCTTTTGAGGAAATCTTCATTGGACAGCTTTTTGCTGCTCTTCTCCAGAAGCTGGGTCACCCGACCGATCTCCTTTTCCAATCTGCCACGCTCCTGTTCTAAATCAATCAAACCTTCCAGGGGAATGAATATCTCCGCTCCCTTTATCACCGCGCTGGCAGCGTGATCGGGTTTGGGGATCTGCGTTCCTATGGTCAGATCATCCACCTGCCCCAGGTTCTTGATGTGGGTCCGGTTGTCCTCCAGCATCTTCTGGAGGTCCTGGCCGTCCACCCGGATCAAAACGTCCGCTTCTTTGGCCGGAGGTACGTTCATCTCCGCCCGGATGTTGCGGATGGAGGTCACCGCCTCCTGCACCCGGTTCAGTGTGGACTCCAAGGCGTCGTCTATCATGGTCTGATCGGGGGAGGGCCATCTTGCCGTCAGCACCGAAGAGCAATCGCCGTTTTGATCGTACAGGTGATGCCAGATTTCTTCGGTCACGAAGGGAGCGAAGGGATGCAGCAACCGGAGTATGTGATTGAGCACCTGGTGCGCTACCCTCTGGGCCACCTCCCGATCCTTCTCTTTCTCCGGAAGAGCCAGCCTCTCTTTTATCATCTCCACGTACCAGTCGCAGAAGTCGTGCCAGATGAAATCGTACAGGGACTTGAGCGCGCTGTTGAATCTGTATTTGTCCATGAATGCGGTAACGTCGCCGATGGTGCGATTCAGCCGGCTCAAGATCCATTTGTCCTCCAGCTTGCCCTCCTCTCGGCTCAAGGGGGACTCGGTTTCGGCCGGTAAGCCCTTAGGCAGGTTGGTCATCACGAACTTCGACACGTTCCACAGCTTGTTGGCGAAGTGCTGCCCCACCTGGAAGGTTCTGCGGGCGATCAGGGTATCCTGTCCCTCCGGAGTCACCAGCATCATGGTGGTTCTCAGGGCGTCCGCCCCGTATTGATCGATGATCTCCAAAGGATCGATTCCGTTGCCCAAAGATTTGCTCATCTTGATGCCATGCTCGTCCCTCACCGTCCCGTGTATGTAGACGTCCGAGAAGGGCTCTCTCCCCATGAATTCATATCCGGCCATGACCATGCGGGCCACCCACAGAAAGATTATCTCTGAAGCGGTGAAGAGCGCCCGGGTGGGATAGAATTTCTCAAGTTCCGGCGTTTTGTCCGGCCAGCCGAAAGTGGAAAAGGGCCAAAGCCAGGAGGAGAACCAGGTATCCAGCACGTCCTCATCCTGCTTTAAGTTCGAGCTTTTACACTTGCTGCATTCCGCAGGCGCGGTCTTGGCCACGATGATCTCGCTGCAATCCTGACAGTACCACACCGGTATGCGATGACCCCACCACAACTGGCGGGAAATGCACCAGTCCCGAATGTTCTCCATCCAATACAGGTAGGTCTTGGTCCAGCGCTCGGGATAGAACTTCAACTTGCCGCTTTTAACCGCCTCTATGGCCGGCTTTGCCAGCGGCTCCATCTTCACGAACCACTGTTCGGAGAGGTAGGGCTCGATCTCGGTGTCGCAGCGGTAACATAAGGCCACCGGCACCTGATAAGGCTCGATTTTCTCCAAAAGCTTTTTCTTCTTGAGTTCGGCCACCAAAGCCTCACGACAGGCATATCGGTCCATGCCGGCGAACTTGCCTGCGTTTTCGTTCATGGTGCCGTTGGGGTTCATCACGTTGATTCGTTCCAGGTTGTGCCGTTTTCCTATCTCGAAGTCGTTGGGATCGTGAGCCGGAGTCACCTTCACCATTCCGGTGCCGAACTCCGGGTCCACGAAGTCGTCGGCCACTATCTTTATCTCCCGATCCAGGATGGGCAAAATGGCCGACTTGCCCACCAGTTTCTCGAACCTCTTGTCTTTGGGATTGACCGCCACCGCGGTGTCGCCCAACATGGTCTCCGGCCGGGTGGTGGCCACCGAGATGTACTCGTCCGAGCCTTTGATTTTATACTTTATGTACCACAGGGAGCCTTGCTTGTCTTCTCTCTCTGTCTCGTCGTCCGACAGCGAGGTCTGGCAGCGGGGACACCAGTTGATGATTCTGTTTCCCCGGTAGATCAGTCCCTTATGGTAAAGGTGGATGAACACCTCCTGCACCGCCTGGGAAAGGCCCTCATCCAAGGTGAATCTGGTTCTGTCCCAGTCGCAGGAGCATCCGATCTTTTTGAGCTGGTTTAAAATGGCATCACCGTTTTTGTCCTTCCAGTCCCAGGCCAGCTTCAGAAATCTTTCCCGCCCGATCTTCTCCCTGGAGGTGCCTTTTTTGGCCAGGTTCTTCTCCAGTATCACCTGGGTGGCGATCCCGGCATGATCCGTTCCGGGAAGCCACTCCACCTCGTATCCCTGCATCCTCTTCCATCTGACCAGAATGTCCTGCAGGGTGTTGTTCAGGGCGTGGCCCAAATGCAGCACGTCGGTGACGTTGGGCGGCGGGATGACCACGCTCAGGGTCTGTTTGGTGGTTTTCACGTCTGCATGAAAGAGCCGGCACTCAAGCCAAGACCGATACCATTTGTCCTCGGTCTGCTTGGGATTGTAATGCTTGGGCAAATCGCTTGGATGCATCAGGCGTTTTCCTCCGGTGTTGGCCACTGCGTGCGCAGCCTTACATGTTTTGATTCACGATAATAACAAAACCGGGACTGCGTGTCAAGGTCAATATCACGCGGGAACCGTAAGCTTGTTTTGGCTCCCATAATCTTTATATCCGTATCGGCCCACCCACGTTTGTACTTATTTAGAGACTATCGGCAGGAATGGGTTGGAGAAGAGGCGGAAAACACCATCGATTGAGGGAGTACACCGAACCGCCGGTGCGGTTTCGGGTTTCAGCCGAGTGGATGCAGTGCGGGACACCGCAAGAGCAAGCTCTTGCACTCCTTACCCAACCATCGGCAGGAATCGGGCGTCAGGGAAGAAAAAGAAGCACCCCTCATCCAATCCGGATGAAAGCGAGTTACAGTTCGGGCGGGAGTTTAATCCCGGTTGGAAGTGTGCAGCTGATTCCCCACAGGGATAAGCAACATCTCTGTGGGCTTTTGCGCTCAGCGATGGCCGCTTGACGACTCGATGACTCTGAGCAAGGTTTTTCCAGAAATACCTAAAAACCCTGATCAGTATCCCAGCACGTTCATGGTAAGCATGAAGGAGAAGATCTCGTAGCCTTCGTGAGTTCCCGATTCTCCGTCCGTTGGCTTTCCCCACGACAGATGAGCTTCCAGACTCCAATGCCTGGTGAACTCGTATCCTCCGCCTGCGAAAAAACCCGGCCCCAACCGGGCATGCGGAGCGTCGTCTTCAAAGGGCATGCTCCAGGTGGAGTATCCCGCGCCGCCGGCGATGAAGGCTGAAGGAGCTTGCGGTTTGAACCAGTAACACACGGCCGCAGCTCCCAATCCACTGGCAGCAGTAGCGTCGTTGGTTAAAGATCTTTTCATCTTGAACCAGGAAACCTGGGAGGTGTAGTACAATGCCCAGCAGTCATCCGAAGCATAACCGATCTTGAAATCGCTTACCACTGCCAACTTTTGTTCTCGATCCGATTCGGCGCTTTGGCTCAGTCCCCCAATGACTTCTTGAGTCAATGAGAGGGAGCCGCAACCGGCGCCGATCCCCAATATAAATCCCTTGCGTCGACCATCGAAGGCTTGGGCGTTGGCGCAGAGAGAGAACAGAATCAATCCCACAAGGATCCATATGAGATGTCTCTTTTCCATGATACCCTCAAGCCGTGCGAGGCTAAACCCCGCCCGAAACAGATAGATTGAAAGTTGGCCTTCTTAAAAAACCCGGAAGAGTTCCAGATCAGTATCCCAGCACGTTCACCGTGAGCATGAAGGAAAAGGTGTTGGAACTGACTTCGACACCCCACTCTTCGTCTTGGGGTTTTCCCCACACCAAATAGCCTTCCAGGCCCCAATGTCTGGAGAACTCATATCCTCCGCCCATGAACAAGCCGGGTCCAATCCAGGCATCCGGGGCATCGTCTTCGAAGGGCAGGCTCCAGGTGGAGTATCCCAGCCCGCCGGCCACAAACCAGGAGGGGGCTTGTGGTTTGAACCAGTGGGTCACAGCCGCAGCTCCCAAGCCGTTGGCGATGGTTACGTCGTTGCCCAGGGCGTTTTCCATTCCGAACCAGGAGACCTTGGAGGTATAGTATATGGCCCAAGAATTGTCCCAGGCATAACCGATCTTGAAATCGGTCATAAATCCCCCCTTATCCTCGCGGTCCGATTCAACGCTTTCGTGGTATCCCCCATAGTCCACGCTAACTTCTTGAGTGAATGAGGTGTAACCGAGTCCTGCCCCGCCCCCCAATATGAAACCTTTACGCTGGCTGTCGAATGCCTGGGCATTGGTGACCAGAAAGAGTAGAAAAAAACCAGCAAAGAGCCAGATGAAACACTTCTTCGACATACGACTTCCTTTCTCCAAAAGAGTTCCCAGCAAGCAGTAAATTCGCGCAGTATTTTGGATCATCACCTTCCTCTCCTTTGACGCTTGGTTTTTTCCTTAACGCAACCACGATCCCTTCATTCCTGCCCGCTCGGCAGCATTCTTTCCCTTGGCTGGGTCGCCCTTCTCCGGGAAGCTCTGGTGCTTTTATCCAAATCAGACAGTAAAAATATCGTTTTAATGGACATCTAAATATAGTGACTTCCCGCAAGCAGTGCAAGGGAAATTTGACCTTATCCTACGGGAAAAAAGTGATTCTTCGTGCCCATGACCGCCTCCCGGGAGATACCCCCTTTGAGAATGAAGCCGTCTTGCGGGGAGCGAACTCGCACTCCGTCAAGAGATAATCGTCTGTTTGGGAATCGCCTTTGCATCACTGGGAGCGCCGGCACCCGCCGACGGTAGATCGAAAGGCTGCTCCCATAAATCCCCAAGTTAGCCAAAAGCCCCGGAGATCTCACACGCCGGGGCTTAGGGGCAGAAACTATGATCGGTTGGTTATTTGACCCCGAAGTAGTACATTAAACCGGCGCGGATCTGCAGATAGGTGGTCTTATCTCCTTCCGAGAAGATCATGTGAAACCGGGCACCGGCATCCAGAGTCAGGTTCTTCTTAAGGAGATGTTCAATTCCCCCGCCCAGGTTTATCCCCAGGTTGGTATCTCCGTCCATATACAGGCCGACCCCGCCGGTGACGTTGGGAGTGGTCTTCTTTTCCGGAGAAAACGTATACAGGACGTTTCCCAGAATAGCGGTAAAATCGTAGCTGTCGCCCGCGTCGTAACTATACCCCCCGGCTCCCCCCTTAACATCCACGCTTCCCGCCTGATAGTCGAGATTGCCCACCAGATCCAGCTTGGGCTTCAGCCCGTATTTGACCTGGGCTCCCAGGCAGAAGCCCAGCTT
>CAYMNI010000076.1:0-10719 GCA_964391755.1 uncultured Ignavibacteria bacterium
AGAGAACTCCCAAGAGCGGGAAGAACGTAAGTATGGTCAGAATCCGGCTTTCCATATTCTCACCTGAACACGAAGTAGAACAGAATAATCACCGCTCCGAATATCATGGACAGAGCATAGTTGCGCAGGTATCCGGTTTCGGTTCTCCTGATGAATGCGCCAGCCGCCTTGACCAGGAACGCGGCTCCGTTGGCTGCACCGTCGATCACCAGAACGTCGAATTGCTTCCACAACACCAGCGCCAGATTCAGCAGGGGATTGACCACCACCCTGTCGTACAGCTCGTCCACGTAGTATTTGTTGAACAGTATCCGGTAAGCCGTGCTGAACCTCTGTGCCAGCCGTTTGGGAATTTCCAGGTTGCGAAGGTAGAATCTATGAGCTATCAGAATGGCCACGACGACTACCACCACCGAGATTATCATCAGGTAATACTCCGCAGCCGGAGCATGATGATTCGCCTGGTGTACCTCCGAATGACCTCCTGCGAACACCGACGAGAGGAACTCTTCGAACCTGTTGGATCCTCCTAAAGCATGCGGAATCCCCACGTAGCCGCCGATGACCGACAGCACCGCCAGAACCATCAGCGGTATGGTCATGGATTTGGGCGATTCGTGGGCGTGAGCTTCGACCTTCGGTTCCATTCTGGATTTGCCCAGGAAGGTCATGAAGAACAACCTGAACATGTAGAAGGCGGTCAGGCCGGCGGTGAACACTCCCACTGCCCACAGCAGAAGATGTCCGTGCGGACTGGAGAAGGCCTTCCAAAGAATCTCGTCCTTACTGAAGAATCCGGAGAACAGGGGTATACCGGATATGGCCAAAGTTCCGGCTAAAAAACACCAGAAGGTAGCAGGCATGTATTTCTTCAAGCCGCCCATCTTTTGCATATTCAACTCACCCGCCAGGGCATGCATCACCGAGCCGGCCGAGAGGAATAAGAGAGCCTTAAAGAACGCGTGGGTCATCAGGTGGAAAATTCCGGCAGTAAAGGCTCCCACGCCGCAGGCCAAGAACATGTATCCCAGTTGGCTGATGGTGGAATAGGCCAGCACCCGCTTGATGTCATTCTGCACCAAACCTATGGAAGCCGCGTAGATGGCCGTTGCTGCACCGACGACTGCCACCACTGCCATGGTGATGGGAGCCAGCATGAAGAGGGCGTGACATCTAGCCACCATGTAAACTCCCGCCGTCACCATGGTGGCAGCGTGAATCAGGGCGGATACCGGGGTAGGTCCTTCCATGGCATCAGGCAACCACACATACAGAGGTATCTGGGCGGATTTCCCGGTTGCTCCCATGAACAGAAGCAAAGTCATGACGGTGACCAGCCCGCCTCCTGCGGCTAAAACATGAGGGGCGTTATCAAAGACGCCGGAGAAGTTCAAGCTCCCGAACGTCCAGAAGATCAGCATGACTCCCAAAGCGAAGCCGAAGTCGCCGATTCTGTTGACTATGAAGGCTTTCTTCCCCGCGTCCGACGCGCTCTTCTTTTCATGCCAGAAGCCTATCAGAAGATAGGAGCAAAGCCCCACTCCTTCCCATCCCAGATACAAAAGCAGGAAGTTATTGGACAAAACCAGCATCAACATGAAGAAGGTGAAGAGATTCAAATAAGAGAAGTAGCGGGCATATCCCTTGTCCTCCGCCATGTAGCCGGTGGAATAGACGTGTATGAAGAATCCCACTCCGCTGACCACCAGTATCATCACTGCTGATAGGGGATCCAACAAGAAACCGATGTCCACGTGGAAGCTGCCGGAGATAATCCAGGGGAAAGCCACTTTCTCGATCACCCTCTCCCCTGCCGGGAGCGCCAGGAGCTTGAACAGAATCCCAATCGAGATCAAAAACGCCAGTCCCACCGAGGAGCATCCTATCCAGCTCACCAGGCTCTTGGTGGGACTCTTTACGTCGAACTCGGACTTCCGAGAAAGGGCAATCAGCCCGTTTGTCAGGAATCCGAGGAAAGGAAGCAATGGAATAAGATAAACGTAGTTCATCAAGTTCGCCGGTTATGTATGCGCCTTGAGCTCTTTGTTCGAATCCGCCTTACCACTTCATCAGGTTGAAATCATCTACGTTCACGCTACTTTTATTTCTGAAAAGACAGATGATTATGGCCAATCCCACGGCAGCCTCGGCAGCCGCTACGGTCATCACCAGGAATACTATGACCTGGCCGTCTAAAGATCCCAACTGTCTGGAGAGGGCGATGAAGGCCAGATTGACCGCGTTCAGCATCAGCTCTATGGACATGAACATTATCAGGACGTTCCGCCTGAGCAGAACGCCCAGAACGCCGATGGTGAATATCGTCGCGCTCAATATCAGATATGCCGAAGTGGAAACCATCGATTCTTCCTTGTCGATAATCTACAATTTTCTCTTCGCCATGACGATTGCGCCGACTATGGCCACTAAAAGTAGAACCGACGCCAGCTCGAACGGAAAAAGATACTTGGTAAACAGCAGGTGAGCCAACGGCTCCACCTCCGCCGGCGTCACCGTCTCCGCAAACTCTGCAGCAGGCTCCGCGCCGGAGAATCCCAGCTCCAGAATGGTGGCCATGCCGATCAGAAGCAAAAACACAAACAACATTCCAAAGAATCTCTGCAACTTTCTTCTCTCCGGGCCGAACTCGTCTTTTCTCAAATTCAGAAGCATGATCACGAAGAGGAACAGAACCATGATGGCACCGGCGTACACGATAATCTGAATCACCGCCAGAAACGGCGAGTTCAGCAACATAAACAGAATCGCCAGGCTCACCATGGTGGCTATCAGAAACAGCGCACTGGACACCGCGCTTTTCTGGCTGATCACCATGACAGAGCAACCGACCGCAATCACAGCCAGTATTATGAAGAGAACCAATTCCATTCTATTCGTCTAGCCTCTTGATATCTTGATCCGTTTCATCCGTTCAATCCGTTGACCGTTCCTTTTCGTCCATCGTCCGCAGTCCGTGGTCCGCAGCAACTACCTCCGACGCTTTCATCCGTTTAATCCGTTGACCATTGTGGCCATTTCATCCTTTGACACCTCAGACCCTCTTTGTATGAGCCACCAAGAGATCCTCTTTGGTGTAGATCAACTTTTCTCGCTTGTCGTTGGAGAACTCGTATTCTTTGCCCAAGAAAATCGCCTCCTTGGGACAGGCTTCCTGACAGTATCCGCAGAAGATGCATCTGAGCTCGTTTATCTCGTAGACTTTGGCATATCTCTCGCCGAATTCGTTCTCCGCCGGCTCCATGTATATGCATCCGGAGGGACAGGCGGCAGCGCACAGTCCGCAGCAGACGCATTTTTCCGAGCCGTCTTCATTCCTCTCCAGATAGTGCAGACCACGGTAACGGGGCGGCAGCGTCAGCTTCTGCTCCGGATATCTCACCGTGGTCGGTTTGGAGAGCAGGTACTTGAAGGTGACGGACAACCCTCTGGGAATCGCCCAGAATATGGTTTTCAGAACGTAAAACATAGCCTAACGATCAAACCCTTGAATCCTTGAACCCTTTAACTCTTGAACCCTTGAACCTTTGAACCCTTCTTTACAAAATCATTATCACTGCAGTCACGAAGATATTGAGCAATGCCAATGGTAGCAGGACCTTCCACCCGAAGTTCATCAACTGATCATATCTGAACCGGGGCAGCGTGGCTCTTATCCAGATGAACAGGAAGAGGAACACGACCATCTTGCCCAAGAACCAGACTACCGGCGGGAGAAACGGTCCGTGCCAGCCGCCCAAAAAGAGGGTGGTGGCAATGGCCGAGATGTTGATCATGTTGCCGTATTCTCCCAGATAGAACATGGCGAATTTCATGGAGGAGTACTCGGTTTGGTATCCCGCCACCAGCTCGCTTTCCGCCTCTGTCAGATCGAACGGCACCCGGCTCAACTCGGCCAGGGCGCATACCAAGTAGAGGACGAATCCCACCGGCTGGCGGACTATGAACCAGTTGTATATTTTATCTTGAGCGGCGACGATCTCAGTTAGGCTTAAGGAACCGGCGATCATCAGAACCCCGATTATGGAGAGACCCAATGACACCTCGTAGCTGATCATCTGGGCGGACGATCTTACCCCTCCCATCAGCGACCACTTGTTGTTGGAGGACCAGCCAGCCAAAACCAGCCCATACACCCCGACGGAGCTCACGGCAAAGACATACAAGATTCCCATGTTGAAATCGGAGATCAGCAAAGGGATGGTATGGCCAAAGAGCCTGACGGAGTCTCCGAACGGGATCACTGCTACGATTATCAGGGCGGGAATGAACGTCAAAAGCGGGGCCATGGTGAAGATCACCTTGTCCACGTTCGCCGGTATGAGGTCTTCTTTTAAAAATATCTTTATGCCGTCGGCAATGGGCTGCAAAAGTCCGTGTGGTCCCACCCGCATAGGACCCAGCCTCACGTGAAAATGCCCCAAGAGCTTCCTTTCCAGCCAGGTCAGATAGGCTACCATGAGCAGGAAAGCTACAAACACCACTGCTACTTTGACCACCGTTATGATTATGAAAGCCAGCATATCGTTTCGGAAATCTTACCGACGTTTTCCGCTCTCGCCCAGCTCTGCCCAGCTTATTCTCTGGTGAACCGGCGACACCTTGGTCAACTCATCGAAAATCTGCGCAGGTGACGCATAGTCGAATTCATGGCCCATAGCCTGCGCCAGCATGCAAATGACATACCAGTCGGGCTTGCATTCGGCCAACGGATCAAGCGCCCGGCTGAATCTTTGGATTCTCTTCTCCAGGTTGGTGAAAGTTCCTTCCTTTTCGGCGAAGGAGACGCCGGGAAGAACCACCTGGGCTAGCTTGGCCGTATCCGTCAGGAACATATCCTGCACTGCCAGGAAATCCAGTCTTTCGAAGGCCTTCCTTGCGCGATCGGGATGAGGATATCCCCCCACCGGATCCACTCCGGCTGCATACACCGTCTTTATTTCTCCCCCATCGACTCCCTCCAGCATCTGATTGAAGTCAAGCCCTGCTCTGGCTGGAATCTTGGCTTTCCAAACATGTTCGACCTTCTGTCTGGCAGCGTCGTCAGCCAGATCTAAGTATCCCGGAAGCCTGTCCGGCAAAACTCCGCAATCCAGCGCGCCTTGAGAATTGCAGTGCCGCCAAAGCAAATTTACCCCGCAGTGCTGCTTATCCTGATGGCCTGTCAGACGAATAAGATTCTCCAGCCTGTTCAACAGATGTGCGCTCTGGGGGTGGTCGGCGATACGGCTACCACAGAGGATCAGAAGACTCTCGGCTGCTTTGAGACTCTGAGCCAAGCTTTTAATCATTTCCGGAGGTATTCCACTCTGCTCGGCAGACTCTCCCTTGCCGGAACCTGCGATCTCCTCCTCCAGAGCTTTCAGAAAAGCTACTTCGGCACCTTGGTTATAGATCAGTTCACTGTCGGCCAATCGTTTCAGTCGCGTGCTCTTCGGATTCGCCAGAATCAGTCGGTTTCCCAACCTGGCGGATTTGATCACACGAAGGTTCACTATGGGATGTTCCGTTCCCAAGTCACACCCGAAAACCAGGATCGTGTCGGCTTTTTCGATGTCGGCTATCGAATTTACCATACCGTACGACTTGCCGGCAGAATCGAGAACGGGCAGTAAATGCTCCGAATCGACGCGATGGTCGATGTTATTGCTCTCCAAAACAACCCTAAAGAATTTTTGAAACAGGTAATTCTCCTCGTTGGTCAAATTCGGCGATCCCAGCCCAGCCACGGAGCCACCACCGGATTTCTTCTTTGCAGATTGCAGTTTGGAGGCCACCAGTTCGATGGCCTCGTCCCAGTCGACCGGTTGAAGTTTTCCGTTCTTCCTCACCAGCGGCTGAGTCAGCCTATCAGGGTGGTTAACGAATTCCAATCCGAATCTGCCTCTGTCGCAAAGGAAACCTTCGTCCACCGAATCGTTCCGTCGTGAGGTCACCCGGTAGATCTTGTCGTCTTTAGTCCAGAGTTTGACGTTGCAACCGTCCGCACAAAGAGAACAGACCGACGGCGTGGTCTTAGTCTGCCATACTCTGACTTTGTACCTAAAAGATTTTGACGTCAGTGCACCCACCGGGCAAATCTCCACCGTATTGCCCGAATATGGATTATCCACCGGGATATCGGGGAGGGTGTTGATTTCCGATTTGGCTGCCCGGCCGAAGGTTCCCAGTTCCGTCTCTCCTGCGATCTCGTTCATGAACCGGACGCATTTCCGGCATAGGATGCAGCGGTTCTGGTTCCTTATTATGTGCTTGCCAATGGAGAGATCATCATACCTCGACTTCGGATCGACCACAAACCGCCTTTTTTCCTCCACATACCTGCTTCTGTCCGACCCGTGTTTGAACACCAGATTCTGAAGCTCGCATTCTCCACCTTTGTCACAGACCGGGCAATCCAGCGGATGGTTGATGAGCAAAAACTCCAGGACGCCCTTTCTGGCGGCCTTTACTTTGGGAGTATCCGTTTTGACCATCATTCCTTCAGCCACCGGGGTGGCACATGCCACCTGCAGCTTCCACATCTTCTCCACCTCCACCAGACACATGCGGCAGGCTCCCACTGCCTCCAGCTTGTCGTGATAGCAAAACGTGGGTATATCTATGCCCAGCTTCTCGGCTGCCTTCAAAATGGTGGTCCCCTCTTCCACCGTCACTTGCTTTCCATCTATGCTCAATGTCACCATGCCGTGTCGATCGATATATTCATTTAGTGCTCAGACCGGTCTGTTGTCCATCCGTAGTCCGTGGTCGGCCGTCCGTAGCGGCTTCCTATCATCTGTGCTATCCGTTTATTCCTTTGACGGATCATAACGACCACTGTCCACCGACCAACGTCCACTGCAAAACCAAAAACTATTCGGTACGCTCATCCCGTTGACTCATCCGTTTCATCCGTTCGATCTGTTGACCGCTTAAATAAACCTCTCACCCAAGTCGACCATACATTTTCCATGTTTTATATGGTATTCGTACTCGTCTCGAAACTTTTCGATGGAGCTGGTGATCGGCACCACCGTGGCATCGCCCAGCGGACAAACCGTATTCCCGGCTATGTTGGCGCAGATGTCGCGAAGAAGCTCTATGTCCTCTTCCCGGCCCTTTCCATTTTCGATCCGCTGCATGGTCTGCCTGATCCACCTGGTTCCCTCCCTGCAGGGTACACACTTGCCGCAGGACTCATGCTCGAAGAACTTGGATATGCGGTAAGCCACTTTCACCATGCAGGTGGTTTCGTCCATCACTATGGTGGCACCCGAACCCAAAAGGGATCCCGCTTCGTAGAGCGAATCGAAATCCATCTTCACATCCACCATGTCTGCGGTCAGAACCGGCGTGGAGACGCCTCCGGGAATCACGGCTTTCAGCTTGCGGTTGTCCCGAATCCCGCCGCCGTGTTCGTAGATCAACTCCTTCAGGGGGACGCCCATAGGCAGTTCGTAGTTTCCCGGTTTGTTCACGTGGCCGGAGAGGGAGAATATCTTCGTCCCGGTGCTCTTGGGCATGCCGATGCCGGCGTACCATTCCCCGCCCTTGAGCACGATGTGCGAGAGATTGGAGAGAGTCTCCACGTTGTTAATCACCGTGGGGTTCTTGTATAGCCCCACGGATGCCGGAAACGGCGGTTTGAGTCGCGGATTGGCCCGCTTCCCCTCGATGGATTCCATCAAGGAGGTTTCCTCCCCGCAAACGTAAGCTCCCCCTCCTCTATATATGTCCAAGTTCAGGTCGAAACCGGAACCGAGAATGTTCTTTCCTAAATATCCCCTCTGATAGCACTCTCCTATCGCTTCCTGAAGCCTCTTGGCCCCGAAGTAGAACTCGCCGCGAATGTAAACGAAAGCCTGATGCGCTCCTATAGCATAGGAGGCGATGATGATTCCCTCAATCAACTGATGCGGATCGTTTTCGATCAAGGCCCGGTCTTTGAAAGTCCCCGGCTCTCCCTCGTCCGCGTTACACAACAAGAACTTCGGCTTGGGTGAGTCCTTGGGCACGAAACCCCATTTCATTCCAGCCGGGAAGCCCGCTCCCCCCCTTCCTCTGAGTCCGGATTTCTTGACCATTTCGATAAGATCGTTGGGACTCAGTTCCTTCAAAGCCTTGGGCAAAGCCCGATAGCCGCCGTTTTTGATGTAAGTGTCGATCCTGTGCTGATCGGGAACGTCGATATGTTTGAAAAGTATCTTTTCCATCTTTACTCAGATCTTCTTACCTTGTTTTAAGGCATCCAAAATCTGATCCACCTTGGCTCTGGTCAGATTTTCGTAGTAGTCTTGATTTACCTGCATAACCGGGGCGGTGCCGCATGATCCCAAGCACTCCACAGCAGTCAGGGTAAACAGTCCATCCGGCGTGGTTTGTCCGGCCTTTATTCCGAGCTTCTGCTCCAAGTATGCCAACAGCTGCTCCGCTCCTGAGAGCATGCAGGAGACGTTGGTGCAGACCTGGATATGATATTTGCCGACTCCCTCTTTTGGAAAGTAGGTGTAAAACGACAACGTCTCGTTGACTTCCATTTCGCTCAGATCAAGAAGCCCCGCCACTTGCCTGACGATATCCCGATTCTGATAGCCCATCTCTTCCAGTACCACATGCATGGCGGGCAATATGGCGCTTCTCCTTTGAGGGAATCTGTCTTTTAGTTCTGCGATTCTCTTTTGAGCAGCTTCACTAAGCATCAGAGCGATCCTTGAATCCTTAAACCCTTGAACCCTTGAACCCTTGAACCCTTGAACCTTTAAACTCTTGAACTCTTGAACCCTTGTTCACCTGTCTATCTCCCCTAACACGATGTCTATGCTTCCGATCACCGCCACCACGTCCGCCAGAAGCCGACCCTCGACCATCTTGGAAAGGGCACCTAAGTTGACGAAACAGGGCGGCCTTACCCTTACCCGATAGGGCTTGTTGGAACCGTCGGAGACGATGTAATAACCGATTTCTCCTTTTGGTCCCTCGATGGAATGATAGACTTCGCCCTCCGGCGGGGTGAATCCTTCCACCACCAGCTTGAACTGAAATATCAGAGCTTCGATGTTCGATAGAACCTCTTCCTTGGGAGGGAATACCACTCCGGGTACCCGCGCTACGTGATCACCCTGAGGGATGCCATCCAGCGCCTGCCTGACAATCTTAAGGCTTTGTCGCATCTCCTCCACGCGGACCAGATAGCGGTCGTAGGTATCTCCGTTTTTACCGGTGGGAATCTCGAAATCGAACTTCTCGTAACCGGAATAGGGATTGGACTTCCTGATGTCCCATTTGACCCCGGAAGCCCTGAGGATGGGACCGGATACCCCCAGGTCTATGGCATCTGCGGCGCTGATTTTTCCTACTCCCACGGTTCTATTCAGCCAGATTCGATTTCTCGTCAGAAGATTCTCATAATCGTCGAATCGACCGGGGAAGGTCTCCAATATCTCCTTGACCTTGGCCTCGAATCCCTCCGGTATATCCTGTGCTAGCCCGCCTATCCTGAAGTAGGAGGTCATCATCCTCTGGCCGGAGCACAACTCGAACAAATCCAACAGCTTTTCCCTTTCCCGGAAACCGTACATTATCATGCTCTGGGCGCCCATATCCATGGCATGGGAACCCACCCACACCAGATGGCTGTTGATCCGGGTCAGCTCGGTCAGAAGGACTCTTATCACCTGGGCCTTGGGGGGAGCCTGGATCTCCAGCAGCTTTTCGACGGAAAGGAGGTAGGCTAAATTGTTGGAGAGGTTGGCCACGTAGTCCATTCTGTCGGTTAATGGAATAACCTGAGCGTAGGTCTTGTTCTCCATGGTCTTTTCGATGCCGGTGTGTAAAAAGCCTATATCCGGCGTGGCCTTGATCACGGTCTCGCCGTCCAACTCCAGGATCACCCTCAGCACACCGTGAGTGGCGGGGTGCTGGGGTCCCATGTTGATGAGCACGGTATCCTTGCTGACCTTTTGGATTTTGGTTGTGGCCTGAGTGTTCAAGTTGCTCCTATGACTCGGTTGAAAATCTTTCTGGTGCTACTCTATTCTCGGCGGACGGTTCTTGTTGTGGGTAAACATCACTTCTTCCCTGGTCAGGGGGAAATCCTTTCGCAGGGGATGTCCCTCCCAGTCGTCCGGCATCAGTATTCTTCTCAAGTCGGGGTGATTAAGGAAGCTAACGCCGAATAAGTCGAACACCTCCCTTTCGAACCAGTTTGCACCGCTCCACACGGAGGTAACCGAGGAGATACCCTGGCCCTCGTCTACTCCCACCTTCAGTCTCACCCGATGGTTTCTGCTTATCGAATACAGGTGGTAGACGATATCGAATCTGGGCTTCCTTCCCAGCCTGTCCACCGCAGTCAGATCGGAGAGGTAGTCGAAGGAAAGCTCGGGATCGTCCCTCAAATAGTTACAGATGGAGACGATGTCTTCCTTCTTCAACACGATGGTCAGGTCCCCGCGGAACTGGCTGCTTTCCAAGACCGACTGCGGAAATCTCTCATTTAACTTGGTGAGAATCAAGTTGTCCAACTCAACACTCCGACTCTGCGTTCACCGGTAAATCATTCGCTTGATCTGTCAACCGCTTTTGCTGTCCCTGGTCCGCCGACGGTTTTATCCGTTCAATCTGTTTAATCCGTTGACAGCTTCATCTGTTTTATCAGCTGATCCTTCGATCACTTTTTCCTCAAAGATTCCTGCTGTATCTTCTGATGCAGTTTCATTA
>CAYMNI010000077.1:0-10526 GCA_964391755.1 uncultured Ignavibacteria bacterium
AATTAAAACTCCACACGGGGAAGTGAATACTCCGGTTTTCATGCCGGTGGGGACGCAGGCAAGCGTTAAGACCCTGTCAA
This sequence comes from uncultured Ignavibacteria bacterium, assembly GCA_964391755.1. Classification (GTDB taxonomy): domain Bacteria; phylum Zixibacteria; class MSB-5A5; order MSB-5A5; family SM1-73; genus SM23-73-3. The sequence continues at coordinate 81 of CAYMNI010000077.1, forward strand.
ATGAAGACCTGAAGGAGATCGGGGCGGAGATCATCCTGGGCAATACTTATCATCTCTATCTTCGGCCCGGTCACGAGCTGGTGAGCAGGGCGGGGGGGCTGCACAAGTTCATGAGCTGGGACAGGCCCATTCTCACAGACAGCGGCGGCTTTCAGGTATTCAGCCTCAACTCCCTGACCAAGATCACGGAAGAGGGTGTGAGATTCCAGTCCCACCTGGACGGCTCCTACCACATGTTCACTCCAGAGAAGGCGGTTGAAATCCAGCATGCTTTGGGGGCGGACATCATAATGGTGCTGGATGAGCCGGTTTTGTATCCCTGTTCAATAGAACAAGCAAACAGGGCCAACAGGCTTACCTTAAACTGGGCCGAGCGCTGCTTGAAAGAGCATAACGAATTGAAAGACAAAGAGTCCAAACACCGGCAGACTTTGTTTGGTATCATTCAAGGTAGTACTTATCCGGAACTGAGAAAGGCGTCGGCTGAGGCATTGCTGAAGCTCGATTTTCCCGGATATGCCATAGGCGGACTTTCATTGGGAGAGCCAAAAAACACCACCTGGGACATGGTGCAACTGTGTACGGATCGCATTCCGCAGGAGAAGCCCAGATACCTCATGGGAGTGGGTTTCCCGGAGGACATGCTGGAGGCGATCTCCCGTGGTGTGGACATGTTCGACTGTGTGCTGCCCACCCGTAACGCCAGAAACGCGAGCCTGTTCACCCGATTCGGCAAGCTGATCATAAAGAACTCACAATATGCGGAGGATTTCTCTCCGGTAGACCCGGAATGCGAGTGTTCCACCTGTAGGAACTATACTCGGGCTTACTTGAGGCATCTTTTCAACACCGGAGAGATAAGCGCGCTTAGGTTGACCACCATTCACAGCCTTCATTTCTATATGGACTTGATGAATTGGGCGAAAAAAGCTATATTGGAAGATCGATTTGTGGAATGGAGAGACGAATTTTTGAACCTGTATCAGTCGAGTGAGAAAAACGAAGCGGACGACGTCGATAACAATCAAACCGGAGAGGGGAAATGATGGTGTTGAAGAAGGTTGGCTCAAAGCCAAGCTCACTGTTTCGATCAGGTCTGTTTAGAGGAATCGTGTTCTTTGTGTCGATCCTGCTGTTTGGGGTCGGTTTTGCGGAGACGGCTTGTGCTATGGGCACCAGTGGAGGCGGCGGTCAGCAGAGCGGAGGACTGACTGCGTTCCTTCCTTTGATCCTTATCGTGGTGGTGTTTTATTTCCTTCTGATCAGACCCCAGACCAAAAGACAGAAGGAACACAAAACGCTGCTTTCCAACCTGCGAAAGGGGGATAAGGTGGTAACCAACAGCGGCATGTTCGGAACCATCGTGGGAATGGACGATAAGGAGAACAAAGTGGTCTTGAAGGTGGCGGATAATGTGAAGGTCGAGTTTCTGAAAAGCTCCATCGCCGGAAGAGTGGGGAGCGAAGGATAGGACTTTTAAGGGGAGAGTTTGAAATACGAAGTTCCACCCAGAAAGAGGAAAAGATGGCTGTTTTACCCATAAAGATATATGGCGACTCGGTGTTGCGAACGCGGGCCGAGGAGATCACCAGGGTGGATGACGGGATTCGAAAGTTGGCCTCGGAGATGGTGCGTACGCTGAAGGACGCATCGGGCATCGGACTGGCCGCCAACCAGGTGGGGGAAGCGGTGCGGCTGTTCGTGGTGGACCGCTCGATTTTCCAGGCGAACGATTCGCCGCTTATCGTAATCAATCCCCAGGTGGTGGAAGTTCACGGCGAGCAGACACAGGAGGAGGGTTGTCTCTCGGTTCCCGGAACCTTCGCCGACGTCGTGCGGCCCATGAAGGTCGCAGTCAAAGGGATCGATCTCGACGAAAAAGAGTTGGTGATCGAGGCGGAAGGCCTGCTCAGCCGGGTGCTGGCACACGAGATCGATCACCTTAACGGAATCCTGTTTATCGATCATTTAAGCTCCGTAAAAAGGAAACTTCTGTTCAGAAAGCTCAAGAAGCTCTCGGCCAGATAACCCTCCTCTCGAACCGATCCCAAGAGGCTTATGCGAATAGTATTCATGGGGACTCCGGACTTCGCCGTTCCCAGTCTACAGAAGCTGATACAAAGCGGACACCGGATAGTCGGAGCAGTCGCCGCCCCGGACAAGCCCAAAGGCAGGGGACAGAGGGTCTCCCAATCGCCGGTGAAGAGTTTTGCCCAAAAGCGGGAGTTGACCGTGTTTACCCCGGTCAACCTGAAGCATGAGGATTTCGTTGCAAGCTTGGCGGAGCTGAATCCTGATTTGATTGTGGTGGTGGCCTTTAGGATATTGCCGGAGGCGGTTTTCTCGCTGCCCCCTCTGGGCACCATAAACCTGCACGCTTCGCTTCTGCCCAAGTACCGGGGAGCAGCGCCCATCAACTGGGCCATAATCAACGGCGAGACGAAAACCGGCCTGACCACCTTTTTCATAAGACGAAAAGTCGATACCGGTGACGTGATATTGCAGAGGGAAATCCGGATCGGTCCGGAAGAGGATTACGGCGAACTGCACGATCGCATGGCGCGAGAAGGAGCGGATTTGTTGCTTGAGACCGTGGAGCTGATTGAAAAGGGAGCGGTGAAGACTCTCAAACAGGACGACAGCCAGGCCAGCTCCGCGCCCAAGATCACGCCCGAACACTGCCGCGTCGACTGGTCGCGAACCGCGGTACAGATAAAAGACCAGATACGGGGACTGTCGCCTTCGCCGGGAGCATTCACCTCTTTTCGAGGAAAAAACCTCAAGCTGTTCAGGGTTGAGGCGATGGGCGACAGAGAATTCGAGGGTGACCCCGGTCGGACGGTCGAATCCGAGGGGAAAGAGAGCGTCTGGGTTACCACGGGTGGAGGGATCTTAAGCCTGCTTGAGGTGCAGCCCGAAGGCAAACGAAGAATGAAGGTGGAGGAATTCGTCAGAGGTTACCGGGTGGGTTCAGGCGAGAAATTAGGCTGAGCTTTTACTGAACGGAAGATCGGATCGAGGTCGGAATACGATATCGGGGAAGCGATCTTCCACAGCCGTATCGGATACCACAAAACCTGAAGTCGTCGCTTATTGGCGGATGGGAACATGGAGTACTCGGAAAACGGAACGAATGTAAAAAGCAAATGGGCTTTTCTGTGGTTGTCCATCCTGAGTTTGGTCGTGCTGATAATGGTGGTTTTTCTTTTATGGTATCTTATCTCGCCCCGGGTAAACGTCATGAGTCCGGTCTTGAGCCTGGGGATCAAGATCGCGGGAACGCTTTTCCTGTTGACGGTATCCGGAGGTTTGCTTCTGATCGTTGTCTCCTCGGCGCTGGAAAGGGATTTTCTGTTTCCCCACGGCGAAAAACAAATAACCCTGAAGGTCTTGTTTCCCATCAATCTCTTTTTGGGGAAGCTGTTCGGGCTTTCCAAAGATCAGGTGCGCCAATCGTTCGTGCAGGTGAACAATTCGCTTTTTAAGGCAACGAAAAAAAGGATACGGAAAAACCGGCTGTTGATACTTCTGCCGCACTGTTTGCAGAACTTCGATTGTCCCCACAAGATCATCGCCAACTACGACAACTGCAAGCGATGCGGCGGGTGCCTGATCGGTGAGATAATCGATATGAAAGAAAGACGAAAGATAGAGCTCTCCATCGCCACCGGCGGGACCTTGGCCCGCAAGGTCATGGTGGATAAGAAGCCGACCGTGATAGTGGCGGTAGCCTGCGAAAGGGACCTCTGCTCCGGGATTCAGGATGCCTATCCCATTCCGGTATTCGGCATATTAAACGAAAGGCCGCACGGTCCCTGCATGAATACCCGGGTGGATCTGGACAGATTGAACCGGGCCATAGAGTACGTACTGAACGGAGCAAATGATGCAAAAAGACATAATCATCAACGCAACTGAACACGAGACCCGTCTGGCCATCCTGGAGGACTCCAAGCTGGTGGAGCTTCTGGTGGAGCGTCCGGAGGCCGAGAGAATGGTGGGGGACATCTATAAAGGCGTGGTCAGTACCGTCCTTCCCGGAATGCAGGCCGCATTCATTGATTTGGGTTTGGAGAAGAGCGCCTTTCTGCACTTTTCGGACATAGGAGACTCCAAAAGCCAACTGGACCTTCTGTACGAAGCGGAGTTCACGGAAGAGGAGGAGGAAGCCAAGAAACCCAAGAAGCCCAAAAAGCAGCCGCAGAGCATTCAAGAGGTTCTGAAACAGGGACAGGAGATATTGGTACAGGTAACCAAAGAGCCGATCGGCACCAAAGGGTCGCGGGTCACTACGGAATTATCTCTTCCGGGAAGGTACGTGGTCTTGGTTCCGGGAGAGGATCATGTGGGAGTATCCCGCAAGATCTACGACTGGGGAGAGAAGAAGAGGCTGAAAAGACAGGCCTACGAGACAAAGCCGGATGGCTTTGGCTGCATTATCCGGACCGTAGCTCAGGGCAAGGACAAAAGAGAGCTGGCTGCGGACATGAGGCATTTAGCCAAGCTCTGGAGAAATATAGTCAAACTGGCGGACAAGAAAAAAGCTCCGTTTTTGCTTCACAAAGACATCGGAATGATCTACAGCGTCATGCGGGACGTGTTGACCCCGGACGTCAACAGTGTGATGGTCGACTCCAAGAGGGAATACAAAAGGATACTGTCTTACTTAAAGAACGTGGCTAAGGGCTTGCGTTCCAACATCAAGTTTTACACCGGAGAGGTGCCTATCTTCGACGCCTTCGGCATAGAGCCGGAGATTGAGAAGATGCTGGATCGCAAGGTGTGGGTGAAGAAGGGTGCCTATTTCGTGGTGGACCAGACCGAGGCCATGGTGACCATCGACGTTAATACCGGAAGATTCGTGGGAAAAACCACCCAGGAATCCACGGTGCTCAAAACCAATCTGGAGGCTGCCAGGGAGATCGCTCGTCAGATCAGACTGCGGGACATCGGCGGATTGATCATCGTGGATTTCATAGACATGGAATATGCGGAGAACCGGAGGAAGGTGTTCGAGGAGTACAAGGGCGCCTTCAAGCACGACCGCTCGAAAAACAGCATACTCCCCATCTCCGAATTTGGATTGGTCCAGATGACCCGGGAGAGGATCCGGCCATCCATACTCCATACCCTCAGCGAGATATGCCCCTGCTGTGGAGGCATAGGAAGGCTGCTTTCGAAGCAGACGGTAGCAGCCAAGATCGAAAGATGGTTCAGGAGAGCCAAGGTGGGGCTGGAAAGCAAGAGTTACCGGTTGACCGTGAATCCGGAGGTGGCGCATCTGCTGGAGGAGGGAAAGGCCGGCCGGCTGCGCAAGCTGGGCAAGGGGCTTAAGCTGGGAATCGAATTGGTGAAGGACGAAGATTTGCCCTCGGATGAGTTTCGGGTCTTCGATTTGAATCAACAGATGGACGTTACGGATATGTTCAAGTCCAAAAAGTAGCTTGGTCGTCGCCGGGCAAGATGCGGAATTTGGCATCCGGCTTGAACAAAACCGGGCGTGTCATCGTAACTGTTTCAGAGACGAGAGAAGCTTAGTAAAATACGACGGGAGGAGAAATTCCATGTATGCCATTGTGGAGACCGGAGGATTTCAGTTCAACGTGAAGCAGGGGGATAGAATCAGGGCGCCGAAGCTTGAGCTTGAGCCCAAGCAAAAACTCGTACTCGACCGGGTGCTTTTTATCGGAGGAGAACAACCCCAGGTGGGATCTCCTTACGTTGAGGGCGCCAGGGTCGAGGCGGAGGTTATCGGCTCCGGAAAGGAAGAAAAGGTACTGGTGTTCAAAAAGAAGAGGCGGACCAAATACAGGAGAACCAGAGGACACCGACAGGATTTTACCGAGATCAAGATCGAGAAGATCGTTGCTCCCCAGTGAGCGCCGGTTATCTCGAAAGCAGTAGAAGACCCGGGGTGAAACCCCAAACTGGGAGGATCGACAAAAAGATGTGGAGAAAAACCGTATTGATGTTCGTTTCTCTTGGCTTGATTATCTGCCAGGCCTCCCAGGGCGCAGTCATCCATGAAATTGAGGTGGTAGGCAATCGAAGCGTAAACCAGTCTCTGATCGTGAACATGTCGGGGTTGGTGAAGGGATCGGAGATCAGGCCGGGATTGATACAGGACGCGGTGAGAAGCATCTACGCCATGAATCTCTTCTCGGACATTCAGATCCAGGGAGAGGAGACGTCGGAAGGGATCGATCTGACCATAGAGGTCAAGGAGTTTCCCCGGGTGAAAGAAGTGCATGTCTCCGGAAACAAGAAGATAAAGAGAGACGACCTGAACGAGAAAATAAAGATGTCCCCCGGAAAGGTGATTAATCCGGTGGATCTCAAGGACGCGGTGAAAGGCGTCAAATCGCTGTATGACGAGAAAGGTTATCTGTCTGCGCGGGTTGAGTCCGAGTTGGTCGGCACCGATCGGGAAGGAGAAGTGGTCCTGGAGATTAAGATAGAAGAGGGCCAGAAGGTGAAGATCAAGAAGATCTATGTGGAGGGAGCCCAGGCCTTCAAGCCCTCCAAGGTCAGAAAGCAGATGAAAAACAAAGAGGATAGCTGGTGGCGTGGAGGGGAGTTCAAGGCGGAGCAGTACGAGGAGGACAAGGAGAAGATAATCGAGTTTTACAAGAAGGAAGGCTACCTGGATGCCCAGATAATCTCGGACTCCATCTGGTATGGTACCGACAAGAAGGATCTGTTCATCCGAATCGATTTGAATGAGGGCGAAAGGTACAAATTCGGGGAGGTAAGCTGGGAGGGCAACCAGCTTTTATCCTCGGAGCAGCTGAGCCGGGCGATCAAGTTCAAAACCGGGGACGTTTACTCCCAGAAGAAGTACGACGAAACCTTGGGGGAGATATATTCATTCTACCAGGAGGAGGGCTATCTTTACGTACAGGTGGAGGACAAAACCACCACCCGGGGAAACGTGGTCAACATCGCCTATGGTCTTACCGAAGGCGTGCCGGCCAACGTAAATTACGTAAACATCGCCGGGAACACCAAAACCAAGGACAAGGTGATTCGGAGGGAACTGTCCATCTTTCCGGGCCAAAGGTTCAGACGCTCCCTTCTGATGCGCAGCTTGCGGGACGTGATGTATTTGGATTACTTTTCCAACGTGGAGCCGGATTACGAGGTTCTGGAGAACGGGGATATCGATTTGACCATAAAGGTGGAGGAGAAGCCGACCGGGCAGTTCACATTCGGAGCGGGATACAGCGCTACCGATAAGTTGGTGGGCAACGTGGGGATTGGCATTCCCAACCTCTTCGGAAACGGCCAGACTCTAAAGCTGAACTGGGATTTCGGCAAGACCACGCATACTATAGAGCTCTCCTTCACCGAGCCTTGGTTTAGAGATACTCCTACCTCCCTGGGATTCGACATCTACCAGGTAAGCCGGGACTGGTACGATTATTACACTGTGGAGAATACCGGATTTGGATTAAGCTTAGGCCGCAGGCTCACTTGGCCGGATAATTACTTCCGGATTTACTGGCGTTACAAATGGGAGAAGCTCAGATACTATGACTTCGATGAGGATGAGCTGGAGGATAGCACCTCCTACGTATATCTTCTTTCGCAGGTGGATTGGCCCCGAAGGAGCGCTTCCATTTCGTTCACCATAATCCGGGATTCCCGTGATCTTCCTCAGTTTCCCAACAAAGGCTCGGTGCTTTCCTGGAATACGGAGTTGGGGCAGGAGGTTTTCGGGGGAGACTTTCGCTACCACAAGCACATATTCTCAGCCAGCTATCATTGGAACTTCCTGGCGAAGTTCGTTCTGAGCGGGAACGCGAAAGTGGGATTGCTGGACGGAAGGGACAGAGACGAAGCCGAACTCTATGGGGAGCGTTTCACCCCGGGCGGAACCGATTCGGATGGGATAATTCGGGGATACTCCGACAGTTACCTCCCCTCGGACGATCCGGACGAAAACCGTCCCCGGGGCGCCAGCGAGTTGATCTACAACCTGGAGTTGCGATATCCCTTGGTGGAGCAGCAGATGTATCTGCTGGCCTTCGCGGATGCGGGCAATACCTGGCTGAGCGGCAGAGAGATCAGACCTTTTGCGCTGGAACACAAATCCGAGAACGATCTTTTCCGGTCTTTGGGCTTGGGAGTGAGATTAGCCATACCCGGAATGGGACTGGTGGGATTCGATTTCGGGTACGGGTTCGACTACCTGAATGGAGGCGAATGGAAGCCTCACTTCCAGTTCGGAACCACCTTCTAAGACCAATCACAACTGCCGGCACCGTATGCACAAACGGTAGCCTTTGGTTATAATCTGCCAGGAGGATCAAAGTGAATAGAAGAACACTCTCCTCTTGTATCGCTTATTTGCTGTTGGGGGCGGGAATTCTGCTATGGTGGACGGGCGATGCATCTTCTCAAGAGGGCAAGATCGGGTACGTGGACTCGATGAGGCTTCGCGCCGAATTCAAGGAGTTCCAGGACGCCCAGGCTGAGTTCGACAAAGACGTGAAAGCATGGCAGGACGAGATAGCCGAACTGGAACTGGTGATCGACAGCTTAAAGCAGGATATGGAAGACACCAAGTTGCTCTTAAGCGAAACCAAGAAGAAGGAGAAGCAGGAGAACATCAAGACGGTTGAATTGGAGTACCAGAACCTCACCAACGACATATTCGGGCCGGGGGGGAGGGCGGAGAAAAGGAATGCAGAGCTCACCAAACCCATTCTGGACAAGATAAGCCAGGTGCTGGAGAAGATCGCCACCGAGGAGAATTTCATAATGATCTTCGACTCGGTGAACGCAAACATAGCCTATGCCAAAAGGAATTTGGATCTGACGGATCTGGTTTTGGAGGAACTAAGGAAACTGGAGTAGAGCTTTGAACCCAGAGCAATCCGATCCCTCTCTGGAGGAGAGTTCCAAGAGGGAGGGCAGAAACTTAGGGGAGATCGCCCGATATTTGAAAGGTCAGCTTTCGGGAGACCCCTCTATTCTAATAACCGGAGTTGCCGGAATCGAAGAAGCCCAAACCGGCGAGCTGACCTTTTTGGCCAATCCCAAGTATTGCGGGTTTATGAAAACGACCTCCGCCGCTGCTGTGATCGTGGGATCTGAAATCGACTTAGACCAAAGTACGGTGCCCCTGATAAGACATCCCAATCCTTATCTTGCCTTCGCCCGGGTGCTGGAGTTATTCGCCGGAGAAGGTAGAGACTGCCCTGCGGGGGTACACCGTACGGCAGTCGTGGCAAAGGACGCAAAGATGGAGAGCGGAGTGCACTTAGGACCACAGGTGGTGGTGGAAAGCGGAGCCAAACTCGAACGCGGTGTTACCATTTTGGCAGGCAGTGTGGTGGGAGCCAACTCGGTGATAGGAGAGAACTCGCTGGTCTATCCTAACGTGACCATAAGGGAAAACGTAAAGATAGGAAGGAATGTGATCGTCCATTCCGGAGCCGTGATCGGATCGGACGGGTTCGGCTTTGCCAGGGACGGGACCAAGCACCATAAGATCCCGCAGATCGGGGGGGTCCAGATCGAGGACGACGTGGAGATCGGTGCCAACGTAACCATCGATCGTGCCACCTTGGGCGTTACCCGAATAGGCCGGGGCAGCAAGATCGACAATCTGGTGCAGATCGCCCACAACGTAAACATAGGAGAGAATTGTATCATCGCGGCGCAGGTGGGGATCAGCGGGAGCACCCAGATAGGGGACGAGTCGATGTTGGGAGGGCAGGTGGGGGTGGGAGGTCACATCAAGATAGGAAAGAGGGTAATGGTGGGAGCACAGTCCGGAGTCACCAAAGATATCGTCGACGGGACCACCGTGTTCGGTTACCCGGCACGGGAAATCCACAAGGCCAAGAGAATAGAGGCACACCTTTCCCGATTGGATCTGTACGTCCGACGGCTCAAGGACTTGGAAACGATCTTGAAAGAAATGAGAAGGAATACACGCTAATTCGAAAAACCGGGAGGTAGGAATGAGCGAAGTATCTGAATTCACAGATGCCAATTTCGAGAACGAGGTCTTGAGATCCGACAAACCCTGTCTGGTCGATTTCTGGGCAGAGTGGTGCGGACCCTGCCTGATGGTGGGGCCGGTGGTAAAGGAAATCGCCAAGGAGTACGACCAAAAACTGAAAGTGGGCAAACTGAACGTAGACCAAAACAGTCAAACTGCCGCCAAGTATGGCATCATGAGCATACCCAGTCTTCTGCTATTCAACGGGGGAAAAGTGGTGGACCAGATCGTGGGGGCGGTCCCCAAAAAGCATATGGTGGAGAAAATCGATAGAATCCTCAAATAGGGAGCTCCCGTGAGCAACTCCGGTGAGTATACCAATCCTTCGGAAGAACAGATAAAAACCATCCTTCGCAAGTGCAGGAAAGTGGCGGTGGTGGGTCTGTCTTCGGACACCACTAGGCCGTCTTATGGAGTAGCTCGATATCTGCAGG
>CAYMNI010000078.1:0-10490 GCA_964391755.1 uncultured Ignavibacteria bacterium
GGAGTATGCCGGATAGGGCTGCTCCTATGGCCAGTCCCTCCCAGTTGTTCTTGGCAACTGCGGTGGAGCCGAGTCCCGGAATCACTATGGGAATCTTAACCTTTATCCCCTTGTCGTGTCCGATCTTGGTCTCCAGTTTGGCGTTGGGGAAAATGGCCTTGTCCGAATCGGCCTCTATTCCGTGGGCGCCCACGCAGGTACCCAGGATGGTGAAGTGCGACAAATCCACCGGGTAGTTCTTCTCGGCTGCGGTGGTCATTATCCCGAAAGGCTGAGGGTAGATCACCTCTGACCCTCGGTACGCCGACTTGCCCACCTCGCACATCCCGATGCAGCCATCCACGCAGGTAACACAAAGACCGGAAAGCGAAACGATCGAATCCTCGGTTCTGTTTTTGGTCAATGTGGCTGCTGATGCGTTTATCCTTGAGAGAGACATCAATCCTCCTTTGTTTTGAAACAGCTAATCGTCTAACCAGAACTCCGGAACGTGGCACGTTAAAGGGCTTGCATTTCGCCGGTATTTCCGATCATGTCGTTTTCTTCTTGGCCTCCTCCGTCTCCTGGTTGACACAGGTTCCGCAATCCCCTTTCAAACCCATGTAACATTTATAATCCTCGTAGTAATCCAGGCAGGTGGGCTGCAAGGCATTGTAGCACCGACCGCAGACCACCGTGGCCGGCTCCGGGCCTTCGCAGCGCAGCTGGCAGGCGGGGCAGATGTATATGCAGGCCCCGCAGGTTCGGCAGACGTCGGAGTTCTTGTCGAAGGGTGTGGTGATCTTAAGCTTCCCTCCCCGATCGGCAAACCCGATGGCGCTGGCCATCATCTGCTCTTCGCAGATCCTGACGCAGAGGCCGCAGTATATGCAATCCTCCCAGTCCGGCTTGAACCTGGTCCGATCCACCCCCATCTTGGCCGCCAAATCCTGTATGATCTTGGAGGTGGGACAACTGGCCAACAGAAGTTCTATCAACACCCGTCTTGCCTGCACCACTCTCCGGCTGGCGGTTCTGACCACCAGTCCCTCTTGAACCGGATAGGTGCAGGAGGTGACCAGTTTGGCGTTTTTCCCCTCCCCCACCTCCACCACGCACAGCCGGCAGCCGCCCCAGGCGCTGAGACCCTCGTTGTAGCACAGGGTGGGGATATCCAATCCCAAAAACCTGGCCACCTCGAGGATGGTCCATCCCTCCTCAGCTTCAAAATCGATTCCGTCTATCTTTATGTTAGGCATCTGCCACCTCCTGCCTGACCGCAGAGGCTTGTTTGAGTTGTTCTAAGAAACGCTGTCCCTCCTTGGTCTCCAGGTCGCAGCGCAGGCATCGCTTGGCCTCCCCCACCGCCTGTCTCTCCGTCAGCCCTTTCTCCACCTCCTTGAAATTCGACCTCCTATCATCGGGAGCCAGTTGAGACATCGAAGGCGGCTCGGCATTGGAGAGATCCTCTTCGGAGAGCTCCAGAGGCTCTATGTATCTGGAGGGTCGGGTCAGCCGGTACTCTCTTTTTATCTTTTGACCGGAGAGGAACTGATGAATGGACTCGGCCGCGATCTTCCCCGAAGCCACGGCATCTACCACGGTATTGGGTCCGGTCACTAAGTCTCCTCCGGCGAAGATCTCCTTGCGGCCGGTGGCCATCGTGTCAGGATCCACCATCAGCGTTCCCCACTTGGAGAACTCCATCCCCGAAACCCGGGCCAGCGAGGAAGTCTCCGGCTGTTCGCCCACGGCGATTATCAGAGTATCCAGCTCCGCCACGAACTCGGAACCCTCTACCGGCACCGGTCTTCTTCTGCCACTTTCATCCACGTCGCTCATCTTGGTTTTTATGAACTCGCATCCCATAAGCTTGCCGTTGTCGGTGACGATTCTCCGGGGGGCGGTTAAGTACTTGATCTGGATGCCCTCCTCCAAGGCGGCGTCTATCTCCTCCTGGTAGGCGGGCATCTCGTTTATGGTTCTTCTGTAGAAGATGGTTACGTTGTCGGGCAGGCCGGTTCGCAGCACCGCCCTGGCCGCGTCCACCGCCGAGTTTCCCCCTCCGATCACCCCTACTTTTCTGCCCAGGGGAAGGGTCTTGCCCAGATTGATGGCGGTCAGAACGTCCATGCCGTGCAGCACCCCCTTTGCATTCTCATTGGGGGTGCCCAGGCTGGACGATTTATGGGCGCCTGTGGCGGCGAAGATGGCCTGGTAGCCCTGAGCCAATAGATCGTCCACGGAGAGGTCTTGGCCGATGGCGCAGCTGGTTTTAATCTCGACGCCTGCGCTTCGGACGTAATCTACATCGGATTTCAGTATGTCGGCCGGCAATCTGAAATCGGGAACGCCCACCGCCAGCATGCCCCCGGCCACCGGGTGCTTTTCGAACACGGTGGCCTGGTAGCCCTTCCGGGCTAAGTAGAAGGCACAGGTAAGTCCCGCCGGCCCCGATCCGATTACGGCCACCTTGCCTTTTCCGCTGCCGGCTGTCGGTGGGGCCGTCAGCCCCAGACCGTTCTTCAACCCCCAGTCGGTGACGAACCTCTTTAAGTTTCTTATCTTGATGGCCTGGCCCCCTTCCCCCGCTCGACATTTGGATTCACACGGATGGTGGCATACCCGGGCCAGAACCGAAGCAAAGGGATTGTCCTTCTTTATTATGTCCAGGGCCTCCTGGTATTTCCCTCGAGCGATCAGTGCGATGTAAACCGCAGCCTCGGTGTCTATGGGACAGGTGTGCTGGCAGGGGGACGAGACCAGTTCCTTGCACACCGCAGCCGCGCATTTCTTCTTCTTGACGTGGTCTAAGTATTCCTCTTTGAAATAGCGCATGGTGGCCAGCACGGGATTGGGTGCAGTCTGCCCCAGGCCGCACAGGGAGGTGTCTTTTATAACCAGGGCCAGCTCCTCCAAGGTCTTAAGGTCCTCTTCGGTGGCCCGGCCCTCGGTGATGTCCGTCACTATCTCCATCATCTTCTGCGTCCCCTTCCGGCAGGGGAGACACTTGCCGCAGGATTCGTCCTGCAGGAACTTGAGGAAATACTTGGCCACGTCCACCATGCAGGTGCGCTCGTTCATGACGATCATGCCGCCGGAGCCCATGATGGAGCCGGCCTGGGCCAGGGAATCGTATTCCACCGGCAGGTCCAAGAGCTTGTCCGGGATGCAGCCTCCGGAGGGTCCCCCGGTCTGAACGGCCTTGAACTTACCCCCGCCGGGAATGCCTCCCCCCACGTCGTAGACGATCTCCCGCAGGGTGATTCCCATTGGAACTTCCACCAGTCCGGTGTTTTTGATATTGCCCACCAGCGAGAATATCTTGGTGCCCTTGCTCCCCTCGGTGCCGATCTGCGAGAACCAGTCCGCTCCGTTTTTGATTATCAGGGGAACGTTGGCCCAGGTCTCCACGTTGTTGATGTTGGTGGGCTTTCCCCACAAACCTATGCGCACCGGAAAAGGCGGCCTCTGTCGGGGCATTCCCCTTCTTCCTTCGATGGAGGCGATGAGTGCGGTCTCCTCCCCGCAAACGAAGGCGCCTGCTCCCGTGGCTACTTGAATTTCGAAGTCGAACCCGGAGCCTAAGATGTTCTCGCCCAACAGCCCCTTCTCCCGGGCCTGTTTCAACGCAATCTCCACATTCTCCACGGCCAGAGGATATTCGTGTCTGACGTAGATCCAACCTTGGTCTGCGCCCATGGCGTAAGCGCCGATCAACATCCCCTCGATGACCGCGTGGGGATTCCCCTCCAGAAGACTTCTGTCCATGTAGGCTCCGGGATCCCCCTCGTCGGCGTTGCAGACTAAGTATCTGACGTCTCCCGCGCTCTTTTTGCAGAACTCCCACTTGTATCCGGTGGGAAAACCCGCCCCTCCTCTGCCCCTTAAGCCCGACTTCTTCACCTCCTCGATCACCTGCTGGGGCTTCATCTTCTCCAAAGCTTTCATGAAGGCGGCATAGCCGCCGATGGCGAAGTAGTCGTCGATGTTGGTCGGATCCAATAGCGAGTTGTTCCCCAAGAGAAGCGGATATTGCTTGCTGTAGTAAGGAATGTCTTGTTCGTGCACCGCCTTCTGATCGGTGTTGGGATCTGTATACAGCAGGCGGTCGATCACCTTGTGCTGAAGCAACGTCTCCGAGACGATCTCCTCCGCATCCTCGGCTTTCAGCTTCTGATAGAAAATCCCTTCGGGTTTGATCACCACGTTCGGCTCGGCTTCGCAGAATCCGTGACAGCCGCTGAGCTTAACCTCGACCTTATCCTGCAGACCGTGCTTGCGGAGCTCCTCTTTAAGCGCCCTTTCCACCCTCAACGATCCTCTGGCTCGTCCGCAGGTTCCGGCGGAGATCACTATGCTTGGGCTCTGGTCTTGGATGCTTCTCTCTTCAACCTTGCTCCGTATGGTTTTCTTCAGATCTTCAATGGTTCTCATCTTGGTAGCCTTTCCTCATCACTCGGATGACCGCTCCTACTTGCTTTTGAAGAACAAGGAGTACTTGTTGTAGAATGCCCTTAGTTCGGATTCCACGTTTTCAAACTCTATCAGATGTTTCTTGCACCCCCGCCGGGAGCATATCTCCACGGTCCCCCCCTCGGCGAATTTCATGGGGACCATGGGCGCGTCGCATTTCTCGCAGATGCGGTGGGAGGTAAGCTCCGTGTTGCAGTGAGGGCAGAAGAATTTGACCGTGTGCCCCTCCTTGATGTCAAGTTCGGTCTGGATGTCGTAGCTGCCGTAAAGTGAGCTGAGCCGAAGCCTGCCCCGCTCCCCCTTGTACTGAATGTTCACCTTCACGCTGGGACGATCGTCGATCTTCACCTCGTCGTCCATCAGGCTCTTGCTGCAATGAGGGCATTTTACGTTTACCTCGATCATGATTTAGTCTCCCGGGCTAACTTTGTATTTGTCAAGTAACGGACCAACTTTTCTTGTGGTCATCTCGCCGAAATACTCCCCGTCGATCACCACGATCGGTCCGATGGCGCAGCAGCCCAGGCAATTGACCGTCTCTAAGGTGAAGTTCATATCCTGGGTGGTCTGACCCGGACCGATATTCAAAATTCTGCCGATCTCGTCCACTATTCGCTGCCCGCCCCGCACGTGGCAGGCGGTGCCCACGCATGCCGTGACTATATGCTTGCCCCGGGGCTTAAGGCTGAAGGTTCGATAAAAGGTGGCCACTCCATAAACGTCCCGGAGGGGAATCTCCATCTTCTCGGCGACGGCCTTCAACGCCTCCTCGGGGAGCCAGTTGAGATCCGACTGAATATCCTGTAAAATGGGTATCAATGCTTCCTTCTTAGCCCCGTATTTGCAGACAAGAGAATCAATGGCTCCAGTGTCAATCTGCATCGCTTTCCTCCATTGCAGTTGTTCGTTGAACTCCCAGAAGCAACAAAAACGAACGGTCTTGTATTATACGGCCTTTTCCACTTTTGTCAAGTCGAAATTGGCCTATAATTCCCCATTTTTTAGCCTTTTATGCCCGTTCGGTGGGGTAATCTTCCCCGCTTTCATTTCATGCTACGAGACAAGCTTTTTACTCTGCAGTAGCAGCGGAGCGGGTAGAAATTTCCGTCTTTTTTAATCAAGCCGGTTATGTGAGATGCTTAGCGAAGGTTAGACTGTAGCGGGGAGTTTACAACATGAGATCGATGCCGATGGGGCAATGATCCGATCCTGTAACCTGGGAAAGTATGTATGCGGATTTGACTTTCTCTTTGAAATTCTGACTGACGAAGAAGTAATCGATTCTCCAGCCCACGTTCCTCTCCCTGGCTCTGGTTTTCAAATTCCACCATGTATATTGACCCGGTTTCTGGTTGAACGTTCGGAAGGTATCTACGTAACCGTGGGCTATGAGCTTGTCGATCCAGGCTCGTTCCTCGGGCAGAAAGCCTGAAATCTTTTCGTTCTCCTTGGGCCGGGCCAGGTCGATCTCCTTATGGGCGGTATTCACGTCGCCGCAGATGATTAGCTTTTTGCCCTTTTTCTTGAGAGAGTCTGCATAATCCAGGAAGGCTTGATAGAAGTCCATCTTATAGCGAAGCCTTTCCGCGGACGCCTTGCCGTTGGGAAAGTATATGTTGAACAGCACGAAGGATGCATATTCGGCGATGAGAACTCTGCCTTCGGAATCGAATCGCTCGATTCCCAGCCCGGTTTTCACGCTCTTGGGCTTCTCCTTGGTGTACAGAAGGACGCCGCTGTAACCCTTTCTCTCGGCCGAGGATAAAAACGTCCGGTAACCGGTGACCTGCTTGAGGTCCGGGGGAAGCTGTTCTATGTTGGCTTTGGTTTCCTGAAGGCAGAGTATGTCGGGTTTCTCTTTTGCGAACCAATCCAAAAAACCCTTCTTGTACGCTGCCCGGATGCCGTTGACGTTCCAGGATAGAATTCTGATTCTCTTCATCGCGGCACCCTGTCCTGCCCTGTCTGACTTTCTGATTCTCCCCGGTCACTATTGAAATCCTGATGCCTTTTCTCCAATCTCTCTTGTCTTTCCAACAGCTCTTTCATATCGCTTCTCAAAAGTTGCAGGTCTCTCTTTATGGCCAGAAGATCGTTCTTGATCTCCCCGGTCAAATCCTCCTCCTCCGAGAGACCCGTTTGCAGATCCGCCAGCCTCGATTCGGTTCGGGACTGGATGTTTCCGAGCTGTTCTACGGACGTGCGCATTTCGGTGATCTGTTGGCCCATGCTCTTGGTTTCCTTGCGGAAGCCCTTTTCGTCTTCCTTGTCCTGGGCCAGCATCCGGTAGAGCTCCGCTAAGCCCTGGCGAAGTGTCCCCAGTTGCTTCTCCAGCATTATGCCCAGAGCTTCCACCGCCTCCCCTACCTCCTCCAAATCCCTTCTGTCCATAGTCATGTGCTTCCCCGGCAACTCGAGGTTCTCAGCCTCCCCTCTTCTTCCCCCCCAGGGACCATTCCATTATGGAGCGAACGTCTTTGAATCTGCTGCTTTTGTCGGGTGCTCCCAGAACCACCGCCACCATCTGTTCACCGTCTTGTCCTTCCACCATAGTTCCCAGGCACCAGCCGGATGCGCCATTGTAGCCGCTTTTGGTCCCTCTCACCTTCAGTGAGTCGAACAGAAGGCCGTTGACGCTCCTTAAGCGGTGGACGTTTCTGCTTGGGTCCAGCGACACGAAATGGTAGGTGGCCTTGCCGGAAACAGAGGCGATGATGCTGTCCTGAAGAGCGAAGTAAAGCAGCCTGGCACAGTCCAAGGCGGTGGAGGTATTCTTCTGGCTGAGTCCCGTAGGCTCGCTGAAAAACGTGCTTGTCAGACCCAACTCCCCTGCTTTCCGGTTCATCCGGTCGACGAATTCCGAGAAAGAGAGGCCGGAGGCCCGGGCAAGCGCTTTGGTGGCTCTATTGCTGGAGCTCATCAAACAGGCGTGCAAAAGATCGCGGAAGGTCAGCGTTTCGCCCGCTTTCAATTCGGCCTGGTCGGCGCAGTCGGCATCCGAGGCGGTGATGGTGGTGAAGTTGTCCAGGTTGGGATCTCTCTCCAAAAAGGTCAAAGCACTCATCAGCTTTGTCAGGCTGGCTATGGGAAGTCTCTCTTCGATGTTCTTTTTGAAGAGAACGTCGCCGCTTCCGGCATCCAGCACCACGGCCGCCTCCGATGAAACCTGAAGTTTGTAGCTTTCCAGCGCCTTCTCGCTGATATGCACGTTCTGCAGAGGAAGCTGGCCTTCCGGGCAAGGTTTTTGTCTCGATGCACGCTCAGGATCCTGGTTCCAGTTGCTCCACTCGATCTTCGCCACCAGCATCACCAGGAAGATGCAAGAGAAAATACACAGCGGTCGTCTCATCCGTTTCGTCTCCATAAGGAAAACGACACTCTCCAGTTTTTATATCGGAGAAAACCTCGTGTGTTGTTTACAACTTCTCGTCTTTCGTCTTCTTGATTATCTGAAATCTCACCCTTCCGCACTTAGGGCAGACCCATTTTCTCTGTTTGTGAAAGGCCCTCTTCTCTTCCTTCATCTTGGCTCTGCACTTGGGACAATACATAAATCCGGGCGTTGCGGTTCATTTCCTAAGGGATTCCAACTTTCTGATCATCTTCTCGCATCCCAACCTCACCGGATCGATGGTGAGCAGCCCGGTCTTCTGTTCGGTCTCAGCTATTTCTCTCTTCGCCTGTTCTTCGGACAGGCCCTGAGTGTTCAGGGAGATGCCTATGACCCTGCATGGCTTAACCGGCCTGGCCATATCCTCGTGAAGTTTGATCATCTCCGCCAGCGGCGGGATTTTGATCCGGTAACTTTTTATCCTCTCCCTGCCCGGGTAATGGCAAAGGATCATGCCGTCCGGCAGACTTCCGTGCAGAAGAGCCAAAGAGACACCGGAATATCCCGGATGCACGATGGTCCCCTGACCCTCCACGCACAAAAGATCATACGTTTTGGATTTCTCAATTAAGAATCCCTCTATGGCTCCGGACATGAAATCGCCTATTATGGAGTCTATGGGCACTCCCTCGCCGAAGATGGCTATGCCGCTCTGGCCGGTGGGAACGAAGCACGGATTCCAGCCATGTTTTTTGGCTTCTCTGACCATTTCGATGGCGGTGATCTTCTTGCCCGACTTGCAGTCGGTCCCCACGGTGAGGATTACTGTGGCCTTGATTAGGGAAGGATCGCCGATGGCCACCGCATTGTATTTGCTCGCCTCCCGCAGGTCGTGAATTTTCGCACCCTTTGAATCGGCCAAAGAGGAAAACTCAGGATCATGATTCAACAGATCGTGCAGCCCGTTTATCACGTCCAAACCGTTGTTGAGAGCCTGTCGGATGACGTCTCGCCATTCGGTCGGCAGCTTTCCACCACGGGGAGCTATGCCGATCAGAAGAGCGTTGGGGCTATATTTCAGAGAATCAGTCAGATTGCCGACCACCGGAATGTCGCCTCCGAAACCCAAGATTTCCTGAGATGTCTTTCCTGCCTGGGTGGAGTCGATGACCGCCATCACCTCTCCCGGTTTGTACATTATAAGGCCGGAGGCGGTCTTGGCTTCCAGATCGCCGAAATAGCCCTCGGACAGTATGACTATGCGTCGTTTCCGCTCCGGCATGGTTCTGATAAGCTGTGTCTTTCACCCTCTCTCTGACTCTCCCCCATCAAGGGGGAGAGGACCCAGATTCCTTCTCCCCTTGAGGGAATGTCGACTGCTCCTTACCTATATAAGATACTCATTCTTCGGAAAAAGACAAGATCGGCTTTATAGTCATCTAGCAGCATGCAGAAAATCACAAGGTGGGAACTGCAACTTTGTAATCCGAAGGAACATTCAGCATTGGGCTATTCTTCTACCTCACCCCCTGTATCCCCCTCTCCATAAGATGGAGAGGGGGAACAAAAGGGGGAGAGGTCATTTCAGAAGCAACATCTTCTTCGGTTCGGAGAAATCCCCAACTTTCAGCTGATAGAAATACACTCCGGAGGCTACGTCTTTGCCGTCCTCGTTCTTCCCATCCCAGATCACGGACTTGTAGCCCGAGGAGAGTTCTTCGGAGACTAAGGTTCTTACCTTTCTTCCCAACACGTCATAGATCTGCAAGGTGACAAAACCCGACTTAGAAAGGGTGAACTCTATCTTGGTGGTGGGATTGAAAGGATTGGGGTAATTCTGGGAGAGATCAAACTGAGAAGGTCTTTCTCTATCTCCGGTCTCATCCTTAACCTCACTGCCGGTTTGAGAATATTTTATGGTGCAATAGTCCACATCTGTCTCACTGCCCTGACTCCCTCCGGTTACATAGACATTGCCGGAGGTGTCCAGAGCTAAGGCATAAGCACGGTCACTGCCGTTTTCCACCGGCCCATGGTATTTTCTCAGCCAGGCAGTATCCCCGTCGGAATAGTACTTGATGGTGACATAATCAAGGCCGGTCACACCACCACACCCGCTCATTCCAGTTACATAGACATCGTTGGAGCCATCCACCGCCAAACCATATGGTTGATCTGTCCCGTTTGCACAATTGAATCTTCTCACCCAGAGCTCATTTCCACTGGAGTCATACTTTATGGTGGCATAATCTTGGCTTGACCCAGAGCTATCACTATTCCCAGTCACATAGACATTACTGGAACCATCTAAAGCTATGGCAGATGCCTCATCCTCCCCGTTTGTCGGACCGTCGTATCTTCTCAGCCAGGCGGTGTCTCCGTTGGGAAGATACTTGATGGTGGCCCAGTCGTGGCCTGTTTCGCTGCCGGTGCTATACCCGGTCACGTAAACATTGCCAAAGCCGTCTACCGTTATGGCCCCGGCCTGATCGCTGATGTTTCCCGATCCGTTGTATCTTCTCACCCAAGCAGTATCCCCATTGGGATGATATTTTATGGTGGCGTAATCATCCCATGTCGCACTGCCCCTGCTCTTTCCGGTGACATAGACGTGGCCGGAATCATCCACCGCCATAGCACTGGCAGCGTCACTGTCGTTTCCCGGGCCATTGTATCTTCTCACCCACACAGTATCTCCATCAGG
>CAYMNI010000079.1:0-10245 GCA_964391755.1 uncultured Ignavibacteria bacterium
TATCCCCCACGTCAAGAAGAGCCTGGAAAACTAACCCGTATAAACGCCCCTCCGAATTCTCTGATTCGCCTTCTTGAATCGTAGATATTTCTTCGTTGTTACGCTGATTGACTGATTTTGTCGTGGCGCGGCAGTGATCGAAACTGCTCCTAGATAATCCCACACCCTTTGATTTTTTCTCTGTTCACTAAGTGTAGAGTAGCACCGGGGGAGAGATCTCAAGCTGTATGTGCCGGTGCAACCTCTATGAAAAGACTTGCACATTCCGCCTGTCAGCCGCCCGAAACGTCCGCCAGCCTCGTGGATTAAACACATTCTATCTCCTTGAGATCAAGCAGGTTGCTCGCGACGCCCTCTCTTCCATGTCCTCGTCGTCTCAATGGCAGCGCAGGATGAGCGGGGCATAGATTTTGCTTTTCTGCCATATCCAGAAAGGGAGAGTGTCATGGAGAAAGTCTCGACGCAGCCCAAACTGAAGTGCTACATTTCGGCCCAGACTCGTTTGAAGAACAAAGAGAAGAGCCAAACCGGGCTGGTCGGTTTTGCCATACCCGACTTGGGAGTGCTCTTCAAGGCCCGCTATTTGGGCTCTCATTATCAGCTGGAATACGTCAGCCTTCTGGCTCTGGCCAGATTCATCGAATCCAACGGTAGCGCCTTCAAGGGACAGAAGCTCAGTTTCCACTGCAGCAGCCCGCTTTTGGTCTATCAGATGACCCAAAAGAGCCTTTGCCAGAAGGAGGTGGAACGATACCGCGATCTTGCACTGGCTTATAAGAGAAAGCTGGACTTCTCCTTAAGCTGGGTTCCCGAGAGTCAGAATCCTGCACAGAATGGAATGATGGAACTCCCCCCGGTGAAGACACAAATCGATTTCAACTTCGATGAGATTCAGAAGAAATTGGTATAGCCAGTAGTCTTTGTCGCTCCTCTGGAAAGTCCTCACATCCTTTCAACCTGTGTTCGAAACAAATACCGATATGTCTCTTACTGATTGCCTTCCGGAAACCTCGGCAGGAATCACCTCCTCCTTCGATTTGTTCTTGACTCTTCCCTCTCAATCGCTAAATTTGTCGTGAGTTGGCTTGGCTGGTCGTAGCCAGACGGTGGTTCGAAATCAGCACGTAAGCGCCCAAGTCTTCACAACTTCGTCGCCTGTAAAATTATGCATCCTTCCATGAATAGAGCGATCCTGCCGGTAATCTCTCTTCTCATTCTCATTTGTCTCCCCCTGCCGGTGGGAGCCCAATCCGGCGGCGTTCCCCACGGACCAACGGGAGTTCCTACACAGATAGTTCTGGAGAAGGAGAACCCGGTGATATCTCCCGCCTTAAGCGACCTCCTCTCCGGACTCGATCCTGACACCGCCGTGAGAGTTTGGGTGTTCTTCACCGACAAGGGCATTTTCACCGGGGAAGACTACCGGCAGGCTCAAACCGGTTTCGAAAACACGATCACCGAATTGGCTTTGAAGAGACGACTGAAAAACGGAGTACAGACCGATTTGATCGACCTGCCGCTGAATCAAGACTATGTCGATCAGGTTCTGAATCTGGGGGGAAAGCTTAAGCACAGATCCCGCTGGCTCAATGCGGTGAGCGTGGAGATTCAGGCAAACAGGGTGGAAGAGGCGGCTCGACTTGCTTTTGTCAGGCAGATCGGGAAGGTGGCCGCGTTCAGAAGAAGGCTGCCGGAGCCTGTTCCCTTCTTGGCAAAACCTTATCCACACTTGTCGCCTGCGGCATACGGAAGAAACTACGGCCCGTCGATGGAGCAGCTAGATCAGATTTACGTTCCGGTGGTGCACGACATGGGCTTCAAGGGCGAGGGTGTCATAGTCGGCATGCTGGACACCGGCTACAGGAAGGATCACCAGGCGTTCGCCACCGCCTATGCCCAGTCCCGGGTCATAGCGGAGTGGGATTTCATTAATGACGACGCGAACACGCAGAATGAGGGGGAGGACCCGTCGAATCAGCATGATCACGGCACCTCCGTCTGGTCGGCTTTGGGCGGGGAATATCCCGAAGAACTTTACGGACCGGCTTTCCGGGCCAGCTTCGTCTTGGCCAAGACGGAAAACGTATCGCACGAATTGCCGGTTGAGGAAGACGACTGGGTGGCCGGCCTGGAGTGGGCAGATTCCATCGGAGCCGAGGTGACATCCAGTTCCTTAGGTTACATTGATTGGTACACCTATCAGGACCTGGACGGCAACACTGCCTTGTGCACCCGGGCAGTCGACCTGGCGGCCTCCAGGGGTATTTTGGTGGTGACCGCAGCCGGAAACGAGAGAGATGATCCGTGGTATTATATCATCGCTCCGGCCGACGCAGACAGCGTGATAGCCGTGGGGGCTGTCGATTCCGAAGGCATGATCACCGGCTTCAGCTCCGCCGGGCCCACCTACGATGGGCGCATCAAGCCGGAGATGGTAGCGAGGGGCTATAATACCTACTGTGCGGTAGCTTCGGGCACGGATCAGTATGGCGGAGTGGGCGGGACTTCTCTTTCCACCCCGCTGGTGGGAGGCTGTGCAGCGGTGCTGCTTTCGGCCCATCCGGACTGGACCAACATGCAGGCTCGGGAGGCATTGATGATGACCGCAGATCGGGCAACGATTCCCGACAATTTGTACGGTTGGGGATTGGTAAACCTCTTCGACGCTTTGAACTACAATCCCTCCGGAGCGTTGACCATAGGGCATCATCCGCCCCTGTTCTCCTCCGACACGCTCAATCCATACGTTATCGATGCAGCCATCACCCCCGGCCACGGACTCGATGAAGATTCGCTGTTTCTCTTCTGGCGTTCGGATACGCTCTCCACTTTTGTCCGGGAGAATCTGCAATCCATGGGTTCCGATCAATACCGGGGAGAAATACCAGCGCAGGCGGAAGGAAGCGTGGTGCAATATTATATCTCCGCGCACGATACCCTAAGTTATGTGGTCAATCTGCCTCTGGGAGCACCCGACTTCACCTTCAAGCTCTTCATCGCCACTGAAAGCATTTGGTTTGATCTGGAGGATGGGCTGTTCCTTTGGCAGACGGGCGGGACCGGCAATCACTGGAGCATGACTTCGGTCGACTCCCACCAGGGAAAATTCAGCCTCACCGACAGCCCTCCGGGAGAATATGACAACCAGGCAGACAGTTGGGCTCAAATCGAACAGACATTTGACCTATCCGACGTCCCCAGCCCCCAGCTCTCCTTCTGGCACAAGTATCAGTTCTGGTCGGGCGACAGCGGTCTGGTGGAGATCAACACCGACGGCGGCAAGGGCTGGGAAAGGCTTTCTGTATTCGCCGACAGCCAGGGAGAGTGGACCCAGGTCAGCCTGCTTCTGAGCCCCTACGCCGGACAAAGTAGTGTGAAGTTCAGATTCCGGCTGACATCCGACGCCGCAGGCACCGGCGACGGATGGTACATCGACGACGTGCAGGTCAATTTCAGACCCACCTGCGTGGAAGAAGAACCATCGTCGATTCCGCAAGAGTTCTGCCTCGGCCAGAACTACCCCAATCCATTCAATCCCTCAACCACAATCCCCTTCACGGTTCAAGGCCACGTCCACACCACCCTGCGGATTTACAATGTGAGGGGGCAACTAGTGAGAATCCTGATGGATGAAGAAACAAAGCCCGGCAGATATTCGGTTGTATGGGATGGAACGGACCAAAGGGGAAAGGAACTATCCAGCGGGATATACTTCTATAAGCTCTCCACGGAGCATAAGACGGTCACCAAGAAAACGCTGCTTTTGAAATAGCTGAAGATTTCCTTCAATCCCCTCAAGAAAGTAATGTAACAAGAAAACCAGAACCTAACTTTAGTTAGGTTCTGGTTTCTTTTATCTGGAAAGCTGAAGCTTTCCGCTACGTTCTATTTGTATCTTCTCTCCTCTGTGGCGACCCGGGCTTGATCGTGACGCTCTTCTCCGAGGCCGCCGGGATTGAATCCCGGCGGCCTCAGATAGACGTGAATATAGGGTATGGCTGTATTTTCACGCCATGCAAAGTGTTTGATTCCCCGCAGGATAGAGAAGAATATCACAATGTAAATAGGGTTTCTTACCTACTGTTGGGTTACAAGAGCCCAACGTATCAGCAGAATAGCCGTATACGAAGTAGCTACATTATACTTACGCAGTGGCAGCTACGCATCAAGTGAATGGTTTAGCCGCCGGCGCACAAGCGGCTCGTGAATCATTAAGATGCGGTTTTGAACTACAATTGTGCGCCCCTTTGAGTTTAAGTGTAATCAGTTCCACCCTTTGGACAGGTGCTATCACAGATGAAACACAGACCATGTTATTTATTGGCAATTGTGCTGGTTGGTATTCTTATACTGTGTCAAGGATGTCCATGGGACGATGTTGCTGAAGAACCTCCACCGGTGCAGCCGGTCGATACACTTACTACTTTCAAGTTCGAGTACGACTGGATGGATGGTTACGATGCTTTTACGACCGCAACGGAAGAATGGGTGATAGAGGCCTTCAGGGATGCAAAAACAATACCGTGGATAAAGGAAAGCGATAGACTCGGGTATGCCGTGTACAATTTCAGTGAGTTGGATAGCCTCGTAAGAGATTGGGGGGATACGCTTGATGATGGCGCTTGGGAACACACATGCTACGTTGTATCTTTGGGAAAGGTAGAAGATTTGGAACCAGAAGAACTCATGGGATTGTCGACCTGGAAAGGCATTGAAGGAAAAGCCACGGTTTACATATTCCTGCAAAACATCAAAAGGCTTTACGAAAATGAAGCGAAGATGGTTCCCCGTGTCATTATACACGAACTCGGCCACGCGCGAGCCGACTTGACTCATTTATGCGAGTATCCCTCAAACCATGATGCTGACGACTGCATAATGGCCGAAGACGAGATAAATCCATGGTGCTCGCCCGACTGGGTGAGTGTGCTTGACAATCTTCACTTCTGCAACAAGTGTTGCAACAAAATCAGTCGTGTGGAATGGTAGAGTAAATGAAATATGCCCATTTTGATCTGCTCTAATCCCAGACGGGAGGTTCTAGAACTATGAAAATCCTGCATTTGTGTATTACAGGCATTCTTGTCTCAGTTGTGATTATATGCCCAGGATCGAATGTCCCGGCGCAGCAGTTGGAGTTCCGCATCAATCTTGCGGACACTTCCTATATTACTTGCGAAACCATTTGGCTTGATGCAGAGTTAACAAATGCAAGCGAAGACACAGTGCGGATATGGGGTCTCAAGTTCCCCGGCGGGGGCATCTTAAAAGTGATTCTGACCGATGAGGGAGGAGATACGCTCAAGCCGGTATTAGACATGTTTTATGGCGATTGGTCCGGATTCATCCTGGGTCCCGGAGAGACATACTGTGAGGCTTTCGATCTGGCGCGTATCTTCTGGAATCATGAGCTATCATCCGGGCCGTCCCTCCCTCTCTGGGCTGGATCTTTGGCACCCGGAACATACGAGGTGGCCGCGGAATATCTACATCGCTTTGGTGGATACACCATCCCCACTGAGGCAATAAGATTCAAGGTCACCGAACCCACAGGCTCCGAACGTGAAGCTTTTGACCTCTTCCTCGAAGGCTATAGAAATTGGTCAAGCGGCAACTTCAATAAAGGCAATGATCTGTTGGCCAAACTTATAGCTGATCACCCCAAGAGTGTGTACGCGGAAAGAGTATACCATAAATTTGGGAGGAATGAAGAATTACTCGATAAGATGCCGGACAGCGGATACCTCAATACCTATCTACATAGGACTCTCAAGGGAATGAGCGATGAAGAGGAAAAACGGAGCTTTCTGGAGGGAATCATCCAGAAACACCCTGGAACCAGAGTCGCAAGGTTTGCACAAGAGAGACTGCAAAGACTCGAAAGGGGAGAGTAATCAAATGTACAAGAAAATCGCGACAATCTGCTGGCTCTTGGTATTGCTATCACTGATATTCACCTCTCGTCCCTGTGCACAACACTTCGTGCGTATCACCGAGGAGGGTAGTATACAACTTGCTATGGACTATTTCATAAAGGCCGTTCAGAAAACGGATACGGCAACAGTCCTGGCGTGGCTTGGAACGGAGACGATGGTAAAAGACACCACCATCGACCCAGGACCTCAGATTCGCTCCATCTTCGAACGAGCCAGCCGAAGGCAAACGTCTATCGCGCCACCGCCGGGCGCGCAGAACCGCAGGTTCTGGGACCTTGAAATCACAAAGCTATCCATCGAGGTCGACGACGACTCGACCGAAGCACTGGTGAAATGTGAGCTGACACTATGGGCCGCTGAAACGGATAAACCGAGAACTGCATGTCGAACCTCGGAAACCTTCATATTCAACAAGACAACCACCGGATGGAAACTGGCTGGCTTCGACAATCTGCTGGACTTCTTGGGAAAGGAGGTGAGCCAACGTGAGTAGGATCAGAATGCTTTGCCTGCTTCTGTGCGTAATTGCCTCGACTGCTCTCATTGGTTCCGATATGGCTGAGAGTGCTTCCAGCGAGACTGCCCTTATTCAAAGAAAGATCTTCCTTCCGGATGTGTGGCATCTGACGAGAGGTTGGACCCAAAGCCAATGGGGGAAAGATCTATTTCATTATCCCTATTCGGTTTCGCAAGCCTACTTCATGGAGGGACGGGAATTGCTCAACGCAGTCAGTTTCTTCTCTGACCGTGGTTTTTGCCGGCTCATCTACACCGAGGCGTACGCCGATTGGATTCAAGCCTATGGGGGGGCGGGGGAGGATCTGGGGCAGTTCTTCTATCCCTCCGGCATTGTGGTGTACAACCTCCCCAATGATCATCTGTGGACATACACTGTTTATGTCGCCGACGCGCAGAATTGCAGAATAATTAGATTCTCCTACTTCTGGCCCGAGAGCACAATAACGGGTCTTTCTGAAATAACCGGCAACGGCTTATGCGTACCTGAAGCTCTAGACATCAATAATGGTGGAGATTTCGGCAACAAGTACAACGACGCGCTTTGGGTAGCCAATGGTCTTCGCAACATCAAGAAATTCGATAGTGACGGAAACTTTCTTTTCACCTATGATGGGGCTGGAAATTTCGACACTGATTTGGGTGGGATCGCCTGCGGGAAGAGCTATTTTACCAATCCATCTCCCCCTTACGAGCACTTCGCTAATAATAACTACATCTATGTAATATGCGGAAATAAAATACTCCATTTCGAAGAGACATCCCCGGGATGTATACAATCAATACATCATGGAATTTTCCCTACTCGAATGGGCTGGGACACCAAACTGACTTCTCTGGATACTGACAGTTTCGGTCACGTCTGGGTCACAGTTGTCGATGAACAATGGGGAACCGGCTATCAGGAGAGCCATATTCGCAAATGCTCAGAAGACCTGGAACTGCTTTGCACTTTCGATGCCCAGGGGAGCCTCAGCTATCTGCAATGTTTCTCCAATACCGGTGGCAGGGAAGGCTGCGGAAACTCGTTCCTTCTAGAGGATTGGGACGATGAAAGCGGCGGGTACTACTACGCCATTGGAACTGATTTGGTCAATTTCAATGTTGGCTCATACGAGTATCACTGGTGCCACTTCACAGATTACACGCTCGCCGATCCGTCTATACTATGGATCAAAGTCTATAACGAGTCCGATTCTTTGGTTAGAACCGTTTTCCCTCCCCCTCCTTACGCGCCTGACGATACGTTGTGGGTGTTTTCGGGGTGGGATTGCCACAACTGGGGTGGTACAGATGACAGCGGCCAGATAGTTCCCTCCGGCAACTACAGAATCGAGGTGAAAGCCGTCTCCACCTATTTCAGTATCACCACGGGGCAACCCGTGAACACCGTGATCAAAAGTGGTTGGGTTTATCATATCGACTATTCGGAACCCATGAACACTCCCTCCATAACCTCCGTCGACGCCTTTGATACTTGCCTCTCCGTTCATTGGGAAGACAATAACATCAACGAACTGGGCTACATAATCGAGCGGAAAGATGACACCAATCCTTTATGGATCACGATCGACACCACCAATTGGGATGAGGAGAGCTACACTGATTATGATATTATGGGGAGCGAGACTTACTACTATCGAATACGTGCTTACAACTACTTCGGCCCGACTGATTACAGCAACACCATCTCAAAGAAAGCCCGTCCCTTCCCCCCTCTGAACCTGTACGTGGAGAACTTCTATTGCAACCGGGACTATAGGCCAATCGGCAAATTGACTGCCGGAGGTGAAGAAGTTAAGACATTCAAATTGGTTGAGGGTAACTGTATACCCCCCTACCCGGACAGCATACCGTCGGACGCTTCTGTCATCTATGCAGATTATCCGGTAAGACAGAAACCGGGTACCTTTGCAGGAATGGAGGTTTGGACCAAATCCTGCCACTGGTACAATCACAACGTCATCGCCCTCGAGAGCACTTTCGTCGATCTGGACCGATCCATGCTGGTTC
The DNA here is from genome assembly GCA_964391755.1 of uncultured Ignavibacteria bacterium. Classification (GTDB taxonomy): domain Bacteria; phylum Zixibacteria; class MSB-5A5; order MSB-5A5; family SM1-73; genus SM23-73-3. The sequence goes on from CAYMNI010000079.1 coordinate 8,466, forward strand.
AAACCCATGCGGATAAAATCTGCACTGATTGGACTTACTACTTCAAGGTGAAGGTCATCGACATTTATGGTGACTCGAGCATATGCTGGCCCCCCGGTGAACTGGATGAGATTTCAACCTGGGGCTGGCCTTATGCCTGCTGCGTGGGTCCCTGCCACATAAATCTCTACCAGTCCAATCCGATCTTCCTCATTGAAACCCCCAAAGTTTTCTCTCTGGGGCAGAACCACCCCAATCCGTTCAATCCTGAAACGCAGATTAAGTACGACCTGCCGGAAGCAGTACAGGTAAGTCTGGTGATATACAACATCCTGGGCCAGAGAGTCAGAACGTTGGCCGACGAGTATCAGGAGCCGGGATACAGAACGGTGATCTGGGATGGAAAGGATGAGAGGGGCCGTGAGGTCGCAAGCGGAATATACTTCTACCGGTTGAAGGCCGGTGATTATGACCAGGTCAGAAAGATGGTGGTGCTGAAATAGACAAAAAGCGTGATAGGAAAGAACCAGAACCTAACTTTAGGTAGGTTCTGGTTCTTTTACATGGAAAGCTGAAGCTTTCCGCTACGTTCCGCTTGGATCTTCTATCTTCTGCGGCAATCCGGGCCTAACTGTAATGCTCTTTTCGTTCTCCACCAAAGCCAGTCCAGGTTTGGCTCTCTTGGGCTTGCGCACGTATTTTGCCAGGGTATAGGCCACCTCCGCTTTTTTCTCCTGCCTGGCCTTGCTGAAGTAAGCGGCGATTTCCGCCGCCTGCCTTATTTCCCCTGAGGATGGCTCTGCCTTCTTGTCTTTTCTTCTCAGCAACACGTGAGAACCCGGAAGATCCTGGGCGTGAAACCAGAGGTCGTCGGGGCGGGCGACCTTGAAGGTCAGAATATCGTTTTCTCTGTTGTTTCTTCCCACCAAAATCTCCCAGCCTGTCCCGGTCAGGAAAGTTCTGAATGTTTGCTTTTTCTCCCCCTGCCGGGAGGCCGACGATCTTACTTGTTTCAACAATCCCAGACGGATCAGGCTCTGCTCGATCATCTCCGGATTCGTCTTTTCCGTCGGATTCTCCAATTGGGCAGCCAACTTTTGTATGTTCTCTATCTTGCGCCTTGCCTCCGCCCCTCGCTTTTGGATGGTGCTCAGAGCGTCTTTGGCCTTTCGGTGCTTCTTGAAATACCTTTGGGCATTGGCTGTAGCGCCGAGTTTGGGATCCAACGGAATCTCCACGCTCGGCTGGGAAGGATCAAAGACGTCGACAAACGTCACCGAGGTCTGTCCCTTCTTCACGCTTGCCTTGTTCATCATCAGCAGATCGCCGAATCTCTTGTATTGCTCGAACCTCTCTGCCTGATTAAGATCCTGCCGGATCTTGCTCTGTCTTTCTCCGAGCCTTTTAATAGCCCGCCGAACGATCCGGTATAACCGGCCGATCTCCCTGCTGCTTTGCTCCTTTTCGATTCTCTCGAAGAAGAAAGCTCCGATGGCGGAGCTCATGCTCTCGTATTTAACCTTTTGCTCATCCGGAACGAAAGGCAAGTCCACACAACCGATGGCTAATGGCGTGCCGTCCTCGTCCAAGACAAGCTGGAATGTCAATCTGCCGCTTGAGACGTCGTCGAAGTATTGTCTGAAGGCTTCCCATAGTCGCCCGGCTTCGTCCGGGTTCAACTCGGAACCCATCCGGTCTTGATTCAATCCGGCTCGAACTATAATGACGCGGGCGGATAGCTGGTCCAATCCCAGAAAGGTTCGAACCAAAAAGTGATTTACCGGCCCTTCTTCGGACTCAA
>CAYMNI010000080.1:0-10206 GCA_964391755.1 uncultured Ignavibacteria bacterium
GAGATAGATGTCGAGATCAGTGCCACGGAATGATGTCTCCCGGATTCCTTAGGACCGGGCAGCAGGTGATTCTGTTTGCGAGTTAAAATTCCAATAATATGGGCGAGGTGTTAGATGGTCAAAATAGCACCTTCTCTGTTGTCTGCCGATTTCAGAAACATCGAGAAGGAAATCAAGCGCGTGGAGAAGTGCAAGGCGGACCTGCTTCATCTGGACGTGATGGACGGGCATTTTGTGCCCAATATCACCTTCGGGCCGATGATCGTCGAAGCCGTAAACCGCTGCACAAAGCTCCCCTTGGACGTTCATCTGATGATCGAGAACCCGGACTTCTTCGCAGAATCCTTTGTGAAAGGCGGGGCGGACTATCTGACGGTGAGCTTGGAGGCCTGCAAGCTTCTGCAGCGCACAGTCGATCTGATCAGAAGCTTCAAGATCAAAGCGGGCTGTGCCCTCAATCCCGCTACCCCTTTCAGTGCGGTTCAACCGGTCATGGAGAAGTTGGATTTATTGCTGCTGATGACGGTCAATCCGGGATTCGGAGGACAGAAGTTCATCCCGTCGGTCTTGCCCAAGATCGAGCAGGCCAGAACGTTCATAGACAAACATGGTCTGAAAACGGAAATAGAGGTGGACGGGGGGATAAATCCGACCACTGCAAGAGTGGTGAAAGAAGCGGGAGCCGACATTTTGGTGGCCGGTGCGGCCATCTTCAAGAGCAGCGACTATTGTGAGACAATTGGAGAGATAAGAGAATCCTGATGTTCAGTGAATGTTCGGATTTCCGAGATGGAAAAGGAGTCGCTGGGGAAGTTGCTTAATCTTCCGAAGTAATGGTTTACCAGGGGCAACAGGGGAGGCATTGCGAATCGCATGTAAGGGGAGAGTAAAGCACCTGGCTTGGGTGCGGAAAAGATTGGGGATAGGGAATAATGTCATACCCCCCCCTTAATTGTTCCGGCAGATTTATCCCTCTGAATTTGCTCTAAAGACGAGACGAAGATTTATGTTGCAAAACGGGGGTTGGAGATTATATTATAATTTTCGCGTTTTCGCCCGAAACGACGTAGGTTAGTCTTAGGCGTAACAAGCCGGGTGGTGGATTTCATCTCAGTTTCGAGTGAGGCATATGTTCGAAGACCTGACCGGGAAGTTTGAAGGAATATTCAAAAAGCTCCGGGGACGGGGCAAGCTGTCCGAAAGCAATATAAAGGACGCCTTAAAAGAGGTTCGGCTGGCGCTGCTGGAGGCGGACGTCAACTACAAGGTGGTCAAGGACTTCATCGGCCGGGCGCAGGAAAAGGCCGTAGGGCAGGAGGTCCTGCACAGCATCACCCCGGCTCAGCAGCTCATCAAGATAGTCAGCCAGGAATTGACCGGACTTCTGGGAGAAGAGAGGGCCGAGGTGAAGTTCTCTGCCCAACCACCTACCGTCTTCATGCTGGTGGGTTTGCAGGGATCGGGCAAGACCACCGCCTGCGGAAAGCTGGCCCAACACTTTCGAAAAAAAGGCAGGTTTCCGCTGCTGGTAGCAGCGGACGTTTATCGTCCGGCGGCAAAGGATCAGTTGAGGATCCTGGCCAAGGCGCTTGATATTCCCGTCTTCACCTCGGAGGACGATCCGGTCAAGATATGTCGGCTTTCGGTCGAGCACGCCAAAAAGCAAGGCAAAGACCTGGTAATCATCGACACCGCCGGAAGGCTGCACATAGACGAGCCCTTGATGAAAGAGCTTCTAAACATCAAAAAAGCGGTCTCTCCGCAGGAGATCATTCTGGTGGCGGATGCCATGACCGGACAGGATGCGGTCAACATTGCCCAGACCTTCGAGGAGAAGCTGGGCTTAGATGGAGTCTTCCTCACCAAGATGGATGGAGACGCCCGGGGGGGAGCAGCACTCTCCGTGCGGGCGGTCACCGGCAAGCCCATAAAATTCGTAGGAACGGGGGAGAAGCTGGACCAGCTGGAGGCGTTTTATCCGGACAGGATGACCTCTCGCATTCTGGGGATGGGGGACGTGGTTTCTTTGGTGGAAAAAGCTCAGGAGGCGGTCGATCTGAAGGAAGCCGAGAAGCTGGAGGAGAAGCTGAAAAAGGAGGCCTTCACCTTGGATGACTTCTATCATCAGCTTCAGCAACTCAAGAAAATGGGACCTCTGGAGTCTATCCTGGAGATGATCCCGGGAATGGGCGGAAAGATGCTGAAGGGCCTGAAAATAGACGAGAAGGCCATGGTGCGGGTGGAAGCCATAATCAACTCCATGACCAAGGAGGAGAGGCAGAAGCCGCATTTGGTTGACGGCAGCAGAAGGAAAAGAATCGCCCATGGGAGCGGAACGTCGATACAGGACGTTAATCAGCTTCTGAAACAATTTTTCATGATGCAGAAGATGATAAAGAAGGCCACTAAGATGGACATGAGAAAGTTGGAGAAGGGCTTTCTGTCATTCCGTTAACTCCAGAGAAGCCGGAGGGTCAAAAGAAGATGCTGCCGATTAGGAGAGAATGCAGAATAGAGAATAAAGAACAATGAACTACATGAAACGGAGGTTGACTTGGCGGTAAAGATCAGGTTAAGAAGGATGGGCGCAAAGAACCGGCCCAGCTACAGGTTCGTGGTCACGGATTCCCGGATGCCGCGGGACGGCAGGTTCATAGAGATTCTGGGTCACTACGATCCCATTCACAAGCCGGCGGCGGTGGGCGTTAAGGAGGAGAGGATATACCACTGGCTGAAGCAGGGGGCCACCGCTTCGGACACGGTAAACAGTATCTTCAAGCAAATCGGACTCTTGAAGAAATGGGAGATGGTGAAGAAGGGGGAAGACGTATCTCAGGTGACGCTTCTGACTCAACTGAGAGAGAAAGCCAAGAAGAAAAAGGGGAAGAAAGGAAAGGCCGCCGAGGCGGTTGCCACTGCTCCGGCACAGGCGGCTCCAGCCGAGAAGGCTGAGGAGGAAAAGCCCAAGGAGGAGAGGAAAAAGGAGGAGCCGGAGGTCAAGGAGGAGGAGAAAGAGGAGAAAGAGGAGAAAAAGACGGAGAGCGAAGAGAAGAAAGAAGTGAAAGAGGAAGAGAAGAAGGAGGAAGAGAAAAAAGAGGAAGAGAAGCCCGAAAAGTAGCCTTCCGACGAGTGGCCCATGGACACGGGACGAGTCGGACGTCTGTCCAATGATTCGATGGCGACTTGGCCATGAGAGTTTCCTTTTTCCTTCGACTGGAGGAAGTGAGTGAAGATGAGCAGAGTCACCATCGGTCAGATCTCCCGGGTCAGAGGGGTGAAGGGTGAAATGGTGGTAGTCCCCTTGACCGATGATCCGCAGAGGTATTTGAAGCTGGACCGGGTGACGATTTCGAAAGAGGGAAACGTCAGAGAATTCATGGTGGAGGGCGTCAGAGAATTCAAAGGCAAGATCTTGCTGCGACTCAAGCAGGTGGAGGGTCCGGAGGAGGCCAAGAAGCTGGTGGGCGGATTTGTAGAGATACAGAGAAACCAAGTGGTAAAGCTGCATGAAGGCAGGTATTTCGTGTTCGATATCGTAGGGCTTGAAGTGGTTACCACTGAAGGAAGAAGGATCGGTAAAGTCAAAGAGGTCTTATCCCTTCCCGGCAATGACGTGTATGTGGTCCAGGGCGAAGAAAGACAATACGACATCCCTGCGCTCAAGGAGATCGTAAAGAAAGTCGACCTGCAAGAGGGTAAAATGATCATTCAGCCGATGGAAGGCCTCTTGGAGATCTAGCCGGGAATCGTCCATGCTTATCGACATTTTAACCGTCTTTCCGGAGATGTTCGCCGGACCGTTGAATCAGAGTCTGGTCAAAAGGGCAAGGGAGAAGAAGCTATTGGAGCTGCGAATCCACGACATCCGGGATTTTGCCGAGGACAAGCACCAGACGGTGGACGACATGCCCTTTGGCGGCGGCGGCGGCATGGTGATGAAGCTGGAGCCTTTATGCAAAGCCCTGGAGTCCATCCCGGACTTAGAGAGCGGCGGATCGGAGACCACCATCATCCTGACCACTCCCCAGGGAGAGAGATTCTCCCAGGGCAAGGCCAAGGAGCTGTCTTTAAGAGACCATCTGCTTTTCATCTGCGGTCATTATAAAGGTGTGGATGAGCGTTTGAAGAAGCTATATCCCTTGGAGGAGATATCCATAGGCGATTACGTCTTGACCGGAGGCGAGATCCCGGCCATGACCATCATCGACGCCGTGGTGAGGTTGATCCCCGGCGTGCTGGGAGATTTCGAATCCGCTCAAACCGATTCGTTCATCGACGGAATCTTAGGACCGCCTGAGTATACCCGGCCGGCTGAGTTCAGAGGGCTGAGCGTGCCGGAGGTGCTGCTTTCCGGAGATCATGAGAAAGTCAGAAAGTGGCGCAGAAGGCAGGCCCTGAAAAGGTCTTTACAAAGAAGGCCTGATCTTCTAAATTGGGAGATGCTTTCTGACGAGGAAAGGAAGTGGCTCGAAGAGATCAAAAGGGAGAGCCTTTGAGGCTTTTTCGCGATTAGCATCCAACTGTTTGGAGAAAACCCACGTTATCTGTGGCGGAGGAGAAAATGGATCCGATTTCAGCAATAGAAGCCAAACAACTGAAGGACAATGTCCCCGAGTTTCGTCCCGGCGATACGCTCAGAGTCCACACCAAGATCAAAGAGGGCGATAAAGAGAGAATTCAAATCTTTGAAGGTGTGGTGATTCAGCAAAGGGGAAAAGGGATCGGCAGAAACTTCACGGTTAGAAAGGTTTCTGCCGGTGTGGGAGTGGAGCGCATTTTCCCTTTGCATTCCCCCAACGTCACCAAGATAGAACGGGTGAGGCAGGGACGGGTACGACGGGCCAAGCTCTTCTATCTTAGAGGCTTGACGGGGAAATCCGCTCGTATCAAGGAGAAGAGGAAAGAGGAAGAGCGTTCCCGGTAAGCTGTTGGGAACCGGAACAAAAGGCTCCCCTCCATCGCTTTTCGCATGACCTTAGCATCAATGGAGGGGATACAATTGGGGTAGCAAACCCCGCTCTATTCCCCCCAGTAACTTCCAACCCTCCGGTCTGAATTTGTCTGATATGTCGCGTGCCCGGTCGGAGAGACTGTTCAGCCTAATCTGGCCGTTTTAGATCATCTCACCCGGAATTGCGTCAAGCCAGAGCTCCGGGAGTCTCCGCCGGGGCCGGATATTTCCAGGCAGCAGCAATATGTTCCGCCTGGCACCTTATTACCGTCCGCTCTCAGATCCCACAGAATGCTGTTTGCCGGCATGGCCCATCCCTGAAGCGTTCTCAGCGGCTGTAACCCTGCCGGATCTTCGCCGACGTTTCCGGCATCTCCCGGATAGATATGTAGCTTCCATTCGGCGACGCTAGCGTCAGCATCGAGTTCCACCAGAAAGAGAACGAACTTCTCCTTACCGATGTGTATCTCCCGAGCATGTACTGAAGTCCCCAGCTTCTGCCGGTTACCGGGTGTGCAAACATCCCGTTCAAAATCCGGCGGGTTCCATGTTTGGTCCGCCCAGCTCGGAGCTCTCCCCGGTGGTGCCTTCTCTTTGGCTTTGAGCATACGGGGATAAATGGTGATAGAAACATGGTGGTCACCGACCGAGGTTTCATCCGATTCGTATGGATCATCCGCCACTGCCGTAAACGCGTTCCCCATTCCCGTGCCCCTAGCGCTGCCACCCTGGCTGGCCCAGCCGAAGGTGAGATCGGCGCAAGAGAGCGTCAGCCAGACCACTGCCCACGTCAAACAACATCGAATCCGGTGTTTCTGCATCGAGGCCTCCCATTCTCAATCGATTCACGAAAAAGAGAATCCTGCCGAGAACCACACCACGAGTTGCGATGGATTGGACTTGTGTGGGGACGTGGCTGCAGCCGTGAGTCCTATAGCAGCGCCGCAGCCTGAAGAGGAAATGCTGCTTGTGCATCCTCATACAATATATCGGATTGAAGGGGATAAGCATTAATCACATCAAGCTGCCATCGAAGCCCCAATCACACAGTTAAGGAATGCAGAGAAGTGCCGAAAATGAAAAAAGAGGCCTCGATACATTGTCGTCCCCACAATTCTTCAATTGATAGGGCTTCCTTTCAAACGGAGAAGCTTAGTCTTTATTTCCAATAAGGCCGGCAACATCCGGCAGGATATTCGGACCATAAAGCCACCTCGTCGGATCGTTTCTATGGCCAGCCGAAATCCAAACCGGTGCGCGACCGGAACCGTCCCAAGGAGATCAATGATGCACAAGATCGATTCCAACGGGACGCTCTTCGAGCTGGCACTGAGTGCCGAGATGGCAGGGATGGATCTATACTTAAACTTGGTGAAAGGATTCGTCCATATGCCTGACGTGGCAGAGTTTTGGCAGAGCATGCTGAATGACGAGATACAGCATGCCACGGAGCTGGAGCGTATGAAAAACTCGTTAAGCGCCGACCTTCTTCGAGCCCCGGCAGACGAAGGGTTTATACAGAAAGCCCGTAAAGCCTATGACTTTCCGATGCACGACAGATTGAAGTCGGTGGAAAACTTAGATGACGCCTTTGAATTGGCCAGGGAATTCGAACATTCCGAAGTCAACAAGGTATTCGGGCTGCTCATGGACGAATTCCTGGATGACGAGAGAAAGCGGAAATTCGCGTTGGCAGAGCTGCGACTGCACTTAGCGAAGCTTGCCGATTTTTCATTAAGATTCGGTGACGCCGAATGGAGAAAGAAGACCGAAGTCAGGAAGCCGTGAGAACGTGTGCCGACCAGATGGCTCAAGGACCGGAGCCCTGCGAATTCCATCAGGCGTTGACGGAACTGTTAGGATGAGTACTGTCTTTAACAGGTTAGATCGATCGACATACCTGCGATATCCGGGTGGTTGGAGGAAGCTGAAATGAGATTGAAGGTGGTTGCGGCCTTGGTCCCCCTGCTTTTGATTGTGGACGCAGCACAAGCCGGCATGATGGAAACGCTGCCGGTGGGGGACGAGGTTCACAGGTGGACCTACCAGCACTTAGACGAGCTTCACGCCAGAGGTCTATTAAACGGCCTGCATTTTGGGACGAAGCCGTATTTCAGAGGGGAGATCGCCCAAAAGCTTCTTTCGCTGAGAGAGAAAATCGCCCGGGGGGAGATCGCCATAAGCTGGCCGGAGGTTTTTCTTCTGGAGGAATTAGAGGAGGAGTTTGCCGGGGAAATGAGCCAACTGGAATCCAAGAGTGCATCGCCGGAGAATCCGACCATGCGCAGGGAATTCTCCTGGGGATTGGACTTTCATGAGGGAACCAGTTTCAAATCCCGCGAGAAAGCTTCCTTTCGTGAGACCCTCTGGCCTTATGCCAAAGCCCAGATCGGATGTAACTTCTTCGCCTGCACTCGTTACATGATCGACGAGAATTTGGCTCACGATCCCGAATACGGCGGCAAAATCTGGAGAGGATTCGCCGGAGACGCGGCCCAAGCTTACCTGGCGTTCAGACTGCCTTATCTCAAGCTGCTTCTGGGTAGAGAGAGAGTCGCCTGGGGGCAGAGGTCCACCGGAGAGCTGATACTCTCGGAGAATTCCCTGCCCCTGGACATGGTCAAACTACAGGGTGGCTGGGGGATCTTTCAGGGAAGCGCCTTTTTCGCATTCCTCTCCTCTTTGGCCCTGGAGGACTCCGCAGGAGAGATCAGCCACGTCAACCGCTATCTCTCCGGTCATCGAATAAGCGTCAATCTCTTCTCCAAGGCTGAGTTGGGCATCTCCGAGACCATAGTCTACGGCGGAGAAGACCGCCAGGTGGAAGCTTACTACCTTAATCCTCTTCTGTGGTACCACGCAGCGCAACTCAACGAGAACAGAGACGACAATACCTTCTTCGCTTTTGATTTCAACCTGCTGCCCATACGAGACGTGCTTCTCTATGGAGAGCTGCTGATCGACGATTTGCAGATCGAGCGAAAGAGCCAGGGGGATGAGGAGCCCAACGAGCTGGGCTACACCGGTGGATTCTCCGTTCTGGACTTATTTGGTCTGAGGGGATCGGAGCTGAACTTAGAATACACCCGCATCAACAACTGGACTTATAATCAGAACTTAGAACAGAACCGTTATCTCCATCGAAACCGGCCTCTGGGCAATCCCCTGGGCCCGGATGCAGACGATTTCACAGCCACCCTTTCCAACTGGTGGAGAAGAGGCTTGAAATCGAAGATCAGCTACCAGAGAACCAGACGTGGAGAGGGGAGAATAGACTCTCCCTGGAGCGAGCCCTGGATGTCGAGTTCGGAGGAATATGATGAAGAGTTCCCCAGTGGAGTCGTGGAGCAGTCGAGCAGAGTGGGCATAGCAGTGGAGTACAACTGTGCCGGCGTGCTGAGGTGCCGGATAAGCTGGGACTACTATGATTTGACAAACTATCAGAACGTGAAAGATCAGAAAGAGGATTTCAACCAGTTCAACCTGAACCTAAGTTACAGATTCCAGTGTCCGCTGTACTGATCTGTACGCGAAGACTCAAACCATCCCCGTCCCCAGTTCAAAGCTCCCCGTCCCCGAACCGACGTTGAGAAAAACGGGGCTATGCTGAGACAGAATCTACCTATCTTCAGACGCATTCTCCTTGCCGTCGACCTGGGGTTGACGCTTTTCTCCTACCATCTGGCTTTTTTCATTCGGAGAGGTCTTTCGGACCTGCCGGGATTCAATCCCCTGGAAACCGCCAGACCTTATTCACCTCTGCTGTTCATCCTTCCCGTCTGGGCCTTCTTCCTGTTCTTCAACCACGAATCCCATGAATATCGGGGAAAGCCTTTCGGAGAAGTCCTTAAGCATACCGGGCTGGTGATAGCCGAGAGCTTTGCCGTGCTCTTGGTCCTTCTCTTCTTCACCCGCTCGCTGGATCAGAGCAGAAGCCAGCTCTTGACCTTTTTGATATTGAACTTTCTTTTTCTGCTGCTCTTCAGGAAGCTGGTGTCGGATTTTTTGAGTTATTTTCGAAAGAGGGGATATAACTTCAAAAACGTGTTGATCGTGGGGACCGGCTCTCCCGCTCGTGACTTCATCGGCGACGTTAAGGAAAATCCACAGTGGGGATACCGCATTCTGGGGATTCTGGATTGGGAAGATGGTTTGAAAGGGAAGAGGGTGCGGGACGTTCCGGTCATAGGAAACCTCACGTATCTATCCGGCATACTGAAGAACCACCACGTGGACTACGTGGTCTTTGCAGTCTGCAAGAGATTTTTGGGTCTGGTGGAGGATAGCATTCTGTTGTGCGAGGAGATGGGAGTGCCCACCTGCTTGTTGGCGGACTTCTTCCCCTTAAGATATTCCAAAACCAGAATAGGCAAGTTTCAGAGGAAACCGGCTTTGCTGTTTTTCAGCGCTCCGGAGGCAAACGGACTTCTGGTTCTCAAGAGCACTTTCGACCGACTGGTTTCTTTGGGGGGGGTGGCTCTTTTGTCGCCCGTCTTGTTGGCTTTATCCCTGGTGGTCAAGCTCACCTCCCCAGGGCCGGTGCTTTTCAGGCAGGAGAGATGCGGGTTGAACGGAAAGCGGTTCACCATGCTCAAGTTCCGGACCATGGTCAAAAATGCAGATCAAATGAAGGAAGCCCTCACCGACCAAAACGAGATGGACGGTCCCGCCTTCAAGATGACGGACGATCCTCGTCTCACCGACGTGGGAAAGGTGCTGCGGAAATTCAGCTTAGACGAGCTGCCTCAGCTTATAAACGTGCTGCGCGGTCAGATGTCGTTGGTGGGGCCGCGCCCCCCCCTTCCGCAGGAGGTCAGCCGGTACGATCTGTGGCAGAGGAGAAGGCTGGCCATGAAGCCGGGACTCACCTGTCTGTGGCAGGTCAACGGCAGGAACAACGTCAACTTCGAGAAATGGATGCGGATGGACTTGGAATATATAGACAACTGGTCTTTGTGGCTGGATGCCAAGATACTGCTGAAGACCATCCCGGCGGTGGTCTCGGGCACGGGTGCCAAGTGAAGCGATCTGAGAATTGTTAATGAATCGGCTCCGGCCGGAATCGGATTCAAGTGAGGTTCCGGCTTTTCTTTGCCTGCCGGAGCAAAGACCGACAGGTGGTGCAAAATTAAGAACCTTCTGCCGGAATCGGGAGTTCGAAATGAGGATGTGGCTCAGTTAGGCTCTCTGAGTCGTGGGTGTAGGTTGCAGCGGCTAGTATTATGGGGGCAGTTTAGTATTCCGCTCCCAGGGAG
>CAYMNI010000081.1:0-10150 GCA_964391755.1 uncultured Ignavibacteria bacterium
GGGTCAGCTCCCTCAATACTCCATTGCCCACTATGCAGCTGCCGCACCAGATTCCGCAAAAGCCGATTTGGTCTTTCACGTTTTGAAAAGACTGATCATCCATTGGACATCCCCTTCCCGGCTCTTCCCGGAAAGCTGCGTAGGCTAAAAGCCTGCGGCTACATTTCCCCTCCGGTGTCTTGGTGCGTCCGGCGTTAGACTGTTCTTGCCCTGATGAACTCGAGCGCCTTCTCGATTCTCCTTATCACTTCCTCTTTGCCCAGAAGCTCCAGTGCGTCGAATAGAGGCGGTCCGGCCGAACTTCCGGTGGTTGCCAGCCTGACCGGATGAATCAGAGCCGCCGGCTTTACCTGCATCTCCTCCGCCAGATCGCGAAGCGCCTGTTCTATTCGAGATTTCTCGAAGTTATCTAACCCCGACAGGCGCGTGGAATAGGCGCTTAATCTATCCGCAACTTCAGGCGAATTGAAATGCTTCTTAGCGGCTTTCTCCTCATACCGATAATCAAACTCAAAGAAGTACTTCCCCTTCTCCGCGAAGTCCTTCAGAGTCTTGGCCCGCTCTTTGAACAGGGAGACGTACTTCAAAAGCCACTCTCTCCGGTCTTCGGCCGTCTCATCCGTGATCAGATTCTCCCTGACCAAAAATGGCAGGACCTCATCCGTAAGCTTTTGGTCGTCCATGGCCCGGATGTACTCGCCGTTCATCCACTCCAGCTTCTCCCGGTCGAAAACAGGGTTGGAAGGGTTGACCGCTTCCACGGTGAAGAGTTCTATCATCTGTTCTCTGGAGAGCATCTCCCGGTCGTCTTTGGGCGACCACCCCAACAAAGCCAGATAGTTGACCAAGGCATCGCGCAGGAAACCCTGCTCCTTATATTCCATCACCGACACTGCGCCGTGTCTTTTGGATATCTTGGCCTTGTCCTTTCCCAAAATCAAAGGTATGTGGGCGAATTGAGGAGAGGTCAAGCCCAGAGCCTGATAGATCAGAACCTGCTTGAAGGTGTTGGCGATGTGGTCGTTTCCCCGGATGACGTGCGATATCTTCATATCCGCGTCGTCCACCACGCAGGCGAAATTGTAGGTGGCGGTGCCGTCCGACCTGAGAACTATCAGATCGTCCAGCTCTTGGTTCTCTTTCTTAAGCTCCTTATATACCAGATCGGTGAAGACCGTCTCCCCATCCGGGACCAGCAGCCTTATGGCCTTGGGCTGGCCACTTTTGATCTTCTCTTGTTTCTCGACGTCGGAGAGCTTCAGGCAGGTGCGATCGTACTTCCATTCCCCCTGGGAGGCGATAGCCTGTTTCCTTTTCTCCTCCAGCTCCCGGGGGCTGCAGAAGCAGTAATAGCCTTTCCCCGATTCCAACAGCTTCCGGGCGTATTTCTGATAGAGTTGGATTCTCTGGGATTGGTGGTACGGCCCCTCGTCCCAGTCCAGACCCAGCCAGCTTATGGCCTCCAAGATGGCGTCGATCATCTCCCGGCTGGAGCGGGAGGGATCGGTGTCCTCGATCCTTAAGATGAACTTGCCCCGGTGGTGGCGGGCGAAGAGCCAGTTGTAGACGGTGGTTCTGGCCGTGCCCACGTGAAGGAAACCGGACGGGCTGGGAGCCATCCGCACTCTGATCTCACTCATACTTCTGATTTCCTAACATCCCCTCCGATTCCTCTTCCGATTTGGATAACGGCTGCATCACCACTTTGGCCCTATCCTGCTCTAAGTCGAATCTGATACCTCCCAGACCTTTGGCCAGAAGGTTGTAGATCCAGGTGAATATGGCGGTGACTACCGAACCGAGCACCGCGTAGAAAAGCGCCATGAAGATCGCGCCGACCAAGCCCAAGGCTCCGCTCAGGCCCCGCAGGGCGCCGAATTCACCGCCCATCTGGCTTAGGATCCCTCCTAACATGCTGAGCATGGCGGCATAGAAGAGCCCGAAGAGAAGGCCGAAGATACCATAGATGAAGAATGATATTTTCACCACGGACCAGATGTCAATCCTTCTTATCTCGTGAATCATACCCACCCCTCCTGTTTTGAGTTTCTGACGTTTCGACGGGACGCAGACGTTCACGAACCGGTACCATGATGCGTGAATTATACAAAACGGTGAGCCTTATGGCAAGAGGTTTTCCGGGCATGGCTGTGGAGACCAAATACAAATCATACACTTTCATGTATTGATCTTTCCATTCTGCGGTAATGATAATAAGTCGCTTCAAGGCTGATCAATTCTCTGTTAAAATCGCTGAATCCTTTGGTTGGAGGATCGATCCGGCATAACTCAACCCCTTGATCCCCCTCTCTCCGTGAGAGAGGGGGTTCGGGGGTGAGTTCCAAGTAGCTACCGGACCGAATACATCAGAGCAATAGGTCACAAGCGTCTTGACCAAGACCCTGGCATTCCAGCCACGAACTTCAGTTTTGAGTTTTGATTAGAGAACAAAACTTATCCAGTATCTGAAATGTATTTGGTCATTACATCTCCTGGGCATGGCAAGAGACAACCTCATGGTGAACTGCACCTTGGTGCTCCCGAAGGTGAAGGAAGTTGTTATCTAAGACTGGGCATGGCCGAATCCGATTGTTTCTCCCCTCCGCCATTTGAAAAAGATCGAAGGCCGGTTTTGGTTTTGATGATTTCTGTTAAGCCGGCCGTCGGGCCAGCCGACATCATCATAGCGAACACAGGAGGTTCCTCACTTTTTGATATTCCATACTTAACCTTAAGTATCACGCTCCAAAAAGGCGCGGAGCAAGATCGTTGTCTTGGGATCGGGACCTGGCAATGTCGGCAGAGGAGAACGGGATTCCTCTTCAGTCCGGAAGACGAAGAGGATTCTCCAACCGGCGCGATCAAAACCGTCTGAAGAGGTATAGATGAACGCGGGGAAGGTGAAAAGATTCAGTCGAGACCGGACCGGCTTCACCATTGTGGATTTGGCAGTCGGGCTGGTGATCATGGGACTGCTGGTGGGCGCGATCTTGGGAAGCACGGAGATGATAAGAAACTCCAAGATCAAAAGGCAGGTGTCGGATTTGCAAGGTCTGGAGGCTATGGTTCAAGAATACTCCGACAGATTCTCCCGACTGCCGGGAGACGAAAATTACGACGGCTACTTCGACACCGACTCTGCGGCTTGGGCCGATCTGGAGAGGGAGGATTTGGCTCAATCGGCCAAAAGGAGTCCATTCGGAGCTAAGTATTATCTCGGCGCGGACACGACCCTAAACCCGGTGGCGCACAGAAACGGTAATTACATCCGAATCAGCCTCCCCGCTTACGTGGCGGAAAAAATCGACAAACAGCTGGATGACGGAGCAAACCCGACAGGTTTAGTTACATCCAGCTCCCCATATACCGGCAGCGCCAGGCTGGATCTCTACTACTTCATCGACTAAGGCACCACCGTCGCCGTGCGGAAAAATGACGCTCGGGCGGCCGCAGATCCCCGCCAAGGCGGGCTGGTCGGGTGCAGGAATGACGGAACTGCCCGATAAACCCGCGATTTATCTGGAATCTGCGCTTTTTCGGCCGATAAATTAAAGGAGGGGGGATATCCTTTGGAAGATGAGAGGGGCAAAAGCTTAATGGGGGCTGTCTGTAAGACTCCTTTTTTCTTTTGATCCCGGCCATCTCTCTTGGGCGCAACTTCCGGCTCTTCCGAAGCGTAAAGCCACATGAGCGGTAAACCGCCAGAAGAATGAGGATGCTCTTTACCACCGGGTTTTAGGCAAGATTAGGGAGCTATGGACACCATCAAGAAGATGCTGCTGATATTCGTGGTCAACACCCTGGTGATGCTCGTTTCCTGGGCGGCTTTGAGTTTGATCCTGTTCGGCGTGAGAGCTTGGGTGGGTCCGCAGGCTCCTCTGGCAACGGTTTTCTCGATTCACTCGTACGTGATAGTCATGTTTTGCTATGCTTTTTTTCTGGTCTTCGATTTATGCGAATACTTCAGCACCGAAACCCTGGGAAAGCGTGAAAGCTCAAACATTACAGAACCTGGCTAAGGGAGACCTGCGATTCGGCGCGTTTCTGCGCTTGGTCTTCATCCGGGTGATCAAGGTGATTTCACTCTGCCTGATCCTCACCCTGATCGTGTATCTCCTCTGGCAGGGCAGATTCACCTTAGGCTCCTTCCTGGCGGGAGCAGCCTTCGGCCTGGCAGCCTTTCTGATTCTGTTTCGCTTTAAGCCCCAAGCGGCCGGACAGAACAGGCAAGAAGTCCCGGCCGGCGGCGATCAGACGGATAGCCTGGTGGATCCGGCGGAAATCCGTCCGAAGACCTCGGTCAATGAGTGAGCTTCAAACTACCCTTCTCAACAACTGTTCGAATCCTCTCTGAATCAGCCAACTTCAAAGAAAGATTCCAGCCGTTCGCTTTTTTCGGGAACCCGGATGGGGTATCATCCGAATCTGATCGAAGGATCAGATGATGCCGGATCTTTTGCGGGGGAGTTATTTTGTTTCCCTGATAGGCGATTACTTAACGGCGCCCATCGAGTTGTACAACGGGAAGAAGGTGGAAAGAAGAATGACGGCGGAGATGCCGCCAAACACCACCAGAATGAGAGGCTCCATCACGGTGAGGACTTTCTTGATGGTCCGCTCCACGTCCTTTTCGAAGTAGCCGTTGATCAAAGCCAGCTGTTCCGCCACCTTTCCGGTCTGCTCTCCTAAACCTATCATGGTAATCATGAACCCGGGGAAGGGCAATCCCCTCATGGAATCGGCGAACGATTCTCCGCGCTTTATGCGCTCCTGGATGGTCTCTATGGATCGCACGATGCTCTTGTTCCCGATGGTTCCTTTGACCAGGTCCAGCGAGGGGAGCAACCCGAAGCCGGAGTGGAGAAGAAGAGACAGGTAGTGAGAAAAGGTGCACAGGACGCTTTTCTGTATGACCGCGCCGAAGAGCGGCACCTTCATCTTCATGTAGGCTAAGGTATAAGCTCCGGTCTCGGTCCTGCGGTAAATGAGGAGCCCCACAAAGCCCAAGACGGCGAAGACCACGATGGGAATCCAAAAGCTCATGATGGAACCGATGACGAACTGCACCATCCTGGTGTACCAGGGAATGGGAGCGCCCAGCTCTATCACCAAGGCCATCATCTTGGGCATCAGATAGAAAGCATAGAAGCCGGTGACCGCGGACATGACCACCATGATCATTAAGGGATACATCATGGCTTGCTTCAATTCGGCCTGGAGGGCGTCCTGCTTCTCCAGGGAGGTGGCCAGCTCCTGTAATATGTCGGCCAAGGTGCCGCCCTGTTCTCCCGCCCGCACCGCCCCCAGGTAGAAGGGGGGAAAAACCTTGGGATGGGCGGCGATGGCCTCGGAGAAAGATCCGGTGGTCTCTATCTTCCGGCATATGTCGGTGATGATCTCTTTGAACTTCTGTTTCTTCTCCTGTTCTCCGATCTTCTGCAGCGACTGCAAAAGGGGCAGTCCAGCCGTAAACATCAGATGCAATTGAATGGTGAAGGAAAGAATGTCTTTGGTGGTGACCTTGCCCCCTCCGCGGCCTCCGGAGCCGCGGGCCGGCTTAGCCTGCACCGTGATGGGATACAAGCCCATCTCCCGAAGTTGACTTTCGGCATCCTCCAGGCTGCGGGCGGGCAGGGTGCCTTTGACCGTTTTGTTTTTGTTGTCTACCGCCTGATAGGTATATTGGGCCATTATCCGATTACCCTTTGAATCTCTTCTATGGTGGTCACGCCTTTCTGCACCTTCTCGATGCCGTCGTCCAACATGCTCTTCAACCCGGCGGCCTTCTCGATGTCGGTGGAGAGAGCTTTTTGCAGAATCAGCTCGTTGACCTGCGGATTCACCTCCAGCACCTCATACAGCCCGATCCTCCCCTTGTATCCGGTATGCTTGCACTTCTCGCAGCCTTTACCCCGGTAGAAGGTGGGATTCTTCAAATCCTGAAGCTGGGGGTAGTACTTCAGCTCTTCATCGGAGGGGGTGTAGCTCTCCTTGCACTTGGAGCATATTCTTCGAGCCAGCCTCTGGGCAATCACCGCCAAAAGGGAGGTGGATATGACAAAAGGCTCGATGTTCATGTCCAGAAGACGCGCCACCGCCGCCGAGGCGCTGTTGGCGTGCAGCGTGGTGAAGACCAAGTGACCGGTCATGGATGCGCGAAAAGCCATCTCTGCCGTCTCCTCGTCTCTCATCTCTCCCAACAGAATGATGTCCGGATCGTGACGTAGGATGGACCGCAGTCCTTTGGCAAAGGTATATCCAGCCTTCTCGTTTATGGGTGACTGCTTGGCTATGGCCAACTTATACTCCACCGGGTCCTCCAGCGTAATCAAGTTCCTCTCCAGAGTGTTCAGGCCGCTGAGCGCGGCATACAGGGTGGTGGTCTTGCCCGAACCGGTGGGACCGGTGATCACCAGCATGCCATAGGGCTTTTTTATCAGCCTCTTAAACACCTCCAGGTTCTCGCCCCAATAACCCAGATCTTCTAAGCCTAAGAGAAACTTGGGTTTGCGCAATATCCTCATTACTACGCTCTCGCCCCAGAAAATGGGCATGGTGGAGACGCGGACGTCGATGTCCTGGGTATTGTAGGTGACGGTAAGGGCGCCGTCCTGGGGAGTTCTGGTCTCGGTTATGTCCAGATTGGACATGATTTTTATCCTGCTGACCACCGCCCGGTAGATCTTCTTGGGTAGGATGAATGCGGTCTCCAGGACGCCGTCGATACGATAGCGAACCCGTCCCACACTCTCGTCCACCTCGATGTGGACGTCGGTGGCGGTCTCCTTTATCCCCTGTGCGATCAGGGAGTCGACCAGTTTGATCAAAGGAGCGGTCTCCTCCTCCACCTCGTCCAAGCTCAGAGCCTGGCTTAAGCTCTCCTCGATCTCCTTTTCCGGATCGATGGTCATGCCGTAGAAGTCGTCCACGTAACTTAGGATCATGTCCTCGTCGGATATTCTGGGTTCGATGGCCAGCTTGGTGATGTCCCTCAGCCGGTCTATTGCGTTTATGTCGTTGGGATTGGCCATGGCCACGGTCAGTACCCCGTCTTTCACCTCTACCGGGATCAGTTTGGATGCTCTGGCAATCTCCCTGGGCACCAGCTTGATGGCTTCACTGTCTATGGGGGTCTTGGAGAAATCCAGATAGGGAGTCTCCGTCTGCCGGCCCACGAACTCCAGCACCTCCGAGTGGCTGATGAAGCCCAGCCTCTCGCATATCTCTCCGAACTTGGCACCGGTGCGGTTTTTCTCCCTCTGCGCCAATTCGAACTGGCTCTTGGTTATCCTCCCCGTCTCCAGCAGCATGTCTCCCAACGTCTGACTCATCATTCCTCCTTCCGTGTGCCAAGATATTTGAGTCGATCACGAACGGCCGATTCCAGTTCTTGTTCCTTCTCCGAACGGCAGCTTAGAAACTGCCGGTAGTAAATTGACGCCTGGGAGGGATCGCCGGCTAAGTCCCATACCCGGCCCAACCGGTACAGGACCAGGGGATGCGCCGAATTGATCTGGTAGGCTTTCATGCAGGCCTCGATCGCCTGATCCATCTCTCCTTCTTCCTCGTAGATGGTGGACAGAAGAAGATTGGCCTCCAGATGAAACGGATCCATCTCCAAAAGCTTTTTCAGCTTGTTCTCGGCGGAGGAATGCTCTCCGGTCTGGTAAAGAAGAACGCCGAAATTGTAGAGTATCCTGGAATCCTTGGGCCTGGAGGCATACAGATATACCAGTATCTGCTCCGCCTGCTTGAACCTTCCCGCCTGGAGGTAGGCCGTGGCCAGGTTCATATTGGCCTGAAGGTGATCCGGATTGTAGCTCAACGCCCTCTTGTAAGCATCGATGGTTTTGGCCAATTCCCCCTGCTGTTGATAGGAAAACCCTTTTTTATAGTAGCTCTCGGCCCGAGACTCGGATCGTTCGGAGACCTTCAACGCTCCCGGTGTCATCATCCCGACCGGCTCGGAGGGATGAATTGGTGCGGTCTGCTCGAAGGGAAATTCATCGGATTCGGAGAGCCCGATCTCCTGCTCCACTTCCTCCAAATCCTGCAGGTCGTTTTCCGCAGGTGTGGCTGGGGGCAGCGAAGCTATCTCCGGGAGCTCTGAAACTTCCCGGTCATCTTCCGGTTGACTGAAAGGCGGTCCCAGGGTCTGCATTTCTTGCTCCAGCCGGGGAAGAAGTTTTTGGGTTATCTGGGGCAGTTCTTCATCCTCGGGCGCTAACACCTGCTCCTGGTGATCTTCCACTGCAGGTACGACCTGATCCAGCTTCTTCTCCTCGGACATAATTTTCGGGGTCTGGGATGAAACCGCAGCCTGTGACGAAGGGGCAGTCGTCTTCGGCTCCGCCTGCGCCTGAGGATTTGGCTCCTGTTTTTCTCGGACGGTGGCGCCGACTTCGTCCGCAGTGGACTTCTCCTTACTCTTGGGGGCCGCTGGCATCTTTGTTGCGGGCTTGGAAGCGACGGGACCATCGACTGCGGCCTTTTCCGCCGCCTGGGACTCTACCTCCGTCTGGGCCTGGGGCGTCTTTCCATCCTGGCTTTTTCCCGCCTCTTGAGGCGAGGGTCGGGCCATCTTGTTCCTGGCGCTGATGGACCGGCGGGTTATCTTGGGCGGCGTTTGGTCGGCCGGCTTCAGGAAGAGAAAATAACCCACCACCGAGGCCACGACTGCCAGCACCAGCGGTGCCGCCAGAAGCAGGAGCCTCTTCTTACTCTTAGGCTTTTCTTCTTCCGGCTGGGGAGGAGCTTCCGGAGCAGCTACCGGCTCCTCCTTTGAGTCTAATTTGTCTACAGCTTTGGCTATCAGTCCCATTGCACCACGAGCTATGTTATTTTCACCTTTGCAGTCTTCTTCTTTCCATCATTTTCATTCCGCTCAGACTCTCCCAGCCCTCGCCGACGTTTTCCGCCTCGATTCTTCTGCTGTTGCCGGTGAATGCAGACATCATGGCTCTTTCGCACAGAACGTTTATCATCCGGGGTATGCCCCCGGAGATCTGGTGGATCTGGTTCACCGATTCGGAGGTGAACTCCACCGAGGAGTTGATTCTGGCCACCACCAGTTGATGTTGGATGTAAGGTTCCACCTCGTCGAACTCCAGAGGCCGCAGACGGCATCTTACCAGAATGCGCTGGTCCAACTGGCGCAGCCTCTCCTGTTGCAGCATCTCCTCCAGCTCCGTCTGCCCGAACAGAACGATCTGCAAAAGCTTTTGGTCTTCCGTCTCCAGGTTGGATAGAAGTCTTAGGCTCTCCAGGAAATCGAAACTCAATACCTGGGCTTCATCCAAAAAGATGGTCACCCTTCTGGACTGGGTGCGGGCGGAGAACAGCAGATCCTCCAACCTGCCGATCAGCTTTCTCTCGGTAAGATCGCCCGAGCTGAATCTGGTGACGCCCAGGGCCTCCAGAACCGCCAGCAACAGCTCTTCCCGGGTCAGACGGGGATGGGGTAGGTTGACCACCACAAGATCCTCTCGGGCCTTGCTTGAGAAGTAGCGGGAGAGCATGGTCTTGCCGGTTCCCGGCTCTCCGGTTATCAGGGTGAATCCCAGTCCCTCGTAGATCCCGTAGCGCAAATGGTTCAGGGCCTCCGCATGCGAACGGGAGAAGTAGAACATCTGTGGATTGGGGGATACGGAGAAGGGCGTCTCCCTGAACTGGTAGAAATTGCGATACGAGTCCAGAAGGTCCACCCGCATGAGGGCTGGTTTCTCTTCCCGCTGCGGCGACCCGATTACGATCCTCTGAGCGGTGGGAGGCTGGGTGATCGGTTCCTTTGATCTTGCGGATTTGTAGGTCAGCTTCATCTCTGTTCTCCCTCCTCATCCAGTTTGGTAATCCTGGGAGTCAGAAGTATCACCAGCTCCGCCCTGTGCTCCGTCTTCTCCTGGCGCTTGAAAAGATAGCCCAACAGAGGTATGTCCCCCAGCACGGGGATTTTGTGCTCCGAATCGGACTTCTTGGAGGTGATCAACCCCCCGATCACGGCCGTCTCTCCGTTTTTCATCCTCACCTGGGTGCTGGCCTCGCGGATGTCTATGTTGGGGGCGGTGAGAGTCTGACCCTCGTATTGGAACTCGGACCAGGTGGAGGCATCGCTGACGATGGGAATCACCTGCAGGGTGACGTAATCGTCCGA
>CAYMNI010000082.1:0-10147 GCA_964391755.1 uncultured Ignavibacteria bacterium
CTTCGATCCGGCCAGAAGGGCGTTGGTAGACCTGAGGATGCCGTCAATGGTGGACTGACCGGTGCCGTAGCGGTTATCGAAGAAGTGCTTTGTCTTGGAATCGTTTACGGCGATCAAGGGATACCCCAGCACCCCGTGCTTCTCCATGCTTCTCAGCCGGATCACCCCGGTGGTGGTCTCCTCGGTTCCGCCTATCATTCTGGATAGGAGCCTCTTCCGTTTGGAAAGGAGGGTCGAGACCAGATCCGCCCCGTCGTCCATGGTTATCTCCGGCTCCGTGTCCAGAGTGCTCAGGATGTGCCGGTAATAGACTCTGTTGCTCTCTCCCTTGATGCAGTAAACGGATATGCCCAGATCCTTGACTAAAGAGGCGGCAACGTCATCCTGGGTGGACAAAGGATTGGAGGCACACAGAGCCACATGTGCCCCCCCCTCCACCAGAGTGTACATCAAATTCGCCGTCTCGGTGGTCACATGCAGACACGCGGCTATCTTCGTCCCCTTAAGGGGCTTTTGCCTTCTGAATCTATCGAGGATCAGCCTAAGCACGGGCATGTTTCTTTCCGCCCATTCGATCCGCAATCTGCCCTGCCTGGCCAGCTTGATATCTTTGATATCATGATTCATTGGATCACTCCTTCGAAATCGTTTTTGGTTAGCTTCTTTTCGAGGTGCGAAGGCTTGCCTTCGCGGTTTTTGGCTGGTGAGTTGCGAATACTCTGATTTCAAACGGCAATTCAAGAAAAGGCACCTACCCGCTGGGGATACACCGTAATCCGGGCAGAAAGCATCAGGTCTCTCTTTTCAAGTCCTCTGCCCTATCCGTCTTCTCCCAGGTGAACTCCGGCTCGGTTCTGCCGAAGTGCCCGTATGCGGCGGTCAGCTGGTAGATGGGTCTTCTCAAGTTCAGCATCTCCATGATGCCGGCCGGCGTAAGCTGAAAGTGCTTCCTGATCAATTGGTTGAGCCTTTCGTGCTCTATCTTCAGAGTGCCGAAGCTGTTTACCATGATGGAGACCGGATCCGCCACTCCAATGACATAGGCCAATTGTATCAACAACTTGTCCGCCAGCCCGGCTGCCACCACGTTTTTCGCTATGTAGCGCGCGGCATAGGTGGCGGAACGATCCACTTTGGTGGGGTCTTTTCCGGAAAAGGCCCCGCCCCCGTGGGGAACCATCCCTCCGTAAGTGTCGACGATAATCTTCCTGCCGGTCATTCCGGTGTCGGATTGGGGTCCGCCGATGATGAACTTCCCGGTGGCGTTGATGAAATACTTGGTCTTCTGGTCCAGTAAATCCTCCCCTATGACCGGCTTCACCACCTTCTCGACTATCTCCTCCCTTGCCTTCTCGGTGATCGTCCTGCCGGTGGAATCCAAAATATCCTCGGCATGCTGGGAAGCCAAAATCACCGTATCCACCCGCTTGGGAGCACCCTCATCGTATTCCACGGTCACCTGCGATTTACCATCCGGGCCCAGATAGGGCAGAATTTTCTCTCTTCTCACCTCGGCCAGCCTGCGGCACAGCCGATGAGCCAGCATTATGGGCAGGGGCATAAGCTCCGGCGTTTCCCTGCAGGCGTATCCGATCATCAATCCCTGATCTCCGGCTCCACCTGAGTCCACCCCCTGGGCTATGTCTGGTGACTGGTTTCCGATGGCGTTCAGTATGGCGCATCCATCGGCGCTGAATCCAAGCTCGGACTTGGTGTAGCCGATGTCCCTCACCACCCTGCGCACCAATCTGGGCAGTTCCACGTAACTCTTGGTGGTTATCTCTCCTCCCACGATAACCAAACCCACGGTGACGAATGTCTCGCATGCCACCCTGGCCAGAGGGTCCTGCCTGAGCAGCTCATCCAGAACCGCATCCGAGATCTGGTCGCACATCTTATCCGGATGCCCCTCGGTCACCGACTCGGAGGTGAAGAAGTAGTTCTTTGCAGGCATTTTTTACTCCCTTTCTCTCGAACTGTGCAAACGGAGTGATTCGAAGTTCAATTCGTCGAAAACGAAGGTCTATGTCAATTCCAACTCAGACAGATCGCCCACGTTCAGCCGACCCACAGCTCCCCTTAGCCGGACCTGGTTTCCTATTATAGAAGACTCCAGGACCGAGCTTTCCACGCAGGCCCCGCGTCCGATAATCGAGTCCCTTATGATGGAGTCCTTGAGCACTGCGTCCTCCGCTACCGAAACGTTCGGACCAAGAACGCAGTTCTTCACCTCGGCAGTCTTGGAAACGAACGTGGGAGGGATGATCGAGCAGCCCGGAAACTTGCCGGCCCGCTTGGTCTTGGCTAGAAGCTGCCGGTTGGTCTCAAGCAGAGTCTCGGGCTTGCCGCAGTCGTACCAGCCGCTGACATTAAAGGTTCGGAACTTGGCTCCCCGGTCTATCATCGTCTGCAAAGCGTCGGTCAGCTGATATTCTCCCTTGGTCATTATCCTGTCGGTCACTATCCGATTTAAGCTTTCTCTGAACAGCCTGGTGCTTCTGATGTGGTACACTCCCACTACCGCCAGGTTACTGCTGGGCTTTTCGGGTTTCTCGACCTTGCCGAGACCAGCCTCCTGACGAATCCCCCTTTCATCTCCACGATGCCGAAGCGTCTGGGGTCCGCCACCTTCTTCACGCCCAGGGCATCGTATCCTCCTCTGATCACCGGCGCGAGATCTACTTCGAAGATAGTGTCTCCTAAAATCGTCAAAACCGGCTCCCCATCGCTGATCTCCGGGGCAGCCATGTTTATGGCATATCCCAACCCTTTAAGCTCCTCCTGCCGGATGAACTTACACTTGAAGCGGTAATTTAAGTTGACGTAACGGACGATCTGCTCCCCCAGAAACCCGACTATGAACACCACTTCCGAGGGCTTCAGCCTGCGCACGATGTCCAGGATATGCCCCAACATGGGTTTGCCCGCCACGTGCAGAAGAGCTTTGGGCACGGAATAGGTGTGCGGCCTGAGCCTCTTGCCGATTCCGGCCACCGGTATTATGACCTTCATCCTGGTCGCTTCTTTCTTTGCATAAAGGCCTGGTAGATCGGACTAACCAATTTAAGGCATTTCCCACTCGTGTCAACTTTTATTTTCGGTTGAGGGTTGAGTCGGGGGTTTGCTTGCGACGGAGAGTACGAAGGCTGCAACTCGGCCCGGGGAATATCGAAAGTGCTTGCCTTTCTGTTTTGGTTTCCTATATTTTATGTTCGAGGGTTTGGCCGTCGGCAAGGTGCAGGTTGACTTAGACAAGACCGATTTGAGTTGGTATTTACCCGACGTCAGCATTGCATTTCGAAACTTGTGTTATCCGCGCTCGTAAGAATGGTGGAGATTCGCTTACCGGGGAGGGATCATGCGTAGGTCGATCGGATTTTTGATCTTGGTGTCTGTCCTCACCGGCATCCTTGTCTCTTTTATCTCCTGCCCTTCTTCCGCAACACAATTCAAGAAAGAAGACAATTTCTTCTTCCCAGACACCGCGGTCATCGACGACGATTTGTTCCTCTTCAGCGGCAACGTCAAGCTGGACGGCATAATAGGAGGAGATGTGATCTCCGCTTGCGGGTCTTTAGTTCAGGGTGGCCTCGTCGTGGGGAGTCTAAATGCGGTATGTCAGGATCTGGACGTTTTGGGGGACGTCAGGGGGAGCGTTAGGGGATTCGCTCAGAACGTCAACGTCAACGGTAGATTGAGCCGAAACCTTCTGGCCTTCGGATACTCAGTGGATGTCAAACCAGGCGCCCGGGTGGAGAGAGACCTCACCGCTTTTTGCGGGAAGCTGACCTTGCACGGCACGGTGGGCGGAGATCTGAAAGGTGGGACCGACGAGTTGATCATATCGGGCACGGTCAAGGGAAACGTAAATGTAAAAGCGGACAAGATAACCCTTATGCCCACGGCAAGAATCCTCGGCGACCTCAGATACGCCAGCGAGAAGGAGGCCAAAATCGAATCCGGAGCTCAGATCGTCGGGGAAACCGTGTGGACCCCGAAAGAATCCAAAAAGGAGAAAAAGTCCGGCGGCAAGTTCACCGGAACGTCATTGATCACCGAGTTGGTCTTCCTTTTGGCTCTGATGATCACAGGAATCGTGCTTTCCATCCTGTGTAGGAAGAACGCCTACCAGGCCAAACAAGCGGTGGGGGATTCCTTCCTTAAGAGCATGGGACTGGGCTTCGTCTTTGTGATCTTCATTCCCATAGCCATCCTCATCCTGATGGTTACCATCCTGGGCATACCCATAGCCATCATCAGCCTTTTCGCCTACTTAGTCTTCATCTACGTTGCCAAGATTCCGGTGGCCACTTGGCTGGGGGAGAGAATCCTGAAAGCTCTCGGAACGAAAAAAGAGCCTTCAATGGTCTGGTCGATGATTCTGGGACTGGCGGTATTAACCTTCTTTCTGAATATTCCCTATCTTGAGTGGCCCGTCTATTTTGTCATTCTTTTCACCGGCTTTGGCGCAATCTTGAGCTCTCACCGTCGATCCGGTTCGCAGGTACAGGATAAGCAAAGCTGATTCTCTCCAGTTCGGTCGGATTCTGTTTGCCCGATAAGTTGAATCCGACAGGTCTGAATAATACCTCTTGTCTGGCTTGATTGCACGAGCTTTAGCTCGTGGATTGGAATCGGAAAAACAATCTTGATGTTTTGAGCACTGAACCCTATGGGCTAAAGCCCAAATGGGCGTAGGCTCTCGCTGCCACGACCTGAAGGTCGTGGCAAGACTTTTTGGGGAACAACTTCTTTCTCGGTTTGCGATCAGCGGCTTAAGCTCGCCCGGAATTCCTCCCATCTCTATCGTTGTCGCCCTATATCGAACAGTCGGCTCCTGCCCAGTTGATCGATCTTTCACCGAATTTATCTCTTATCCTGTCGATCACCGGATATATCTGCTTTCTCTTGTCGAGATATGGGGCAAGCTGCAGGAATGTCTGCCGGGACTGGCCATATTCCGATAGGTGCGACAAACCGACTCCCAGAAGCCTTATTTTTCTGACTGCCGATCCGGCCCCCCAGACCAGTTCTTCGGCCACCTTGGCTATCTTATGCTCGGAATCGGTCGGCCGGGGAATGGTTTCCGACCGGGTGAGAGTCACAAAGTCCGAGAACCTGACCTTCACGGTGACGGTTCGTCCCATCACGCCTTTCTCTCTCAGCCTTCTGGCCACCATGCCGGAGAGAGCCAGCAGTACCGAGTGAATCTCGCCGGGATCGCAGATGTCGCGCTCCAGGGTGCGCTCGTGACTCATCGATTTCTCCGCAATGAATTCGGAGAACAGGGGCGTATGGTCGATACCCTGGGCTGCCAGATGGAGCCATTCTCCTCCCTTGCCGAACTTGCCTTTGAGAACCTCTGCCGGATAGGCGGCCAGCTCGCCTAAGGTGTGGATCCCGAGGCTGGAGAGGACATTGGTCGTCTTGTCTCCGATACCACACAGCTTACCCACCTCCAGCGGTTCCAGGGTATGTCTAACCTCGTCGGGAGGGATAACCGTCAAGCCGTCGGGCTTATTCATAGAAGAGGCCAGCTTGGCCAAAAGCTTGTTCGGGGCTATCCCCACCGAACAGGAAATTCCCAGTTCTTCTCTTATTCTCTTCTTCAGCTTTAAGGCCAACTGGGAAGGTGACCCGAATATCCTCCGGCAACCGGTTATGTCCAGGAAGGCCTCGTCTATGGAGGCGGGTTCCACGGCGGGCGTGAACTGGTAGAATATCCTCCGAAGTCGGGAGGCCACATACTCGTATTTGCCTTCGTAAGACCCCAGGAGGAAAACGCCTTGCGGACACAACCGCTTGGCGGTCGCCAATGCCATTCCGGCTTTCACCCCGTATTTTCTGGCAGCATACGAGGCGGCGGTGACCACCCCATGCCTTTTCTGGGGATCGCCCCCAACCACCACCGCCCTTCCATCCAGCCAGGGTCGTTCTTTCTGTTCCACCGAGGCGTAGAAAGCATCCATGTCCACGTGCAGGATCACCCTCTCCTTCCTGCAAGCCCGGCATCCATTCCCACCGGCGTTTGGTGAACCACTCCCCGTTAAGAACATCGGCTTCTCACTCCAGCCAGATCTTATCCAGAAACCATTCCGCAGTTCTTTCCTTATATGATAGCTGGCAGAATTGGGAACTCTGATCCATCACCGCGAAATGCATTATCTTGAACCGCCCCTCATGCGTCTTCCAGCGACCGGTCACCCGGATGATCTTGATCACCCTTCCGTTCCACCTGAACCGAACCGGCGCCATTCTTCCGTTTCGAAAAACCGCGATCACGTCGATGGGCTGATTTACGTCCTGATCCATCGTGATGTCATCCCGCAAGGGCAAAAGCGTGGTCTCGCCGGTTTAGAAGGCTCTCTCCAACAGAAAGGAACCCAGGCCAAAGACCTCACCCCCTTCCCCCTCTTCGTGGGACGAAGAGGGGGAGAGGGAGGGGTAGGGGTGAGGTAGCTGAAGATGGTATAAGGTTCTCAGCGTGCCCGGTACGGTCTATCACATCCGTCTCAGAAGTCCGATCACCTTTCCGGCAATTCGAAAATCCTGGCTCCCCGGGTTTACGACGATCGGCTTGAAGGCCCGGTTGGCCGGCTCCAGCTTGACCCTGTTTCTCAGGGGAACGTATCTTTTCACCGTAGCTTCATCGCCGATCACCGCCACCACGATGTCCCCCTTCTCCGCAATAGACTGCGCCCGGGCCAAAACGTAGTCGCCGTGAAAGATGCCCGAATCCTTCATGCTCTCCCCTTCCACTCTCAGGGAGAACACGTCTCCGCCCGGAACGAACGACCTGTCCACCGCTATCGAACCCTCTATATTCTCCACTGCCAGGGTGGGTAGACCCGCGGCGATCCGACCCAGAAGCGGAACGGTCACAAAAAGGCTGTTTTCACCATAGTCAAAAACCGTCTTCACCTTTTGGGCTAATTCTATTCCGCGAGAGACCAGAGGCTTGCGGTGAATGTAACCTTTTCTGGTCAAGGCCGAGAGGATGTCCCTTACCCCGTTGGTCGAGCTTATCTTGAACCTCTCCCCTATTTCGCGGATGGTGGGAGGAGAGCCTTTTTTCTCCATCATCTCCCGGATGAACTTCAGAACCTGCCTTTGCCTATCGGTGAGTTCCTTTCCCATAGAACCTCCTATTGCTTCGTATCTCCGCCAGCCTCTTCCTTTTGCTTTCTATACGAATTATACTGCCCATTTGTGCAGTTGTCAAGCAAAAAAAGAAACCCCTGTGAAAAAAATGAACCGGTACGTCCGAGGCCATCATATTCGGAACTAAAACTCCCTTCACTCCGCTCTGCCGGGCACATCAGATCGACTAAACCCGTGGATTACCACCATTGCGGCTGTCCCCAGAAGAAATGGCGAGCTCCAGAATCCGGGCAGCAGCCGTCCCATGTAAGCCGACCCGATCATGTGACCCAGCGCATTCACCACCATGAGCATGCCCAAGAGGGTGGCGAAAATTCGGATGAACTTGCCGCCGCGATTGACCCGGGGAGTTAAGGAGAAGCAGATGACGATGGCGATAATCAATCCGCCGAGCCAAGCTTCGAAAGTGAATGTCGGTATCAGGGAGAATCCGACAGACTCCCTCAAGCTGAGAGCCAACTCGTTATAGAAGGACAAAAAGTGGGTGACTGCTTCGTCGAAAACGTGGAGACAGATGGCGGAGATCATCAACAACCAGATGACTCCGCTCTTGTTCAGAAGTAGAATGTGGTTCTTCCTCATCGTGCTTCGTTGGTGCTGCTACCTT
Source organism: uncultured Ignavibacteria bacterium (assembly GCA_964391755.1). Lineage (GTDB taxonomy): Bacteria > Zixibacteria > MSB-5A5 > MSB-5A5 > SM1-73 > SM23-73-3. The sequence continues at coordinate 7,769 of CAYMNI010000082.1, forward strand.
CCAGACTATATGGGATATAAATATCGTGAATGTCCTGCTCCCCACGATACATGTAGTTTATTCGATCTGGAGCCCTGCTTTGACTGCTGGATGCATGGCGGAGCCATGAACGTACAGTGCATGGCGGAGAGGCCGGGATTCACTGATTTGCTCGCTTGAGTTCTCTCTCCGTTTTGAGATGATTGCTCAAGTTCTTGTCTTATTGGATTCGATCCTTTTGTTTACCTGTGCTTATTCTTGTTTTTTTGGTGTTGATTATATATTAATTGGTTACGTCGTGGCAGACTACTACACCCGTCACAACTAAGCTGCGCTTGAAGAAAGAAAACAGACCTACCCGTTTGGCGATATACTGTGTTTTTAAGAAAATCATCTTTCGTTCCTGTTATAAGGTGTCTGCTCAAAGCTCGAATTCAAGCCCCACATCGAATATCAACAGTCCCCCATAGGTAGATGTATAAGTTTGCCCGATAAAGTCAGTCCTTTGCGTCAAAAGTAGATCCGCCGTTAAGCTGAATGCAAGCCCGATTCTGGGTGTTAAGCCAATCACCCCACCTACACCCAAACGGCCAGCAGCGACACCGTCACTAACCGTTGTTGAGGGTGTATCAGTAGCTTCAGTCCCTCCGCCTATCCGAACATGACCGGTCAGTTTGTTTTCAAGGGCTACCGCTCCCATAAGGAAATAAAAGTACGAATCCTTGTTGATTGCATTGGTGGTAACTCCGGCTTCGAACCCAATGTGGTGAATGTACATATGCTCAAATTCCACGTAAACCGGATTGCCGGTGCCATACCAACCGACAAGATACGATTCCTGTTCAAGGCCGGGTGAGCTGAATCGATAGGTTAGACCTAAGAAAAATCGTTTGCGGTACCGATCATCTTCAGGGAAGCGATAACGTATTGCTATCTGAAAGCCTGGACCCGATCCGATACCTTCATAGTAGTCTCCGCTCTTGGAACCGAATGCTGTCGAGGTCAATCCACCTGAAAGAGTGATGGCGAAAGATCGAAAACCACTCCTCCGGTCAACTTTGAAGAACTTCACCTCCTGCGAGAGGTCCGATGGAATCTCATCTTCCGAGAGGGGAAAAGTATAGGTGTGGCCTGTGTCGGTTACATGGACGGAGCTTACCTCGTCCGCTGGGATGGTTCGGAGTGACACAGGTCCCTCCGGGTCTATCTTCACGAATTGGGTGGTAAGCTGCAGCAGAACGCCTTCAACCGTGTTACCATCTGTTAGCTCCACGATAACCTTAGGTGTCCCTAAAGCGGAGACTGATACCGCGAACAAAAAGCTTGCCAGAAGCACTAGTGCAAGATGGAAGCAATAACGTTTTGAGCTCACCACACCTCCTTATTCAGGCTGAGAAACATTTTTTCCTTCTTCCTCAGAATTCTCGATGTCACGAGTCTGGACGTCTTCTCCAAGCTGAATGATAGTAACGCTATTGTCTCTCAGTGCGAAAACGTTCCCCGAAGGAGAAAACTCGAAATCCTCTGTGGCCAAGTCAATTTCAAGAACGGTCTCTCCTTCGTTTTCCAAATCGATTCCCGTCAACCGGTTGCTCAAATTGGTAAGCCAATATATCCCAGGGCCAGGCCAACTGCGCACTTTTTCGGCTACCTTATCGTAAACTGCCTGCGCTCCCTCCTTCCAACCGCTTTGTGGTATAAAGCCCTTTGGCGCACTTCCCAGGTTCCTGTTCCATGTAACATCAAATGAAGCTGGCAAGAGGGCCAGAACGCCCTGAGAAGTACGAACGGTTACCTGATCTTCGGTGGACGAAAGAAAGCGTAGTAGTTGACCCTCTTGGGTTGTGGCATCACGGCCTCCCAGTATACTCAAATCGTGCCCCAACCGATAGACATGTGTAGGCGTAAGAACCAAGGCCTGATTCTCAAGCCAGGCAAAATCGAGAATAATGGAGGCATCCTCAAGGTCCGACTGAGCAACCAGTTCTCCTGAATCGCGCCGGAATAAGAAGACGGACGGTACAACGGCCTTTTCTATTTCGAAATCGACCCATTTGTAACCTTCTCCAATCAGCGCGACATACTCTCCAGCATCGACCAAAGTCATCACCCCCAACTCGTTCTTCAATCTATTATCCCAAAGAATTTCGCCAGTCTCACGATCAAAACAGAAGACTTTATCACGAGCAGCGAAGTAAACCCGGCCATCAATTTCCAGAGGGTATGACGAGAGATTATGGGTGAGCTTCTCATGGTGATGGCCATACGTCTGGTAGCCAAAAAATCCAGCAATGCATCCCAGAGCCAGATCTTTGGCATACGCCTCAAGGACGCCTTTGTAACTCGTCGATGTATGGAAGTACCAGCCCTTTCCGGTATCAAGACGAAATGCGTGAAGAC
>CAYMNI010000083.1:0-10001 GCA_964391755.1 uncultured Ignavibacteria bacterium
AGGCCCCTAAGGATCAAGCAGGGATTTGATCCCACGGCACCGGACATACACCTGGGGCACACGGTATGCTTAAGGAAGCTGAGACAATTTCAGGACCTGGGACATCAGGTGGTGCTGATCATCGGAGATTACACCGGGATGGTGGGCGATCCCTCCGGGCGCTCGGAAACCCGACCTCAACTTACTCCGGAGGAGATAGATCGGAACGCACAAACCTATCAGGAACAGTTCTTCAAGGTGGTGGACAAAGCCAGAACCGAGGTGCACCGCAACGGCGAATGGTTCAGCCGGATGAACTTTCAGCAGTTGATGCGTCTGGCCGCGAATTTCACCGTGGCCCGAATGTTGGAGCGGGACGATTTCTCGAACAGGTTCAAGCAGCAGATTCCGATAAGCATCCACGAGCTGTTCTATCCTCTGATGCAGGCTTATGACTCGGTGATGATCAAAGCCGACGTGGAGATCGGAGCCACCGAGCAAAAATTCAACTTGCTCACCGGCAGACAGATTCAGGAGCTTTACGGGCAGAAACCCCAGGTGATCCTGACCATGCCGGTTTTGGTGGGAACCGACGGGCAACAGAGGATGTCCAAGTCCCTGGGCAACTACATCGGAGTGGCCGAGCCTCCGAAGGAGATATTCGGCAAGATAATGTCCATCCCCGACGAGCAGATTTACAGTTATTTCGAGCTGGTGACCGACTTGGGAGAGGAAAAGCTGGTGGAGATCAAACGGCAATTGGGCGACGGGAAGACGAATCCCATGAGTCTAAAAAAGAGGCTGGGAAAAGAGATCGTGAGAATGTATCACAGCCTCAATGCCGCGGAGCAAGCCTATCAGGAGTTCGACAATGTCTTCTCCAAGAAGGAGTTGCCGGCGGAGATGCCGGAGAAGCTCTTGGAACACGACGAGTCGGATATCTGGATAGGGCATTATCTGGTCAAGAGCGGATGCGCCGCTTCCACCAGCGAGGTCAGACGGTTGATCAAACAGGGTGGGCTGTATCTGGACAACCAAAGGGTGGACGACGAGAATCTCAAAGTAACGGTACAAGGCGAGAAGCTGGTGAAGCTGGGCAAAAGGAGATTCTTCAGGGTTGTGGGAAAAGTGAAGGACAGATAGTCAGATATCAGTAGGCAGTATGCAGACAAAGACAAGAAACAGGGGAGACTTGAGTCTCCCCTGTTCGTTTTGGGGCAGGCAGGTCAGAGGAAGGATTCTTCTTCAGTTACTGACTATCCTGTGTAACCAACTCACCTTCAACACAGCGTTTATCTGAGGCACCCCAGGAGGTAGATTGTTTGGATCCAGAAAGGCCAAATCGAAGGCCCAATCTCGGTTGGGAGCTTCGTACTGATTTCCTCCGTATACCCAGGCTCCAGTGGCCTGCTCGCTGAACCAGAGATCAACCATGGAACCCCTGTACTCGAAGGTCTTTCCGCTCCATTTCTCCAGGAAACGGGGCAGGTTCTCCAAACCTCCGTTGTAATGGCTTAAAGAGGTCTCGGTGTTTCCCGTCAGGAAAGCAGCGTTGACCTCGGTATTTGAAGCTACACGGTTGCTCAGGCTTTGATTGCTCTTGGTATCGTCCCAGTTGTTTGATAGCACGGTCAAAGCGTCGGTGAAGAGCGCTGCCGCTTTCTTATTGACGCTGTTATAGTCCCCAACGGTGTACATGGGATTGTCGCTTACCACGGTCAAAGGAGCCGCCAGCTCCTCCCCTTCGGTCAAGCGTATGGCTTGCTGGGTGCCGGCTACCTGATCTCGGGAGGCATACAAGATCCCGTTCAGGGGGTAGTAGCCGCTGGTATTCAGTTTGTCGATATCGATGTCGTAGGAGGTAACCCATTTGTATTCCCTGTAATTGTAGAAGCTACCCGTGCTGATGATGCCATCGGCCTGGAAGGTGGCAGTCACGTCCACCCAGCCACCGCCGGCGTTCTGCCAGAGGACCTGGTTGTCCACAATCTTCAGCCCAGCCTTGTTTTCGTAGCTGTCCATGTTTCCCCCGGATGCTCTTTTGATCATGTCTATGGGATCTCCGGAGACCACCACGGGAAGGTTCAACTCGGTTATTCCGTGAGAGTTGTCCTCCACGGTTCCGCCCCAGCGATTCAGGGATTCGGAGACCCAGTCCGGGTCATTGGAATCCAGCCAGGTGCCGTCGGCGCTTTTCATGTTCTGATAGACGCCGGCGTTGTCCTTGATGAGCACGCCTCCGGTCATGTCGTCCGAGGGGTCATCTTTTCTCCCGTGATAGATGTCTCCTGCAGCCGTGGTCCAGGAGTCCACCTTCAACGAGGAACGGGCGCCCAGGTAGAGATCGCGATTGCTGTGCACCCTCCCGCCCAAGGTCATGTCGGGCCCGGGCAGAATCTCCAGATCCTGCTCGTAGAAGACGGCGAACTGAAACACGGGAACCAGCGCGTCTTTTATCACCGCCTGGATCTTGCTGCTGCTTTGGTTGCCCGCCTCCGTCGCTTCCGCTGTGACGGTGAAACTTTTGGCCAATGCGTAGAGTCCCCGGTAAGCTCCGGTGGTGAGCGTTTCGGTCGCCGCAGCGCCGTTATCCGTTGTACTATAAGAGGCTACGATGTTCCCCAAAACGAAGCTGTCGCAGGGGAGGGGACTGGGCGGTCCCACACCGCCGGTGGCATAATGGTTTCTGATTATGGCGGTGGCTTTCTCCAGGGCTGCCTCCGCCGCATAGAAAGAGTTGATGCTGCTCAGATCGTTCCCCGCGATGTCCACGTCGGTGGTGGAGGTCATTACGGCGGCGACTCCGATCAAGGTCAACATCAAAAGCAAAGTGAGAAAGATCAACAAGGTGAAACCTTTCTCATTGTTTAACCTCTTAAACATGGCATCTCCTTTTTTTTAAGGCACAGTTGAAACTGCTTCACAATCCCAGATTCCTTACTTTCACTCCCGAGGTTAGATTTCTTCGTCTATATTCTCCCTGAAACAGCAGATCCTTTCTTGCCGTGTGGGCTTTAAGTGTGATCAGCACCTGCCTGACGACTGAGGCAGCCGGCGGTACGTCCACAAAGACGCCGTTGGCCAACCCATAACGGAATTGCAGGTCCTCGATATCCTCGGCATACACATAATGCTGATTGCCTTCTCTCATTACCATCAGATTGGGGTGACTGCCGTTGGTGGTGTCTATGTAGAATTTGTACATGTCCACCATGGTCACCAGACTCCCCAGGGGATATTTTCTGGAGAGCGGATTAGTATTGTGTTGAATGTGACTGGACGATACCTGCACCTTCGTGATATAGAAAAACTCTCCGGTGTCGGCGAAGGGATCGTAGATGTATGCCCAGGTGTCTTCCTTAAAGCAGCTGACGTCGTGTCCGTCACACCTCAGTTCCGAACTGGGCTGGGGCATGGCATGCTCGATGTTGGCCTTGCAAACCGCCTCGTTCTGAAACAGAATGGTAATGGTATCGGGGTTGGTGTCGGCGGCATAGATGGGCTGGAATCCGCCGGGTAACCCGTATCCGGCCATCCTGATTCTGTTTTCCAACTCGTGCATGCCCGACCGGGCGTTTTGTTGCATGTCGCTGATTTGCTCCTGAATGATCCAACCTTCATGCTGCGTCAAATAGAGGTCGTATCCGGCGGTGACCACAAAGCCGGTGATCACCAGAGCCACCAGAAGTTCCAGTAGGGTGGCCCCTCTGGCATTCCATTTTCCGAAGGGGGACGGGACTCCGGATGGTCTAATATGAAATCCTTTTTTCATCTCCGAGTCCCCTTTGATTTGGCGTTTGACCTTTCGCGATCGGGTTTCGATCTCTCATACCACTTTGCTTCCGACGAAGCAGAAAATCCAACCGGCAAAACTCGGTTTCTTTCGGATCCTTTGAGATTCCTTCCGTCTCTCTAAGATCAATGCAACCAAGAGTAAATCACAATCCCAGATTCCTCACCTTCACATCGGAGGTGAGGGTTCTTCTCCGATACTCACCCTCAAACTGCAGGTCTCTTCGCTCGGTACGAGCGATGAGCGTGATCAGCACCTCCCGGACCACCGAGGCCGCCGGCGGTACGTCCTGGAACACGCCATTGGCCAGACCGTAAAGAAGCTGCAAGTCTTCTATGTCTTCGGCGTACACGTAGTTTAGGTTTCCCTCCCGCGCCAGCATCAGATTGGGATGATCGCCGTCGGACGTGTCCACGTAGAACTTGTACATATCCAGGTACATTACACTGCTCCCGCTGGGATAAGCTCTGGAAAGCGGGTGGGTGCTATGCTGGATGCGGTAATACGTAGACTGGACTTGGGAGATGAGGAAGAACTCGCCGGTGTCCGCCGAAGGATCGTAGATGTAAGCCCAGGTAGTATCCTCAAAGCAACTGAGGTCGTGTCCATCGCACCTTATTTCCGCAGAGGCGTCCGACATGTCGTACTCCACGGCGGCGTCACAGCCGGATTCATTCTGAAAGAGCACGGTGATGGTATCCGGATTGGTATTTGCCGCATAGATGGGATGGAATCCGCCGGGCAGCCCGTATCCTGCCATCCTGATTCTGGTCTCCAGCTCATGCATGGCCGCGCGAGCGTTCTGCTGCATGTTGGTGATCTGCTCCTGGACGATCCAGCCTTCGTGCTGCGCCAAGTATATGCTGTATCCGGCGGCAAGCACAAAGCCGCTGATCACCAGCGCAACCAAAAGCTCCACCAGCGTGAACCCACTCTCGCCGTCTCTCCCCCAGGAGGACACAGCAACTGAATTGCGTATCAAACGAATATTCATCTCAGCATCCCTTTTTATTAATTGTGTGATTCATAGGTTGTGGTGACGTTGCTGTGCTGCATGCCGTCTTGATCCACCCAGTCCATCCGCACAGTTATCACCTCCAGATTGGGGCCGTTGCTCACGATGGTCCAGGTTCTGGTCATCCCCTCCGGATTGTCGTATCCGGAGTTGAAGTTATGGGTGTTCTTGATCTCTTCGATCTTGGCTTGAATATGATGCGCCGCCTTGGTGGACATGTCGGCGACCTCGTTGCTCCTGATGGAGGTGACGACCAAGGGGACCATCATCAGAAGCCCGGTGGCAAAGATGATCATACTCACCATCACTTCCAGCAGGGTGAAACCTTGCTCTCCACGATTGGGAAACAGCCGATTGATCGTTTTCCTTAGTTTTTTCAGCATCATCCTCTCCTTCTGCCGTGGTCAGTTTCTTTGTCGTCCGTTAGAAAAGCAAAAACGATGCCCCAGGGGGATTTAAGTTCGTCCGCCGCCTGGAGCCTGTAAGCGGTTGTGCTTCCTGCGCTTGGAGGCCGGCATTTTAAGGCTCGAATCTAAAGAATCGTTCCGAGTCAGAACCGTGTCACGAAAGTATGGGAGGACTCCCATACCTTATCGCACCTTCTCGACTGGCGAGGCGGTGTATGTGGTAGCTTGGCGGTCTAAGGCTGATCTCCGATTCCCGTCCAACTCCGAGCGGTAGCCAATCCTTAGCTGACACGGCTGTGTGGTCCGCAGGCAGAGCTCCAAGACCGTCCCGGAGCCGGTTCGACACCCGGCCGGATTTGAGGAGGCGGTTCTTCGTCGCGAGCGGGCATCGGCCGAGTTTGGCGAGGGTATTGTCCCCGGAACGACATGGTAGGACGATCCGTTCGGGAATCGTCCATTGACGGAAACTATTGACAAAAGCCTCAGTATGTATAGATTGAGAGTCGAGCCATTACACCCTCAAAGGAGCGAGACATGCGAACTTTGGAACTGAAAAAAGGGATAATCTACGGGCCCATCAAATCCAGACGGTTGGGACCCTCGTTGGGAATCAACCTTCTGCCGGCAAACTACAAACTATGTACCTTCAACTGCCTTTACTGCCACTACGGCTGGACCAATGCCCATACCCGAGATGTCTCTGCTCACCGTGCCGATCTCCCCACGGTTGATCAGGTGAGAAGGGCTTTGGAGGCTTGGTCGGGGGAGAATCAAACTCCCATAAGTTACATTACCTTCTCAGGCAACGGCGAGCCCTGCCTGCATCCCCAGTTCGACCAAATGGTGGAGGTGGTGCGGGAGGCGAAAGACAAGTTTGTCCCGCAAGCGAAGGTGGCCATCCTCTCGAACTCCACCTGCATAGACAGCGACAGAGTGAAATCCGGCTTGAACATGATAGAGGTGAAGATCATGAAACTGGACTGTGGAACAAAAGAGAGGTTCGGTCGGATAAACCGTCCCTGCCCGGGAGTTGAATTCGAGAAGGTGGTGGAAAATCTGAAAGAGCTGGATGATTTTGTTCTACAGACGGTTTTAGTCGACGGATCATCGATCAACTGCGACGACCGGGAGATAGCAGAATGGATCGAGAGACTTCGTTACATAAGTCCCAGGGAAGCGCAGGTTTACTCCATAGATCGACCTTCAGCCGACCGGGGACTGGCGTTGGTCGGGAAAGATAGGCTGAATCAGATAGCCCAATCGGCGCAGGAAGCCTCGGGGATTCCGGTGAAGGTTTTCTAAATGGAGAGAAACGTCGCCAGGTTCTACTGGTATCGCCTCACCAAGTTCAGCCTGTTCCACATAGCCATACTGGTTCTATTCTACCAGGATCGAGGGCTGTCCTTCTCTCAGGTAATGGTCCTCCAGAGCGTCTATTACTTCGCCAAGGTCCTATCCGAGGTTCCTACCGGCGCTTGGGCAGACCGGGTGGGGAGGAAAAAGTCGCTGATTCTCGGCTCTTTCTTTCAGTCCTTTGCCTATCTGCTGATTTTCCTCTCCCATTCTCTGGCGCTCTTTGTCGTGGGAGAGATGGTAGCCGGCATCGCCATGTCTTTTGCCCACGGGGCCGACTCCGCCTTGGCTTATGATACCTTGAAAAGTCTGGGACGCGAAGACGAGTACCAGGCGGTCGAGGGAAAGGCCAACGGGATGAGGCATTTGGGCTTTGCTCTCTTCGCCCCGGTGGGAGGCTTGCTGGCCACGGCAAGCTTAAGCCTTCCCTACCTGGCCAGTTCCTTAGGCATTCTTGTATCAGGGCTGATCGCCGTGACCTTTGTGGAGCCGCCACGGGAGATAAGTTGCGCTTCCCCCTCGGAATCGGAAGCTCGGAAAAAATCCTATCACGAGATACAAAAAAGCCTTCGCCTTCTGTTCGACGACAAGAGGATTCTGTGGTTCGTTCTCTTCTTCTCTTTGGCATTCCTGGCCACCCGCCTGGGATTCTGGACCTATCAGCCCTACTTCAAAACCGTGGGTTTGCCCCTGTCCTTGTTTGGCGTAGCCATTGCCTCCTTTCACCTTTTCTCCGCGGCTTTGAGCCGGCAGGCGGATCGACTGGAGAAGGCGCTGAAGGAAAAGCTTACCCTCCTGTTGATGCCGACTCTGGTGGTGTTGTCTTTTGTGCTGATGAGCACCTTCCCGTACGTCTGGGCCATTTCTTTCATCTTCATTCAGCAGGTCACCACGGCGCTGCACGAGCCGATTCTCAAAAACTATGTCAATCGACACACAACCTCGGAGATAAGAGCCACCATGTTCTCCCTTCAGCATATGGCGGGAAACGCTGCCTTTGCCGTCTTCGCGCCCTTTTTGGGAGGACTGGTGGACCGGTTCCGTCTGGAAAACGCCTTGCTAATTTTTGCCCTGGCGATTATTATCTTGTCTTGCATTTTGTGGCGATACAGAATCAGATGGTTCAAACCGGAGGGAGGTCAAAAGGAGGCATGATGAAAAGAGAATGCAACGCGGAGAAGAACCTCAAGGTGTGCAACTGCTCTTACGAGCCGTGCAGCCGCAAAGGCATCTGCTGTGAATGCATCCAGTATCACTGGCGGATGAAGGAGCTTCCGGCCTGCTTCTTCCCCGACGAGGTGGAGAAAACCTTCGATAGATCCATCGAACGGTTCATCCGGTGCTACGGGAAGTAGTCTTTGATGGATGCACGGTTGGATTGCAGCGAGGATTCCCGATCTCCCAGGAAGCCGTTGGCGTCCCCAGCACGGGATCGGAAGAGTCATGCCCGCTCTGAAACGGTCCGGGCTTCGAGAGATGCGGATGGGAGGAAAACCGCCCGGAGAAGCACACCTCTTGGTTGGCGATTGTACCCGGCTCTGGCAGGCGGAGGAACCGCCGATAACGCATTGGGCAAGGTTTAAGATGACGAACTTGAACCATGCGACATGCCGCTTCTGCCGACTGGTTCAGGCGGACTAACCCGGCAAAAACCACTCAGGTTTCAAAGAACGGAACCGATTCTTCGTAGATGTTGTATAAAAAGGTTGACACTAAACCAAATCGGACTATATTGATTTTCGTTTTCGACAGGGCACCACGGGAGGACATGATGAAGAGAACTTTTACCCTTACTATTGTTGTTTTGCTTCTGTTCCTTGTTGGAAGCTTGACCGGTTTGTCCCGGGCCGACGGGCCGAGGCTTCTGATACCCGGCACCAGATTCGATTTCGGCTGTACGCCGACCAGCAGCAAGATAAGTCACTACTTTCTGGTGAAGAACGTGGGTTTGGATACGCTCAAGATAGAAAAGGTCAAACCGGGGTGAGGTTGCACTCAGGCTCCGCTTATGAAAACGGAGCTTGCTGCCGGTGACAGCACCTGGATCGAACTGATTTACACGGCTGGCTCGAAGAAGAGCAAAGCCAACAAGAGCGCCCGGGTCACCACCAACGATACCACCCTGGGAAGCGTGACCATCTCTTTTAAGGTGGACGTGGTGGAGCAGGGTGACAGTGCGCTCATGCTTGTGGCAGATCCCCCCATGCTGGATTTCAGCCCCATCGAAGGAAAGAAGGTAAGGAAGCTGGAGACCAAGATCGAGAACGTTACCGATCAGAAAATGGAACTGACCATAGTCTCTGCTCCGCCGGATTTCTTCGACGAAGTGAAACTCAACCGCTCGGAACTCAAACCCGGCAAGGAGGCCAAGCTCAAAGTTGAATTGACCGAGGAAGACGAAAACAGACAATTCCGGAAGTCGATCACCATAGAGGGGGTGTCCCCGGACAACAGCAAGTTCAGACTTACCGTCCCTGTGGTGAAAGGAATCGGCTCCAGCGCCACCGCTGAGAAAGGGAAGGACTAAGCAGATCGATTTTTTAAAATCAGGCTGACCGGCCCCGATCCTCTTTTACGGGGAGGGGCCTTTTCATATGAGCCGGTTGCGGGTTTCAAGGGGCGCAGGCTACGGCCCCGGAGCAGGGACCGGAATCGCTCTCTAAAAGAAGCATGATCTCCCTTCTGATAAGGAGAAGATCTTTGTCTATCCACAAGACCCCGCCAGGAATGGGCATCCTTCTTTTGTGTTTGGCCGTAGTGCTGGTGTTGTCGGGCTGCGGTGATAGGGAGAATCCCGGCGAGCCGGGCGAGACGGCTGCTGCCTCCGGCGAGTCATCGGCTGAGGCCCAGTTAAAGGAATGTCCCCAGGAGGGGTGCCTGGCTCCCAACTTCACCGTTCCGGACATGGCGGGAAAGCCGGTAAGCCTTAGCGACTTCGAGGGAAAGGTGGTATTGCTGAACATATGGGCTACCTGGTGCGGCCCATGCAAAAGGGAAATCCCTTCTCTGGACAGACTGTACCGACTGCGAAAAGATGAGGGGTTCGAAATCGTTGCCGTGAGCGTGGACCGGACCTCCACTTCCAGCGTAGCCTCATTCGTCGCCCAATACCAGATGACTTTTCCGGTGTTGCACGACACCAAGGGAGAGGTGGGACGCAAATACTGGGCGCGGGCCATTCCCAGTTCGTTTCTGTTGGACAAACGTGGCGTGATAAGGTGGAAAGTGGCGGGATCGATAAACTGGGACGATTCTCATGTGTTGAGCAAAGTGGACGAACTTATAGCCCCATAGGGGAGCCGGTTCTTTTGACAAAAAAGATGCAATAAAAAAGTTCGACTCAGCGTTAATATTATTGGAGTTTGACAAAAGACATTTCCTCCGTCCCATTTCACTCTACTCTGAGTTCCTGCCCCCCTCTCAGATAGATAAATGGTGACGGGGGATTTTTTTG
>CAYMNI010000084.1:0-9883 GCA_964391755.1 uncultured Ignavibacteria bacterium
GGATTCTCTTTCTCCAACCGGTGGAGTATTCCAATCTCCGTCCCGATAATGAACTCCTGGGCTTCAGATTCCTTCGCGCGCCTGCAGATTCCCGAAGTCGACAAGACTTTATCCGCCATGGCGATCACGTCCGGCGTGCATTCCGGGTGCACCAACACCTCAGCCTTGGGATATTGAGCTTTCTTTTTGAGAATGTCCTCGGCTAAGATGCGCCGGTGGGTAGGACAATAGCCCTCCCATAGGATCACCTTGCGATTGGCCTGCTTGGAGGCATAGTCCCCCAGGTACTTGTCGGGAACGAATATGATCTCTTTATCCTGGGGAATGGCTTGAAGCACTTTCACTGCGTTGGCGGAGGTGCAGCAGTAATCCGATCCGGCTTTTATCTCGGCAGTGCAATTCACGTAGCAAACCACCACCGCATCCGGATGTGCTTTCTTTATCTGTGCTAGCTGCCGCAGAGTGATCATGTTGGCCATGGCGCATCCGGCATTTTGGTCGGGCATGAGGACGGTCTTCTCCGGCGACAGAATTTTCGCGGTCTCCGCCATGAAATGGACCCCGCAGAAGAGAATCACGTCCGCATCGGTATCAGCCGCCCTCTGGCTCAAATCCAGGGAATCGCCCACGAAGTCGCCGATGTCCTGCACCTCGCCTATCTGGTAATTGTGGGCCAAGATTACGGCGTTTCGTTCTTTCTTGAGCTTCAGGATCTTGTTGATCAGCTCTTCGTCTTTGACTCCGTTCACGCTCATGCGCCTCTCCGCTCAAATTACACCCTGACAGCCGGGTTTTGGGAAAGCACACCGATGCACATCCGGCTCTGAGAAATCCCCATATGCAACAGGCTCCCTCTACTGCCGCATCAAAAGGAGCCCTCTGTTCGGAATGCTCTTAGCCGGTCGAACTCTCTCCGGATTCCGGAGTGGATGAAGATAGGCTTTTATTCAAATCCTCGATCAGTTTATCGATTTCGACGCCGTGCGCCATAGCACCCTGTTCAATCGTCTCCGTTACGGAAAGATGACAGCCGAAACAATGCATGCCGTATTCGAAAAACGTCTTGACCGTCTCCGGATGCTTCTTCAGCACTTCTCCAAAGGTCATGTCTTTGGTAATCTTGGCTGCTTCTGCCATCAAGTCACCTCCCAGAAATTATGCTCGATTTCACCTGTTTACCAAAGGATACTCTGCCGCAATTCAGATTATTGGACTTTGTCTGTTTTCTTCCTGGTCAATCCAAGCCACGTCGGCCTTATCAACTCTTAACGGCCAAGATAGTCAAACCACCTAAAAAGTCAAGAATATTGGAAGCGAAAGGCGGCATCCTCTGCTGAGTGCCGTCAGAAACTCAAGTTGCCGAATGTCGAGGTATCAGTAAGCTAAGAGGAGTCTCGTTTCCCTTGATGGCCTAATCCTGCACTGCCTTCTCCAAGAGTTCTGCCAGATCGAAAGCGGACATGCGGTTGTCCACCCCCTTCTCTTTGAATCCGTCTTCGAACATGGTCAGGCAGTAAGGGCAGGCGGTTGCCACGATGGCAGCGCCGGTGGAAAGGGCCTGGTCCACCCGCATGTGATTTATTCTGGTGCCGATGGTCTCCTCCATCCACATTCTTCCGCCGCCCGCGCCGCAGCAGAAGCTTTTTTGTCTATTCCGCTCCATCTCCACCAGCTTTGAATCACCAAGTGCGCCGACCAGTTCTCTGGGAGCATCATAGACGTTGTTGTGCCTGCCTAAGTAGCAGGAATCATGATAAACCACCCGCGTATTCCCGTTACCCTTGATCCTTAACCGTCCCTGCCTTATCACGTCCCGCAAAAACTGCGTATGATGGAAGACCTGGTAGTTCCCTTTGAATTGATGGTATTCGTTCTTGAAGGTGTTGAAACAGTGGGGGCATAGAGTAATGATCTTCTTTGTGCCGTAGTTATCCAGCAGTTCGACGTTTTGCTGCATCAGTATCTGGGCCAAGTATTCGTTTCCCATCCTGCGGGCGGTTTCTCCGCAGCAAATCTCCTCGGAGCCCAGAATTCCGAAAGAGACACCCGCCTTCTGTAGAAGGTTGACTAGGCTTCGCGTCACCTTTCTGTTACGCTCGTCAAATGACCCGGCACATCCCACAAACAACAGATATTCCACATCCCTATTCTCTGCCAGGGTCTTTACGTTCAGGTCCTTGGCCCAGTCTCCCCGCGTGGAGAAGCCGATGGTCCAGGGATTGTAGTTGGTCTCCATGTTCTTGAAGAACAGCTTGACCTCAGCAGAGAATTTGCTCTCCATCAGGACCAGGTAGCGCCTCAGATCGACCGCTTTGTCGATAACCTCGATGAAGACGGGGCAAGCCTGCTGACAGGCTCCGCAGGTGGTGCAGGTCCAAAGCTCGTCCTCGGAGATGACGTTGCCGGCGATGGGCGGAACTTCTTCGGTCTCCCCCTCTTTCTTGACCGGATTTCCCGCCTGACTTGACAGATGGTTTTTCAAATCCTGAATCAGCTTCTTGGGAGAAAGCGGCTTGCCCGACAGGTAGGCCGGACAGTTGTCCTGGCACCTGCCGCAGCGGGTGCAAGCGTCTGCATCCAACAACTGCTTCCAGGTGAAGTCCTGGAGTTTCGCCACCCCAAAGGTCTCCTGGTTCTCTATGTCCGGAATGGGCTTGATCTCTCCCGGAGGAAGAAACGACCTGAAGAACTGATTCAAGGGAGAAGTAATCAGATGAAGAAGCCGGGAATAGGCGACGTATCCGATGAAGCCGAAGGCCAAGATCAAATGCACCCACCAGAGTAAAGCATGAGCTGGCGCCAGAGAAGCCCGGGTTTCACCGGCAGATCCAAACAGCTTGCTGATCTCCCAGCCGACAAATGAGAATCTCTCGAAATCGGGTCTGGTGATGGCAATGCGAAGCCCCTCGCTTAGAAATCCGGTCACAAGTATCAGGAGAATAAGCAGCAGGCCGATTAAGTCTTCCGGCTTGTTATCCAACCTCTCCGGCTTAAGCACGTATCGCCGAAAGGCAAGCAGAAGCAGTCCCGCTATGGCCAAAAGGCCGAACAGGTCCAACACGAAAGAGAATGCCAGATAGAAGTTGCCGTGGAGGAACGTCCAGTTGAAGAACAGCAGGGTGACGTCTTCCTGTATGAATATCAGAATCGTGCCCGCCAGAAGAATCATAAATCCCCAGAAGAGAAGAAGATGCATGATCCCGTGAAAGGGTTCCTTTAAGATTCTCCCATGCAGCAGACCGTACCAGAGAAAGGACCCGATCCTTTTGCCGAGATGATCGGTTCTGTTCTCGGGCTTCCCCATCTTCCACAGCCGGATACGCCTGATCAGGCCCCAGACGAAGATGATCACCACGATCAAACCCAGACCGTATACCGGCCAGCGGGTCCAACTACCCACGTTCCAGAATATCTCTCTTGTTACTTCCATAACCGAACTCTATCCTTTAAGCTTCGTATCTTAATAACCTTAACCTTGCGCTTTCAGCTTCTTCACCTCTTCGGTTAGCAGCGGCACCACTTTGAACAGGTCATCCACAATGCCGTAGTCTGCCACCTGAAATATGGGCGCTTCCGGGTCTTTGTTGATGGCCACGATGTATTTGGAGGTTCGCATTCCGGCTAGGTGCTGGATGGAACCGGATATTCCGCAGGCGATGTAGAGATTGGGATTGACTACCTTACCGGTTTGACCTACCTGTTGATCATGGGGGGCAAAGCCCGAGTCGACCGCCGAGCGGGAAGCACCTACTGCCGAACCCTCTCCGAAAGCGGATGCCAACTCCTCTATGATTTTGAAGCTCTCTTGACTTGCTACCCCCCGACCTCCGGAGACGATGACCGATGCCTCGGTCAAATCGATCTTCTCCCCTGCGGTTTTTACCACCTCCTTAACCTTAGCCCTGATGTCGGCAGGCTCAAGCTGCACGGATACCTTTTCGATTTCGGCTTTATCGGAGCCTTTCTCCGGCACCGGCAGAACGTTGGGTCTTACGCAGGCTATCTGAGGCCTGGCTTCCGGGGTAACCGTATCCACCAGAGCCTTGCCGGCGAATATGGGCCTCTCGGCTATCAGAAGACCTTTGTCGTCGATCGCCAGCCCCACGCAATCGGAGGCTAAGCCGGTTTGGAGCCGCGCCGCCACCCTGGGGAACAAGTCCTTGCCCAGGGCGGTGGCTGCACCAAGAAGTATTGCCGGACTGTGAGCCTGCGCTAAATCCGCAATGGTCTTGGCGTAACCTTCGTTTGTATATTCCTTGAGATTTTCGGAATCGCACACGAATATCTTAGCCGCTCCGTATCCATCGAGCTCTGATGCAAGATTCTCGACTCCGTGTCCCAAGAGCAAAGCCAAAAGCGATCCACCGGTCTTGTCCGCCAGCTTCCTTCCCACGCCCAAAAGCTCGTGGGTAACTTTCTTGAGCTTTCCTTCCTTTTGTTCGGCTACTATCCATACGTCGTTCGACATATCTTCATCCTCTCATCGAGTACATTGGCGTTACCAGCATCAGATCAACTTGGCTTCCTCGCGAAGCAGCTTGGCCAGCTGGGTGGCCGTCTCTTCCGGTTCGCCTTCGAGCTTCTTGCCCGCCTCTCTCTGCGGTGGAAGCCGGTAGTTTTTCGTCTTCAGTTTGGCTCCCTTCTCTCCCACCTCACCGGCGTCCATTCCCAGTCCTGCCAGATCGATCTTCTTGATCTCTTTTCGCTTGGCCTTCATCACGTTGGGAAGCGAGGCGTATCTGGGTTCGTTCAATCCCTTTTGAGCTGCTATCACGGCGGGCAACGGAGTTTCGATAATCTCCTCCATGCCGCCCTCCGTCTCCCTTTTGGCAGTGGCGGCTTTGCCATCCGACGATATCTCCAATCCCACCACCACAGAGACGTAGGGAAGATTCAAGGTTTCGGCCAGGCAGCCGAAGACCTGTGAGGCATCGTGATCCATGGCCTGTTTGCCGGTAAGGATGAGATCGTATTTCATCCCGCCTATCGCCTTTGCCAGGATTTTGGCCGTAATAAGACTGTCTGAGCCTTCGAAAGCCGCATCGCTTATGTGCACCGCTTCGTCGGCACCCATAGCCAGTGCGGTTCTGATGGCCTCGGTTGCCCGGTCCGGCCCCAGGCATACGATGGTGACCATCCCTCCGAGTTTCTCCTTGATCTGCAGGGCCTCCTCCACCGCGTACTCGTCATAGGGATTCATCACCCACTTTATCCCCTCGGTGACGATCCCCGAGCTTTCGGGATTCACCTTTATCTTGGTCTCGGTATCAGGCACCTGCTTCATGCAGACGATTATATCCATGTTCAACCTCCGGAGCCTTGAGAAATTTTTCACAATTATAAAGGAAAAGCGCATCTTTGTCAACAAAAACCTCTTGTCGCCAGGCCCGTCTTACTCTGATAATCCGTGCAAATCATCGGCAAAACCTCTCAAATATGACGTCCGTCATACTCAGACAGGATGACGATATGTTATGCTTGGTGAGTTTTTTTGAGGATGGGAGCGGTTATCTGTGCTTCCTGCGATTTGAGAGACATAAGAAAGGAGTCGTTACCATGTCGAAGCTGAAACGTTCCCTGATATGCTTTACCCTAACGTTGCTTTTGGTTTCGGTCAACCCCCTGTTGGCCGGCGCCGACCAGAAGAGTTCGACGAGCACGGACTCATCCGACGCCCAGACATACTTTTTGAAGGGAAACGTGGTTACGGCCAACAGATACGAACAGCAACCTTTCATGGTGTCCCAGCCTATCACCATCTTCTCTGCGCAGATGATTCAAAGCCAATCCCCGGCTATTGTGCCGGATTTGTTCAGAGAAGTCCCCGGAGTCGAAACAAACGATGCCGGACCTTTTCGGACTCGTCCGGTGATAAGAGGGATGTTCGGAAGCCGGGTCCTGATTTTGGTCGACGGGGAGAGATTGAACAACGCCCGCGAATCCACTTTTTCCGGCGCCCAATTATCTCTGGTGGACATCGGACAGGTGGAAAGGGTGGAGACCGTCTACGGCCCGGGATCGGTTCTTTACGGGTCGGATGCCCTGGGCGGGGTGATAAACATCATCACCAAAGATCCCAGGAAACCGTCGGGTGGGGATCGTTTCAGACCGTATGGCACGCTTCAATTGAGATATTCTACCATAGACGACCAAAAGAAGGGTCGGGTGGAGTTTGGCGGAAATTACGACAAGTTCAGCTTCTTAGCGGGCGGCAGCTTAAGAGAGGCCTCGGACTACGAATCGCCGGAAACGACCGTGGTCAACTCGGCCCTAGGAGAAGAAAGCAACCTTGATCTTAAGGCGGGCTATCAATTGGCGGACAAACACAATCTATCTCTGGAGCTGGAGCGGTTCAGGGCCAAGGATATAGGCTACCCCGGTACCCCGGATTTGCCCGACTTTCCTGCCAAGTTCACCTTTCCCTATCACGATCGGGACAACCTGGTTCTCAGGTGGGAAGCCAGCGACCTTACCCCCCACCTTCCCAAGATCAGCGCCAAACTCTATTATCAAAAGCTCTCCAAGGAGTTCGATTCCGAGATGACCGTTCCTACCGGACCCGGCATGAGCCTGTATACGTTCAGCCGTACATTCACGGACGTCGAGACTTACGGATTGAACTTCCAGCATCTTTTCCTCACCGCCCAGGAACAACATCTCACCTGGGGAGTGGACTTCTACCGGGAGATGATCGACGGTTCGAGAGAGGCCAACAGCAGGATGCAAATCTCGGGCGGGCCGGTTCTGTTTGATACTACCACCACAAACTCCACCGTGCCAGAAAATCACCTGGATGCGGTGGGCATATTTCTGAATAATCAGTTGAGCGTAACCGAAGCGGTTGTCCTCACTTTGGGCGTCAGGTATGATCGCTACTACACCAAGACCGAAAAGACTTCGGACTATGTAGACGACCGCCTGGATCCGCCGGAGCCTTACGAGTCTAAGAACCAGAGTTTAGGCTCGCTCAACGGCGGATTGGGAGTGGTGTATAGCCTATCGCCCCGCGTCAACCTGGTAGCCAATCTGGCCAGCGGTTACAGAGCACCTAATGTCGTGGAGATGTTCTTCTCCGGACAGGCTTCGGGCTCGGAGTATGTGATTCCCAATTACGATCTCGAACCGGAGAAGAGCTACAATCTGGATGTGGGAACCAAGTTCAACTTCGAGAAGTTCTATGCCTCTCTCACCGTCTTCCAGAACAACTTTCGAGACTATATAGAGCTGGAGTCCACCGGCGATACCGTTCAGAACCTGGCGGTGTGGCATTACACCAACATCACCGAGTTGAGAATATCCGGCATCGAAGGGCTGCTGGAAGGAGAGCTGGGCAAAGGGCTTTATGGGTCTTTCAGCTTCGGCTACAACTACGGAGAGAACATCACCATGGACCAGCCTTTCTTTGTTGCGCCTTTGAAGACCGTATTCGCCCTCGGATGGAAAAACAAAACTCAAAAGTTTGGTATCGAGTCCAAAGTCAGGTGGGTGCAGAAACAGGACCGGGTTCCCAAGGACCCGGAGGGCAAGTATCGCGACAACCTTCCCACGGAAAGCTTCACCGTGGCGAATCTGGAAGCATTCGTCAATTTCTTCGAGTGGCAGTCTCTGAACCTTTCGGTTAAGAATCTCTTCGACGAGACTTACGCCGAGCCTTACAATGCCACCAATCCAGACAATCCGGTGAAGGAACCGGGCAGGAATTTCATCATCAGCCTTACAACTAGATTCAGATAATCACAGTCGATGGTCTTACAAAGAAACATTTGAGATTGACAATTTGAAGAAGCGGCGCTAAATTCCACTACTTACGGCAGTGCGAGTGAAAATAGAAGCTCGCTGTCTGCTTCTAAAGCTGGCAAACAATGAGTAGTGGACTTCGGCGCCGTGAACAAACCGACCTCAGCCGCACAGAAAATAGCCGTCCTCAAGAGAGTCCCCTTTCTCAAGGGACTCTCGGCCACCGATCTCAAAAAGGTAGCTCAGAAGTTCTCCGAGACACAATTCAAAAAGGGGGAATATCTCTATTGGGAGGGTGATTCTTCGGACCGCCTGTACGTGATCAAGCATGGAAAGGTAAAGATCACCAAAGGCTCCTCCTCGGGCAAAGAGATCGTTTTGGATATTGTCTCCTCAGGTGAAATATGTGGCGGAAGCGCAATCTACAGCCAGATCAATCCGGCATCAGCCCTGGCTGCAGAGGATGTGATAGCCTACGGATTATCCAAGAGAGATTTTCTCCGGTTGTTGTCAACTTACAATACACTGGCGGTGGAGTTCATTCTGTACCTGGGTGAGAAGCTGATGAAGGCCCATGAGATGATGATGAGCCTGGTGGCCAGCAACGTGGAGAAGAGAATAGCAGCACTCTTAATGGGGCTTTGCGAAAAGCACGGCTCTCAGACTCCGCAAGGAATAAGGATAAACTTGAGATTGACCCGTCAGGATATTGCCGATATCGTGGGAACAACGGTTGAGACGGCGATCAGAGTGATGAGCAAATTCGGGAAGCAAGGCATACTCACAACGGAGTCGAAGCACATCGTAGTCACGTCAAAGGAGAAGTTGAGCAGTCTGCTCTTGAGCTAGGATACATTCGGCCAGTCTCTTTCCACGGCACCGTTCACCTCCTCGGTCAGTGCCGTAAGTTAACTGTTACCGATGTCCTCGGTCTATAGTGTTACCCTTGCGGCCGGTTCACACCCTGAATGGCTCACAGCCCTGTTGTGGGATAGTCTCCCGACCCAAACAACTGGTTCGCCGTCGCGTCCCTCAGTCGGGAGGGTATCCTTCTAACAGCAGGGGAAATAGCCATCCCTGAACAGGTAGTTGAGCAGGAAGACTGCGTCGGCCACATCGACAACCTCGTCGCAGTTGCAGTCCCCCAGTCTATACGGGTTAGGCGAATCTCCCAATCTGAAAAGATAATTGAGCAGAAAGATGGCGTCAGTCAGCTCCAGAATCTCGTCACCATTCACTTCGCCGCGAGCCTCACAGATGTAAACCGAACAGGGATCCGACCAAAAGCTGTGCATGCCGTAACCATCCTTGGCTTGCACCCTCACGCCATAGTTCCAGGGGTATGCCCACTGGTGAGATGCTTCTGCGGTGTCGCCGGAACCGAAGGGTCCGATCCATCCGGAACTGCTGTTGTCACCCCAATCAAACAGGTAGAAAAGACTGTCTCCGTCCGGGTCCGACGTGCTGGAGGCGTAGGTATATTGCTCTTCGGCCACGGCCAGCGTTTCTCCCCATGGTGCTGCCGGCGCATACGGTCTTTGGGATGCTCCCCGGATGACCAGCGAGGGATCGCCGAAAGGCTCGAACTCCTCCAAAGTGATGTAGTCGATCTCATCCATGACCGGTGAGACGTAATCGATCACCCCGTGGCTCCAAAGCTCCCCGAAGGTGGAATCGCCCGCCTCGTAGTTCGTGGACATGATTACGCAGAGCCTCTCGATGCCTTTGGTTACGATTGCTTCGCCCCCGTAAGAGACGTCGACGTCCGTGCCGCCGAGGTAGGCAATGGCGCCTCCGTCGGGATTGGTGATAAAGGTCCATCCAAAGCAGTGCGGTGCTTGGTCATACTGGCAATGATAGCAGGCGTCCGAGACCACGATGGGAAGCATATCTCCGTTGATCAGCGCGTTGACGCGGTAGTTGGTGTAACTGCCCGGCGGTATCCATTGATAGCTTTCGTGAGGATGAGTGGCCCACACAGTGGTGTTGCCGTGACCGTTGAAGAAAACGAACCCCGCACCGTCGTTGATGGCATCGCTGATGTTGTCCGCGTCGTCCAACCCTCCGTTCGACGCCCAGACCCTGATCGGAATGAACTGATCCAGGGTGTCGGCCACATGCTGGTTCACGTACTCCCCTTCGTCCA
>CAYMNI010000085.1:0-9840 GCA_964391755.1 uncultured Ignavibacteria bacterium
CCACCTGGGGGTCGGACAGAGCATCCATCATGGCCAGATGGTCGTTTCGCACCCGAATCACCTCCACGCCGTATTCCGCGGCGATTCTCTCCACCCCCATGGAGGCCACCACCGGCACCGCCATCTTGCGCGCCTGGACCGACCCCAGAAAAAGGGAGGTGACTAAAAGAAGCATGGTATCCGGCGGTATGATCTGGCCCTCCTCATCCACCACCGACAGCTTCTCCGCTCCCGGATCGAAAAGAAAACCGGCGTCCGCTCCCACCGATTTCACGATGGAGGAGAGCCGGGTAACCGACTGGGTCAGTTGGTCATCGGTGCGGGAAAGCTTCTTGGCTTCCGGGTAGGCGTTTAAGGATATCACCTCGCAGCCTAAAGATCCGATTATGAAGGGAAATATCTCGCAGGCTCCGCCGTTGGAGTAGTCCACCACCAGCTTGAACTGAGCCTGTTTTATCCTCTCTGCGTCTATGGCCTTGAGGAAATCTTGTCGGTAGGATTCGGTCACCCGCTGGGGAAAATCGAGCTGTCCGGTCTCCTCGGGACAGGCCCTTCTGAAGTCCTCTCTGAAGAAAAGCCTCTCCACTGCTTTGGTCTTGGGGGTGGGCAGGTCCCGTCCCCCGCCGTTGAAGAAGATTATGTCCGTTTGACCGGGGTCTAAAGGCGATCTTCTGGTATGGATGCCGCCTCTTTCCTTTCCCGATTTGAGCTCGTATCGCACCACCGGGATGGGAAGCGTTCTCAAGTCCTGAACGTTAACCCCGGCGGAAAGAAGTCCGCAAATCAAAGCCCGGTTGATCATCCGGGAGGTATTTCCTGCGTCTCTGCTGGTGACCACGGTGCTGCCTGCGCCCAGCATGGCGCCGTATGCCGCGCCCAACCTGACGGCAAACTCCGGGGTGAGTTCCAGGTTGCCCACCCCCATCACCTTGGCGTCGGTGAACAGCTCCCGGTTCCATTTCTCTCCCCACACCAGGCTGGAAGAGAGGATGGAGTCCGCCTCCACCCACTTCCCCGGCCAGATCCTCACGTTGGCCTTTATTCTGGCCCCCCTCTCGATATGGCAGTTCTCCCCCACGATGGCGTTCTCAAAGACCACCGTCTCCTCCTCCAAGGTGGAGTCGTTGGCCACGATGGCCTCCGTCAGTATGCTTCTTTTGCCGATGGAGCTGTTCTTCCAGATCACGCAGCGGTCTAAGTTCACGTCCTCCCCGATGCGAACCCCCTCCCCCAGCACGGAATTGGATATGAAGCAGTGTGAGCCGATTTCAGCGCCGCTGCCGATGATCAGCGTGCCTTTGAAATCGACCTTGTCGCCCACCTGGACGTTCTTTCCCACCCAAATGCTGGCTTGCTCGCGATGAAGCAGGTTGCCGCCGACCTCCACTTTTACTCTCCCCTCCAAAATATCCTGGTGCGCTTGAAAGTACTCCTCTAAATTGCCCACGTCTCTCCAATAATCCCGGGTGACGAAGCCATACAGCTTCTGGTTCGAGGAGAGCATGTAGGGAAAAAGGTCCTTGGAAAAATCGAAGCTCTGTCGTGCGGGTATGTCTTCTAAAAGCTCAGGTTCTAAGATGTATATCCCGGTGTTCACCGTGTCGCTGAACACCTCGCCCCAGGTGGGCTTCTCCAAAAATCTCGAAATCCGGCCGTCCTCCTTGGTGATGACCACGCCATAGGAGAGCGGGTTCTCCATCCGCGCGAGAACCATGGTGGCTCCGGCCCCCACACCTTGGTGGAATTTTAAAGCAGCCTTCAAATCTATATCCGTCAGCACGTCCGCCGAGATGACCAGAAACTTCTCATCCAGAAACTCCTGAGCGTTCTTGACCGCTCCCGCCGTGCCGTAATCCTCACTCGCCTGGACGTAATCTATCTTCACTCCGAACTTGGATCCGTCCCCGAAGTAGTCTTTTATGGACTCCGCCTGAAAATAGAGCAGCACCACCAAATCCGTAAGCCCGTGCTTTTTCAGGAGATTGACGATGTGCTCCATCATGGGTTTGTTGGCTACGGACACCATGGGCTTGGGAATGTTGCAGGAGAGCGGTCTCAATCGAGTGCCGAAGCCGCCGGCCATGATCACTGCCTTCATCTGTTTTCTTCTCCTAAGATCTCGTCTCTACGAAAGATGGTTGCTGCGTAGAAGACTGCAAGTTAAGTTGTGTCTTTGGAAAACGACGGATCTTTATCTCCGGCGACCGTCCCCTGGTCTTTCGGAAGCTAAAACAGTATCCTGGAAACGTCTCCGAAATCTGAGAATCGGTGATGCTCGATGTCTTCTTCCCGGCAGAACCTGCTCAGATCGTTCTTGGCGAAAACCAAGTCCGCCTCGGTTGCCGCACACCTATCCGAAAGCCCGTCACCGATGTATACGACCTTTTGACCTTCGCTTCTTAGTTTTTTGAGATGAAATCTCTTGCAGTTGCCGCACTTTCCGCATCCTCGGTCGAAGTAAGGGAATTCGGGAGCCGGCCTTCCGTCTTCGAATTTCAGAACGTTGGAGAAAAAGGGTATCTCCTCCAAGTCGAACTTGTCGAGAATCAGTCTGATGTAATAATCGAGCCCGTCGCTTAAGATCGCCAGATCCATATCCTTACATTTACAGAGATCGACAAAACCGGGGAATTTATCATCGATTTTCTGCGAGAGGACGAATTTTTTTAGCTCCGGCTCACCGACCTTAAGCAGTTTGCACAGTCTCTCCAGGCATTCCCGGGAGCTGATCCGGCCGCCCAGCCAGAGGGAGACGATTCTTTGGTGGTGACCCGGGGCGAAGGTTTCAAACAGTGAGGCACCTACGTCGTTTTGGGTCACCGTCCCGTCGAAATCCACCAAGATCAGGGTGTGCGGTCGATCGTTCATCCGGATCTCATCCTTTCGCTTGCCGGCTCGAACCTGTTTGTCGCCGGTCCGACCATCAAAACAAGCTCGGCGCAATGCTGGCTAAAAGTATCAGAGCCACGCCGATGCCCACGGCAGCATACCGGTGGTCTTTCTCCATAAGAAAGGAGACCACCGCCGCCACGACTCTCAAGAACGGTGTCAGCATCATCGCCAGTATGCCCAGGTTGACGATGGCCAAGGGTTCCCCTCTTAGAAGAGCTGAAAACAAATCCGAAAGGGGCGAGCGCACCAAGTTCGTGAGTTGATCCTGCCAGTTGGGTTCCAACCACATCATCCCCAGGCCTAAGGCCAGCAAGGCCGCGGCGCAAAGGGAGCCGACGAAAAGGATGCCGCTGATTAAGCTGGTGGCGATGTCTTTCTTTTCCATCATGATGGCCTAAAACAAAAGGTTGAGGCCCAGCCCTTTGAACAACATCTCCAGGGAGAGGTAAAAAAGCACCAGAACAAACGCCTTTTTGAGAAATTCCGCCTTGATCTTGGGAAGCAGCCGCGATCCGGCGGTGGCGCCAAGAAATACTCCCAACATGGTCGATCCGGCGATTAAGGGATGCACCTCCCCTCTGGAGAAATACACAAAGGCCCCTGCGCTGGCGGTGACGCCGATCATGAAGTTGCTGGTGGCCAGGGCGGTTTTCAGCGGCACCCCCATCAGAAGATGCATCACCGGGACCTTAACCACGCCGCCGCCTACGCCCAGAAGCCCGGATACGTTGCCGGCAAAAAATGATGCGCCCATGCCCAGGGGAAGATTGGCATACCGACCGATTCCCTCCGGGGGATCGGGTTGACCTTGGTTATCTCCGCGATCTCTCCTCCTGATCATGGTCCAGGCGGTGTACATCAAGAGGGCGGAGAAGAGCACCGAGAGAAACCGTTGATTTACAAGGCCCGCCACCACTCCCCCGGCAATGGCGCCTAAGGTAGTTGCCAGCTCCAGGGTCATTCCCAGGCGGATGTCGCACAAACGTCTCTTCACATACAGACTTGCCGCCCCGGAGGAGGTGGCTATCACGCAAACCAAAGAGACCCCGATGGCCTCCCGCATGGGAATGCCGAACAGCAGGGTCAGCATGGGAATGATGAGTATGCCGCCGCCCAGTCCCAGAACCGACCCGAACAGACCCGCAAACATCCCCCCCAGCGTCATAAGAAGTATATCCGACATTCCCTTTTTAGCCTTGTGGAGCCGGGGATCGAACCGCACCTTTGGACCCGGACTCTTTTGTTATGGAAGAATACTTCATGAGTCTCGGAGAGAGGGAATTCCCCTTGTCCGAAACCGTTCTCATCTTGCTGACAGCAGCGTTTCGTATTCTTTGGCATCGGACAGAATCCGGATGGCCCTGACGATCTGGGGGTGAGTCTTAAACCATACCTCTTCGTACTTGGAGTTCTGCCCGTAGAGCTTGACCAATACGTTCTCCTTTATCTCCGACTCTATGTATTGTTTGGATTGCTCGAAGTCGTTTTTTTTCTCCGCCTTAAGCAGCTTTTCCAGTTGCTCTATCTGCCGATCGATTGTCTCCGATCTTTTTTCTTCTGTTACAGCCTCTTTGAGTCTCTCCAGTTCGAATTCTGATGAGGTCTGGTAGTCGAATCCCTCCGACTTCAGGTAGTTTCGGAACTCGGAGAAAATGGCCTCATCCACCTCGAAATCCTTGGGAATGTCCGGATGGCCGGCTGCGTAGTGCACGGCGAAGCCGAAGAAGGCGCGCTTTGCCAAAAGGTTATATTCTAAGGGTGAGAGTTTTTCGTAGGGCACGAACACGTCCGGCGCCACTCCTCCCCCGCTGTAAACCACTCGTCCCCCCTGGGTGAAGAACTTCTGTTTGACCCGGGCAGAGTCCGGGATTTCGCTCTCCGGCCGGGAGTCGTCCTCAGGGGAAACCAAAGCACCCTTCAGATCCTCAGGTCTCTGGATGCTTCTTCCGGAAGGCATCAGGTATTTGGCGGTGGTCAGTTTCAGCCCAGATCCGTCCTTCAGTAGAATCACGTTCTGCACCAGCCCCTTCCCGAAGGTGGTGTCCCCCACCACCAGTCCCCGGTCCCAATCCTGGATGGCCCCGGCCACTATCTCCGCTCCGGATGCGGATCCCTGATCCACCAAAACCACAAGAGGCAAATCGGCCAAAAGAGGCTCTCCGGACGAGTAAAACTGCTGGTTTTGACTTCTGACTTTTCCTTTGGTCTCCACCACCAGCCTATTCGGCTTCAGAAAGACGCCGGCCACGTCCACCGCCTGGGAGAGCAGCCCGCCCGGGTTTCCTCTCAGATCCAGGATCAGGCTCCGGATGCCCTGGTTCCGCAGATCGCTCACCGCCTCTTTCAGCTCGTCCGCCGCCAGATTGGAGAAACGGTTCAGCCTGACGTATCCGATTCCCTCTCCGGCCGAGCCGTAATAAGGAACCGCGCGTATGGAGATCACGTCCCTCTCTATGGCGTATTCCATGGGCTCCTTGATTCCTTCCCTTTCGATGGTGACGCGAACCACGGTTCCCTTCCTGCCTCTCAGCTTCGTAACCGCATCTTCAACGCTGATGCCCTCGGTGGAGACGCCTTCGATTTCCGTGATCCTGTCTCCGGCCTGTATTCCCATTCGCTCCGCGGGCGTGTCCTCCAGAGGCGAGATGACGGTAAGCCAGCCGTCCTTGATGGCTATCTCTATGCCCAGCCCTTCGAACTGGCCCTGGGTGTCGTCCATAAGAGCGCTCTGCTGCTGGGGATCCAAGTATTCGGAATAGGGATCAAGAGACGAGAGCATGCCGACGATCCCGGCTTTTATCAGATCCTGCGAGTCGATGTCTTCCATGTAATTGCTGTTCACCACCGAAGCCACCAAGCTGAGTTCCTCCAAGTTGGCGTGGAAGTTGTCGGTCAGAGCGTAAACCAAACCGGCCAGCAGAATACAGATTAGGGCCACCCCAAAAAGAAGGGCTGACTTGGGAATTCTTATGTGGTTTTCAAGCATGATCGACCTCCCCGGATTTCGTTTGTACGCTATAGATAAGTCCCAATGGTTTTGCGATAATTCGACTTTATATGAACTGTTTTTGCAGTGGCCCCATTCATGGATTATTCCCCGGATCGACGACCGGACCGTCCCGTCACGGAAAGGGGTAACAGCGAAAACTCCAGAGATTTCAACTCTTTCGAATATCCGGCTTAGTGTCCTGACGAGGCCGATCGAGATTCGGAGTCTCACCTCCCGGATTCGCCCAGCAGCTCATCCACCAGCTTCTTTACCTCCTGCCAGGTTAGACGCACGTCCTTGGTTCCATCCACCACTTTTATTCTCTTCCGATTCCCTTGGGCGATTTTCAAAAATCCCCGGCGTATCCTCCGATGAAATTCTGTCTTCTCCCGCTCCAGACGATCCTTTTTCCCTCCCTTGAGCCTCTTCCTCTTTGCCGAAACGGACACCGGCACATCCAGGACGATGGTTAAATCCGGCCAAAGTCCGAAAGTGGCCAGATGATTCAATTGATTTATCATGCTCTTGCTCAAGCCTCTGCCATAGCCCTGATAGGCCAAAGTGGAATCGGCATATCGATCGCATAGCACGACCATATTTTTCCTCAATTCGGGAAGAATGACCTTCTGGGTGAGTTGAGACCTGGCAGCTTCGTACAACAAAAGCTCGGTCAAGGCGGTCATGTCGGAGTTCTCCCTGCTTAGCAGCACCCTTCTGATTCTCTCGGCCACCTTATCGCCGCCCGGCTCCCTTACCAACAGCACCCGGTATCCTTTTCTTTTCAGATAGGAGGCGAGCCTTCTCGCCTGGGTGGTCTTGCCGCAGAAGTCTATTCCCTCGAGGGTTATGAACAAGCCGGCCATGTTATGATTTTGATAAGCAGTTGACGTTTTAGAGAAAACAAAGAGGTGGCATTGGATGCTAACCACCTCCTGGAGATGCTTTCCTTCCGACTCGGGCCAACTCTATCTTTTCACGCCTTTCTTGGCCCTAAGGGACGGGGCTTTCTTCTCTCTCTTTTTGTACTTCTGGATGAACTCCTCGGTCATCACCCGTGCGTGCTCGTCGGTGTATTGCTTGGGGGGCGATTTCATGAAATAAGCCGAGGGGGCTTCCATGGAACCCGAGAGCTTGTTGTCCATGGCCAGCTTGCAGCATCTCACCGCGTCTATCACCACACCGGCGGAATTGGGAGAGTCCCACACCTCCAGCTTGAACTCCACGTTCAGCGGCACGTCGCCGAAGGTTTGCCCTTCCATCCTGATGTAAGCCCATTTCCGGTCGGAGAGCCAGGCCACGTAATCGGAAGGTCCGATATGCACGTTGTCCGCGCCTAAATCGTAATCCAACTGTGAGGTTACCGCGTTGGTCTTGGATATCTTCTTGGACTCCAGCCGCGCCCTCTCCAGCATGTTCAAAAAGTCGGTGTTTCCCCCCACGTTCAGCTGGGAGGTTCTCAGAAGCTTCACCCCTCTGTCCCGGAAGAGACGGGTCAAAACCCGGTGGACTATGGTGGCCCCCACCTGCGATTTGATGTCGTCGCCGATCACCGGCAGTCCCCGGTCCATGAACCGCTTTTGCCAGTATTTCTCCCGGGCGATGAACACCGGTATGCAGTTGACGAAGCCGCAGCCGGAGTCCAACACCTGCTCCACGTACCATTTGGTGGCCTCTTCGCTTCCCACCGGCAGGTAGTTCACCACCACGTCGGTGCCGGTATCTTTGAGTATTTTCACCATGTCGGCGGTGGGGCCGGGCGCCTTCTGGATTATCTTGGAAAGGTACTCTCCCAAACCGTCATGGGTCATGCCCCGGTGCACCGGAATCCCCGAGCGCGCCACCGATGCGAATTTGTAGGTGTTGTTGGGTCGGGTGAAGATGGCCTCGGACAGGTCCTTTCCCACCTTGTTCTTGTCGATGTCGAAGGCGGCGGAGAACTCGATATCGCTTATGTGATACCCCCCCAGATTGACGTGCATCAGCCCGGGTACGAAATCCTTCTCCTTCGCCTTTTTGTAGTACTCCACGCCCTGGACGAAGGAAGACGCGCAATTACCCACTCCGATTATGGCAACCCTAACTTTGCTCATACCGTCTCCTTTTGCGTTCCAATCTTCCCCCCAACCTCTGTGCAAACCGACGTTACCCCGAATGGAGCTTTCATACGTTGAGTTTCTTCAATTCATTCCGGATGTGAACCACCCTCTGAATCACGGTGATGTTGGCGAAAATGGCTATGAACCAAACGCTGCCCAGCACCACGTAGGTCCCCGTTTTGGTCCACCCCAGCGTCATAAAGACGGAGCCGACCAGACTTCCCAGGGCCAAATAGGTTATTCGCTCCGGCCTCTGCATCAATCCCACCTTGCACTCGATTCCCAGACCCTCCGCTCTGGCCCGGGTGTAACTCACCATGAAGGAACCGGCGATGGCTAAAATTATCAGATAAGCGATGTGAACGTGTGTCTGGCGAAAGTACACCGCCAATCCCAAAAACATGATCACCTCGGAATACCGATCTATGGTGGAGTCCATCAGGGCGCCGAATTTCGACATGCGGTTGGTCTCCCGGGCCAGCTTTCCATCCAACACATCGCACAGCCCGGAAAGCGCCACCATCACCCCCCCCCAGAAAAACCGGCCCAGCCGAAAGAAGTCGAAGGCCAGTATGCTGATGGCCAGGCCGGAGAAGGTGATTACGTGAGGATGTATCCTCAGGTTAATCAGAAATCTGGCAACGGGTTGTATTGCCGCCTCGAATCCGGTAACCCAGTGCTTGTTCAATAGTTTCAGTTCGGCCATAGTCATGGATTCCGCTCGTTCTCAGCTTGAAAGTGGGCGCCTCCAATTGCCGAGTGGTATAATATCAGTCGGATGCGGCCAAGTCAAGCGAAAATTCCATTTCCATCCTCTTGTGTGTCGCCGGAACGACCCTTATCTTCAGCAATCTGTCGCCGATTAAAATACTGGTCATTCCCACCGCAAGACCGGCCGCTACGTCCGAGACGTAGTGAAACCGGCCGTAAACCGTGGAAACCAGGAGGCTGACCACCAGCGGGAAAAGCACATAGAACAAGGTGCGGTGATGTCTCCTGGCATAAACTAGTACCACAAGTGCCACGGCCACATGGGAGCTGGGCATGGCCGCCCCCTGGATTCCAGCCTTATCTATCAGGCCATGTGCCAGCCAGGTGAAGAATCCCCCGTTCAGCTCCACCTGATAAGCGTCGGCTAAAGCAAACCTGGGACCTTCCACCGGCAGGAGCACGAAACACAGATAAGAAATATAGTAGGCCACGGCTGAGGTGAACAAAAGATCGTCGAACTCCCTTTTCTTATTGCCGAAATACAAACCCGCCCCCAGCAACGCCAGAAGCAGATAGTAAAACGAGTAGGAAAACATGAGGTACTCGTTCAAACCGAACGAAATGAACTTCTCCAGCCACACCGTGGGGTAAGCCCCGAATACAGCCAGCTCTAATTGGTTCACCAGAGGATCCAGGTAGTGCGGAAAGACCAGATGAATCAGATATCTGGTCTCCTCATAAAGCAGAATGAAAAACAAAAGCGGATACCAGTGCCGGAAAAACAATGCCCAGCGGTTGGTATGACCGTTCAGGCCGTTGACCAAAAGGACGATGACCGCACACACCGCTAAGTTGAAAGCCAGCGGGGCTATCCAGTTGTGAAGGTTGCCGCGGAAGATCAGGATGATGAGGCTCAGGACGATCATGTAGGCCAAGGTGGCCTTATCCACCGGCAGATACTTTTGTCCTGCGTTTTTTTCCATTGCACTTGGTTGGAATTAACGGGTTTCCGCCCTCACTTCTTCGACTTCCCCTCGATCAGTACGACCAGTTCGCCTTTGATCTTTCTTTCGCCCAGCGAAGCCCTGATGGTCTCCGCTGTGCCTCTGATGATCTCCTCGAACTTCTTGGTCAGCTCTCGCGCCACCACCA
>CAYMNI010000086.1:0-9783 GCA_964391755.1 uncultured Ignavibacteria bacterium
TACAGTTGATCGGTGAGACCCACCTGCACCTCCAGATAGTGGTTGCCCGAACCCTGGGTGCCCAATTGATCGACTCCCCGCGCGATGGCCTTGTGGCTGACGCGGGAGGGATTGGCGCCCTGCATGTGTCCCTTTTCCTCGATTCTCTCTGCATCCTCGGGCCAGCCGTATCCGTTCTCGATGCACCAGTCCACACCTTTGGTCATCACCTGCTTGAAGGTTTCGGAATTGAGCTTCACGAACCCTTTGCATCCCACTCCGGCGGGCACCAGCTTGTAGAGGGCGTCCATCAGAGCGCTCATCTTGGGCTTGACCTCGTCGATAGTCAGGTCGGTGCGAATCAGCCTGACCCCGCAGTTGATGTCGAAGCCGATTCCGCCGGGCGATATCACGCCGTCTTTGGTGGAAAACGCGGCCACCCCGCCGATGGGGAACCCGTAACCCCAGTGTCCGTCCGGCATGCACATGGCATGCTTCTGAATTCCGGGAAGACAGGCTACGTTAGTTACCTGATTGAAAACTCCCTGGTCCATTATCTCCATAAGTTTGTCCGAACCCAGAATCCTGGCGGGAACCCGCATTCCTTCTTTCTCCGTCGGGGGTATCTCCCACACACCGTCTTGGATTTTCTTCATCTGCATGGTATCACCTCATCAGCAGATTACCTATGTTAGGGCTATTATGAAAACGGATGATTTTATTCTTAGAAAAATGTGTTGTCCAACTTATAGATCAAATCACCTATGTATCCAGAATGACTTTGGCGGTCCAGTTGCCGCCCACTTGCTTTACCTCCAGCAGATGGTAGGTAACCGCCTTGACGTCCACTCTCACCTTGTGTTTCTTCTGATCCACCGGCTCGCCCCATGCCGAAGCGGTCAGTGTGTAACCGTCTTTTTCCTGGATGCGGACGTCGAATTGGCCGAACAGCAGGGAATGGGTGTCTTTCAAATATATCAACTCCGCCAGCCAGTCGAACAGCAGCTCCTCCAGGCTCTGGGCGGCCAACTCCACTTCCTCTTTTTGCCGGGACCAGATGGTCTTGGTGTCTGCCATCACCTCGAAGGTAGCTTGGGCACAAGTGCGAAAAAGCTCCTCCAAGGTCTCGGCTTCCGCCTGGAAAGCAGCATCTGCGATGGCGACGTCCTCAAGAAAACGATACGTGCCCATACTGGAAAATCACCACCTCTTTTGTCTGATTTCGGTACGTATACACGGTTTTTGGTTTGTTCATCTATCCTGGTAACGTCATGCAGCGGGATAGGGCTTCAAATCAATTTTCAGGTGAAACCGGAACGATCGAACATGGTCTTCGTCGAGGATAGGGGATGCGATGTCGCCAAAACTCAAGTGACGCTGGAACTTGGAAACGGCAAGGATAACCGCCACCGACATTCCTTATCCCGAACGCCATCGGCGTCAAAGGATCGTTCCGGGCATACAAAGTGCGCCGAACTCGAAGCACACGGACGAAAACCCCGCCGGCTTTGGGTGGCGCACCTTTTAAGACTACAAACTTATGAAGAATTAACCGGCTTTCTCGATACAGTCGACCGGACAGACTGCAACGCAGCGGGATCCTCCTTCGATGCCCTCACACTCGTTACAGGTGTTGGGATCGATAACGTATATGTCTCCTTCGCTGATGGCCGTCTGGGGACACTCCGGAAGGCAAAGCCCGCACGCAGTGCACTCATCCGTGATCTTCATCGCCATAGAATCACCTCCTCGCGGTATCTTGGGATGTTGCTCTTGTTTCGACCTGCATAATATATATGGCAACATGAGATTGTCAAATATAATTTCCGAAAACTTTGGTTCTGAAGACCAAGTCGCAGAAAGGAGACGGATTGAATTATCGAATTACAGAAGTGACGATGTGGAGGATTGGTTTAGATAGAGGAAGAGGGTGTGCTTCGGTTAGGGTAGAGGGGGGCAAGGAACTACCCAAAGCTACAGGGCACACCCTCGAGATGGAATCAAACTTATGACATGTCCAATATACCTAACTGCTCCTGCTTGGCAATCGGCAATCCACCCTATTTTGTGGTTCTGGATGCCCTATCTAACGGAATGCGTCCCAGCACGCATCTGTGCCTTTGCGCACCGGGACATGCATTCCCGAACAAGCAGAATCGGAAAGGGTTTCCAGCTTACACGTTCAAGTCCACCAGGCCCTTCTGTATGGCGTACTTGACCAGCTTGGCCACGTCGTGAATGTTCAGCTTCGCCATAATGTGGGCGCGATGCGCCTCCACCGTCTTCACGCTGATGAAGAGCGCCTTGGCCACCTCCCGGTTGGTATATCCCTCGGCGATAAGCTGAAGCACCTCCCGCTCCCTGTCGGTCAGAAGGTCGAACGGAGTCTCGGTCTTGCCCGTCTCCATCTTGCGCAGGTAAGCGTCTATCAGGGTCTTGGAGATGGTGGGGCTGAGGAACGACTTATCCTGATGGATGGAGCGTATGGCGTTTACCAGCTCCTCCACCGCCCCTTCCTTCAGTATGAATCCCGAAGCGCCAGCCTGGAATGATTGGAGGATGTATTCCTCGTTCTTGTGCATGGTGAGCATGATCACCTTGGTTTCGGGCAACACCTTTTTGATCTGTTTGGTTGCCTCCAAACCGTTGAGGTTGGCCATGGCTATGTCCATAAGCACCACATCGGGTTTGAGTTCGGTGGTCTTTTTCACCGCCTCTCTTCCGTTGGCGGCTTCGCCCACCACCTGGAGGTCAGACTCATCCTCCAACAACTTGGTGATTCCCTGACGGAATATCTTGTGATCGTCAGCGACCACCAATTTGATCTTCTTCATGTTTCACCTCCGAAGAAGGAATGTTAATGTTTAGTGTGGTTCCTTTTCTTGGCTGGGAGAGGATTTCGAATTTCCCCCCAAGCAGATCAACTCTTTCCTTTATGTTAAGCAATCCCATTCCGCTTCTGGGATTGGAGAGAACCTTTTCCGTGTCGAATCCCACGCCGTTGTCTCTCACCGACATGATGACGTGGGAGACCTGGTTGGAGACCAGCACAGAGACTTCGGTGGCACGAGCGTGCTTTGACACATTGGTGAGAGCTTCCTGGGCTATTCGGAACAGAGATACGTCGATCTCCCTTAAGTATCTGCGCTCTTTTCCTTTGGTCTTAAACGAAGACTGAGTGCCCGACCTCTTGGTGAACCTCTCCAGAAGCCATCTTAACGCCGGGATCAAACCGAAGTCTTCGAGCACCGGCGGACGCAGTTCGAAGGTTAAGGTCCGAATCTTCTCGATGGTCTGGGCCAGCAGCTCTCTGGTGTCGGACAGCATATCCTGCGTATGTTTTGGATGATCCGGTCGCGCCGACAAATCCCTCTGCATTCTGTCCAAATTCATCTTCATTGAAAGTAGCATTTGACCCAGTTGATCGTGCAGCTCCTGGGCTACGTTTTTGCGCGCGCTCTCCTGAGCGTTCATCAGATCGGCAGCCAAGCGCCTCACGTCCTGGCTGTGTTTTTCCACCACCTCCAGCAACCTGGCGTTCTCCACGGCTACGGCAATCTGACTGGCGATGGCCTGGATCAGCTTGCTCTCGTCACGGGTGAAACCGCGACGCTCACCGGTGAAGCTGACGCTTAGGACGCCGATCATGGTTTTGCCAAAGAACATCCCTGCGGCCAAGGTGGACTTAATTCCCGCCCCCGACCAATGCCGCCTTGCCTGCTCGGTGTCGGGCCACCGGGAGGAGCGGTCGAGAATCAACGTTTTGCCCTTTTTGATGAACTCTCTTAAAGCGCGGCTTTCTTTAAGCAAAAACCTCCGACCAATCATCTTCCGCGCCCGTCGACGGTCTTTGCAGAAAAGAGCTTTTACCTCCAACTGCCCGCCGTCCGGCGTTGCAAGCAGCACGGCACAACGGTCGGCCTCCATAGCCTCTCCCACCACTTGGCTGGCAACCCGGCTCACCTCATCCAAATTCATGGCTTTGGAGAGCGCCTGACTTACCCTCAAAAGAACGTCCTTTTCCCAGGCCCGCTTCTCCAAGGTATCGGCCTGCTCCTCGATCTGATCGTATTTCCGCCGCAAGTCTTCGAGAAGCTGATAATTCTCGATGGCAACAGCTATGGGATCGGAGATGGCCCGAAGCAGTCGGATCTCATCTTGTGTGAATTGATGGGTTTTTTCGATAGTGCTTGCGGTCAGAAATCCTAAGATGTTTCCTCTACTCACCAAGGGTATGGCGACGGTCGATTTTATTCCCCGACTTCGAAAGTACTTCGCTGCGGGAGAGTTTTTGGAAAGCGCTGACAGGTCGGAACAGACAAACGGTTTGTTGTCGCTGATAAGCTGTCTCCATTCCTGAGGGTAGATGCCAGGTGTGAAAGTGTAGCCCAAAGCCCCGCGATTCTGCTCCGAAGCTTGGGGATAAACTGCCTTGATGGTTGCACTCCCTCCATCAGCGTCGGCTAGCACGACAGAAGCCCGTTCGGTTCTGAGAAGCTGAACGACTTTCATGGCGGCGGATTTCAACAGCTGGTCCAGGTTGTGCGTAGAAGTCAACAATTGGGTCAACTCAAACATCATTCTCTGTTCGCTATATCGTGCTTTCAGTAGCTTGGCTTGCTCGACTATTCTGTAGTGTTCGCTCTTCAGATCGTCCATCAGCCTACAATTCTGCAAGGCTGCCCCCACCTGGTTTCCCATGGTGAGAGCCAATCGAACCTGGTCCGTGGTAAAAGTCCTCGGCTCCCTTATGGTTCCCATGTGAAATACTGCCAGCATTCTGTTTCTTTGGAATACCGGGATGATAAGAGCAGAAACCATTCCTGCCTTACGAAGGATCAACTTAGCCAGCTCCGGCACCATATCGCTGCGAGCGTCATACACTTGCATGCCACCGTGAGCCCGAAGAGATCGCTGATATGCAGAAAGGAGATCTTTCGAGAAGGTCAGCTTCATGACCCTTGCTCCATCGCTTTTCTTTCTGGAGGGCGAGTAGATGTTCAGGGTCACTGGAGCGTCTGGGGTTGGGTCCTCCAGTCTCATGATCGCGCAACGATCCACCTTTAGGGGTTGCGCCATTTTCTCGGTTCCCACTTGGAGAACCTGGTCGGAATTGAGACCCCGGGCCAGCGATCTGCTGGTGTTCAACAGGATGTTGTATTGCTGAACCTTTTTGATTTCAGTCAGATCCGACAGAACTCCCAGTGCCCCGGTGAAGCTCCCGTCCTCACCTGCAATGGGGGCGGCAGAAACGTAAACCGGTTTGGGTTTTCCTGATTTGGTTAAAAGGACGGCCTCGTACTTTGAGGTTGCTCCGGTTTTTCTCTTGGCCGTTTCCTTTTTGAATATGTCATACTGTGATAGGTCGCTGAAATCTTTTAAGCTCTTGCCCAAAATTTCGTCTTTCCTGTATCCCAGAAGATCGGCAAAGGCCTGGTTGACGAACGTCAGATTCTCATGGGGGTCGGTTATGCCGATTCCCTCCTGAGCCGTTTCCACCAGAGTGCGGTACCGCTCCTCCTGTCTTCGCAGGGCTTCTTCCGCCTGTTTACGCTGGGTTATGTCTCGTCCCACCCCGACGATGCCGGCCACGTCACCCTTTTCGTCCAACATGGCGGTGTTCATCCAGGCCTGCCATCGCCATCCATCCACAGTTTTGGCTCGTTCCTCCAGATAGACCACGTGTGGTGGTTTATAAGTCTCAGCCAGAGCCTTTTCCACGTATGCCCGGTCGTCTTTGTGAATCAGCGGCATGAATTTCTTGCCGAGTATCTGCTCCTCAGATTTGCCGAACGTTCTACAATAGGAAGGGCTGGCGAATAGCAAACGGCCATCTATGTCAAACTTAACTATCATGTCGGTTAAGTTTTCAACCAGAAGCCGATATTTCTCCTCGCTTTTCCCTAACGCCTCCTCCGCTTCTTTTCGCTGTGTGATATTCCTGAATATCCCCATCACATAGGTTTTACCAGCCAAGGTTATGGGAGCGGAGTTGATGTCGGCGTAGAAAACGCTGCTATCCTTTCTTCTCACCGGGACGTTTTGGGCCAGTGCAACCTCTCTTCTCCGCTGTTTCTCAAACTGCTGCATGACAAAGGGAAACTCCTCTTGAGGATGGATGTCTCTAACCCCCAGGCTGGCAATCTCTTCCAGGGTGTAGCCCAGCATCCGGCAAAACGCTCGGTTGGCTGTGTAGAACCGTTTACCTTTAGCGTCGGCGATCACGATTCCGTCGATGGCGTGGTCAAAAATGGCTCTGAACCTCTGTTCGGATTCTCTTAATGCTTCCTCCGCCTGCTTGCGCTCGGTAATATCACTGATTGTCACCAACACCTTCGACAGCGTATCTTCACAGCCAGGCGCGACGCTCCATCGTATCACTGCGCTCTTCTTCTTTCCCTTGAGATCTTGGATGAGGCCATCTCTCTCAAATACCGTTTTGCCTTGGGCGATGGAGATAAGCTCTTCCCTGAACGGATGGTATGATTCTCTGGCCAGGATCTTGCCCAAACCGGAAATGAGTTGCTCTTTGGTTTCGGCTCCGTAGAGGCATAAGGAAGCCTGGTTTACATCAACTACCCTCACCAGGCTTGCGCATTTGACCACCGCTTTGGGGTGACTTTCGAAATACGCTCTGAAATCCTTAACACCCGACGCCTGCAAGCGATCGATGTATCTTTTCACCTCCGAGAAATCCTCCTCCCACAGGGAAATAGGAGAATCCTCAAACAAGCTGCGATATCGACGTTCGCTCTGCTGCAGGACTTGTCGTGACCGATTGCGCTCGGTAATGTCATGGCCGATGGCGATGGCGGTTAGGTCCCTTTTCCCCGGTCCAAGAATGGCGGTGTTAGACCACAAGATGGTGCGGGTTTCGCCTCCTTTGGTCAGGATGGGTCCCTCATACCGGTCGCGAGGCCGGGAACGAACCCATCTGGCGAAGGATTTCAGTTCCTTATGGCGTTCATTGGGTGGGAGGAAGAGCTCCGGCCATCGTTTGCCCAAGACCTCTTCGCGCCGGTAGCCCGTGACCTTTTCACATTCTTGATTGAAGACGGTGATCTTTGCGTCAGCGTCCAGGCAAACGATCATGCTGTTGGCCGTGTCCAAAATTGACTGCGAGAAATCACGTTCGCTTCTTAAAGCTTGATGGATGTCGATCTCCCTGACTCGGGATGCGGCAGCTTCAACCAGAATCTCCAAGGCCTGGATGGTCTTGAGATCAGGTCGACTTCCGTCGGTGGGAGTGTCTACGGAGAGATATCCCATAGTCTTTCCCGAGAAGTCGCGGAGAGGCACAAACAACTCGTCCCCCGACCGCCAATCGTCACCTTGGGCATTTGCCTTTTTCTGGGGCACATAGCGGCCGCTCTTGCTGAGGCCCAGTCCGACTTCCACCGGAACGAAGAAAGAATCGGAGATGCGGAATTCTTGGCTAGTGATTTTAGCTTTCAGCTTTCGGCTGATGGGAGGTGCTTTTCGTGCGTGCTCAACCACATCGGCGGGAAGCCCCACCTGGCCTAGGTTGAAGATATTGCCGCCCGGCTTATGCAGCGTCATCACCGCACGCTCAAACAACCCGGAATCGCGTACAGCCTCGCAAACCCTGGTTAAAATGCGGTCGATATCATCCAGTTTGCGAAGATCTGCCAGCAGACGAGCACGCTCTTCAACGATTCGCTCTTTCTCGACAAGAGCTTGCTCCACCTGCTTAAGCAGGGTGACGTCCTCAAGAATGGCAATCAGGTGAGTTATATTGCCTGCCGCATCCTTCAGCGGAGCTCTCTTTGTGTGTATGAAATGGAGCATATCCTCTGCGTCGGTGACGGACTCCCTCGGGATCTCCACCACGTCGCCGGTAAGAAAAACTTCCAGATCTTTCCTCTGGGAAGAATCGGCTTGTTCCTTGGGAAAGAGGTCGTGGTCTGATTTGCCCAGAATCCGTTCTCGTTCAAGTCCGATCAACTCCGCAAAGCCCGGATTGACGAGTACCCAGCGATGTCTTTTGTCTTTCACAAAGGCCGGATTAGGGAGATTGTCTATGATAGCTGCAGCCAGCGACCATGGATCAGTGAATTCCACATGTTGCGCCTTAGGCGGAATAGGGCTTAACACTGCCCCCAACGCCCCCAACAGCCTTAGGTCCTCCTTGGTGAAATCAGGAGATTCAAGCCCCCGAGATACGCTCAGGGCACCGATGGGTACATGGTCTCGCTTGAGGATGACCCCCATAAACCTGTGTGCGCCTCCGGCTCGAAGAAATCTGTGGAGAGGTCTGCTGATTTTGTACAGTTTCCGAATATCGTTGCACCGCAAAGGATAGATTGGCTCAAGCATCCGGAGGGAAAGTCTCCCCGAAAGGTCGGCGCGGCCCTCATTCTGCTTGACCTCGGGCCAACCGACGCTTTTGAATTCGATCCCGACGTCTGGGGTGCAAAGAAGCCAGCAGGCATCTGCTCCCAAGGCTTTCCTGATGTCCTTAAGACTCTCCCGGATGATACGTTCGGGCTGAGCCCGAGAAAGCGCTAAAGAGGAGGTTCGGGCTACCAGAGAAACAACCTCAACCCCGTTTTGCTTGCCCTTTGAGTTCGTCTTTTTGTCCCTTACGGCCATTTAGTAGAAATCCGTATAACAGAACTTTGAGTTCTCTAACTATACGCAGGATGCCTTGAATTGTTTACAGGAAAATTTCACGGATTCTGCGAGAGAGACGGTCGTCAGAAGATGGACTTGACATGGATTGAATTTCTGCTATCCTATAAGAGGAATAGTGGAAAACCGTTATGGTGAATGAAGAAACCATGCTGAGGGAAGGCCATAAACTGGCGCGATGCTGTTCGCCTCGACCGCCAGATCAGATCTCAGGATACTTCAGCCACCAGAACCTGATCGTGGTCCACAAGAGCGAATGTCCGAATCTGCTGAAGGTTGAACCGGCACGCCTTTTGTCTTTGTCCTGGGATGAGATATCAGGTAGGAAGAAGTTTGAGCCCGAAGAGGATTACCGGCAACTGGACCAACTCGACTTTCGGATTCTGAAGCATCACCGGGAGATGGGCATAGATTACTCTCTGGTAGTGGCGGAGAGTCTGAAGGTCGACCTGCAGCAGATGTTCGAACGCCACAGAAAGTTGCGGGATTTGAAGCTTTTGAGAAGAGTGGAAAGGGTGATGATTCGCTACCGGAAGAACATCGTGGAGAACAAGTGGATCAAACACCGAAACCATACCTACTATGAGATAACTCCCAAGGGAAGAAGATATCTGGACCACTTTGTTTCCCGGCATGACAAACCAGAGTAGTCTCTTTCCCGTTTTGCCAATAGGGACCGTCACCTTCAGTTTCGAGCTGAAGTGATCGAATCCAAGTTAAGGACTCCGGAGATTATGGGATTTTTGAAAAATTTCTTTTTTAGGCCGCCCAAACCGGGCAAGCCGATTCCGGTAACCGACGGATCGTTCCAGGAGATGGTGCTTGACTCCGAGATTCCGTCGGTGGTGGAGTTCTGGTCGCCCCAATGTTCTCATTGTCAGGTGATGAGCGGACTGCTGGACGAGGTCGGACCGGATTACGCCGGGAGACTTGTGGTGTTCAAGCTCAACGTAATTCAAAATCCGGAAACCGCTGCTAAGTACAGGATACGGGGAACGCCTACGGTCATATTCTTCCACCAAGGCAGACCGGTGGATGGGGTGGTTGGACTTCTGCCGTTGAAACCGTTGCGAGCGAAACTGGATAATCTGGTTGGCTAAGACGGTTGGTCAGGCTTTGCCTTTTACGACCAGATGGATGTTCATAGGCAGC
>CAYMNI010000087.1:0-9757 GCA_964391755.1 uncultured Ignavibacteria bacterium
GAACCATGGTGAATTCCGGCATCTTTGATGGTCTTGATTCCGCAGAGGGGATCACCTGGGTCAATGAATACGTTGCCCAGAAGGGATTAGGAAGGCTGAAGACCAACTACAAGCTGAGAGACTGGCTGATCTCACGTCAGAGATACTGGGGAGCGCCGATTCCCATGATTCACTGCGAAGCCTGCGGTCTTGTACCGGTCCCGGAATCCGATCTACCGGTGCTGTTACCTGAGGGCAACATCGATTTCGTTCCCAAGGGGCGCTCTCCGCTGGCGGATTCAAAGGATTTCATGGATGTTAATTGTCCTAAATGTCAGGGAAGGGCCAAGAGAGACCCGGATACTATGGACACCTTTGTCTGTTCCTCCTGGTACTTCCTTAGGTACATGGACGCCCACAATTCGGATCATCCGTTCTCCAAAAAGAGCGCTGAGGAATGGCTACCGGTGGATAAATACATCGGGGGAATCGAACACGCCTGTGGCCATCTCATATACTTCAGGTTCTTCACCAAATTCTTACACGACATTGGCTGGTTGAAGGTAGATGAGCCGGCTATCGAGCTTTTCAACCACGGCATGGTGCTGGACAGAGAGGGCCAGGTGATGTCGAAATCACTGGGAAACGTTGTTTCTCCAGCGGAGATGATTGAGAAACACGGCGCGGACGCTGCCCGGGTCGCCATGTACTTCGCTGCGCCATCGGAACGCGAGATTCTCTGGTCTGAGGACGGAATGGTCGGAGCCACACGTTTTCTAAACCGAGTCTTTAATTTCGCACAAGAGGCCAAATCTCATAAGTTTAATGAAGATATTTCACTCCACAATCTAACCACTTCCGATCTTAGAGCTTACAGAAAACTAAATCAAGTAATCCGGAAGGTAGAACAGGACATACAGACACTACAACTAAACACTGCTATCGCCTCCATGATGGAGCTTCTGAACGTGATGGACGATTTGGATCCGCAAAGCTCGACTGTCCTAAGGCTCTGTGTTGAGAGGCTGGCGCAACTTTTAGGTCCGTTTACGCCTCATTTGGCTGAAGAAATCTGGGCCATACTCGGCCACCAGGAGAGTATTTTCCGCTCCCATTGGCCCAAATATGACGAAAAGGCTATTATAGAGGAAGAAGTCACCTTCGTGGTACAGATCAACGGGAAGCTTAGAGCATCCATGAACATTCCTTTAAACACTCCTGAAGAGAAGGCTAAGGAGATGGCTGTCAGTGATCAGAGAGTAAAGAAGTTCATAGAGGGCAAAAAGCTGGTGAAGAGCATCTTCGTGCCCAACAAGTTGATTAACCTGGTTATAAGATAGGGGGTAAGTGGTTTTGAGATGACAGGTTCTGATAAATTAGATAGTTGACATAATATAGGTTATAAGACATTACATTATTTCTCAAAAAGGTCATAAACGCCGATAGACATGGATTCCATGGTCGAGCATTCGAGTCCTCAAAGGTACAGGATGTCCCTCATTCTGTGATATCCCCTCTTTTGTGGGAGAATATCGCCTTCCCTTAGATTGACTACCTTGTCTGGAAACGATTTCGACAATGGAGACTAATGCCCCCGTAAGAGTCCACCTTGTACTAAAGGCACCCGGTTTTCAAATCTTCAGCTTTTCAGCCCAATCGCCTATGAAGGGAATCTTCCATTCCTGGCCTTGGGTGGCGAAGAATATTCCGGCAACTGCTGCAGCTAAGCACAACACGATAACCGCCCCCCAAAGTATATCGCTTATCTTGGGAAGAAGAAAGATCACCGCAATGATCTCGATGACGAAAAGGATCAAGCCCTGTTTGCCGTGCTTGATGGCAAAGGGATTGTCCTTCATCTTTACCAGAGGCACGAAGCACATGAACGGAATATAGCCCAGCATAGCGGCGGCTTTGCCCTCCTCGATCATCTTATTTCGAGCCTCTTCGTTCATCTCCGGCTGGCCGGCATCCTTGGAGTTTTCTTTCGCTTGGTCTGATTCGAAAATATCTTCCGACATTTCTCCTCCTGGTGAAACCTGCTATGATATCATGTGATGACTACACCTCCCAATATAGATTCACTCCCTTTTGACTGGGAAGGTCGAATTTTATCAGATCGGTGGAGGGCCATTTTCCAACCTGTCTCCCCTGCTTCTCCCCTATCAACCTAAACCATATACCCTTTTGGCTGTCGATCGGCAGCAGATTCATGGGAACCGCCAACTCCATTATCTTACCCTGCGCGAATTCCAACTCAGACGAGACCGGTTGCCACTCCTCTTCACTAATACGCTTAAAAAGCTCGGCTTTCTGATCTCGAAGCACGATTCGGAAGCGGGCCGGCTCAACGATCTCCACGGTCAAAGAATAACCTTCTCGGCTAAAGGTTGATGGGGCCAAGCTGGAATCGATCCTGAAGAAGACGGTGTCTTGATCCGAGCCGAAGTAGATGCCCGAAACCACCGAAGAAACCTGATGCATGGTCCCTCCGGCCTTTTGCGG
Organism: uncultured Ignavibacteria bacterium; assembly: GCA_964391755.1. Classification (GTDB taxonomy): domain Bacteria; phylum Zixibacteria; class MSB-5A5; order MSB-5A5; family SM1-73; genus SM23-73-3. The sequence continues at coordinate 2,485 of CAYMNI010000087.1, forward strand.
ATCGAAGAACCCCGCCTGTTGCCATTCATAGTAGTGGGTCTTCTCGCCGTCTATGGTGGGCTTCAAGTATCCGGTAGGCGGGAAGGAGTAGGTAGTGACGAACTGTGACTTGATGGGATGATAGAGCTCCTCCGGAGGTTCCCGATCCATCAGCTCATACACTCGCAGCAGATGCGAACGGTAGAGCTGGTCGAACTGTTCCGTGCCGGGACCCTGGTGTTCGTCCCCATACCACCAATTCCAGTCGCTCCCCTCGGCCGTGTATATCTCTCTCCAAGCTTGGCTCATTATCTTTTTTGATTCCGCGTCCCCTTGCTTTTCCTTTTGGAACTCAACCAAGGCGTCTCTGGTTTTCTTCAACAGATCCCAGCTCAAGTTGTCCTCCGGGTGCCCTATCCAGATTCTGAAGTTGTGGTTGATCCAGGAACCCGGGAATAGGTGGGGAAGCTTCTCCACGGTGCCGACGCCCTGCAGGAAGTCGCTTATGGTTGTGGTGCGAATCAACTCATCCTTCGAGAGCCTGGAATAAAGAGCGTTCAAAAAGTCGTGTCCGTCGTTTTTGTAGTATTCCCAGCAGTTCTCGCCATCCAAGATGATGCTGACCAAAGAAGTGGACAACGACTCTTTGGGAATGCTATTCCTTATGCCGTGCAGCCGGTTGACGAAATCCTCTGCCGCAGCCTCTGCCTCCCAGGCGGAATAAACGAAGCCTATAAGATCGGACAGGGTGTGATCCCGGAACACGATGCTCACTCTGCTTTGGTCCACTTCAATCCGATACGGTTTGTAGAGAATCTCTTTATCCGGAGGCATCCTTTTGCCCGGTCTTTTTCGCTGGGAAAGGAGGCTTTTAAAAAGAATCTCTTCATCCGTGGCAATCCACTCTATCCCGGACCCGGCCGCCAACGGAATCAGCTGCTCACTCACGCTCCCTTCCGAAGGCCACATGCCCCTGGGTTTTTTGCCGAAGACGTCTTGGTAAAGGCTGACTCCCCGGACTATTTGGGCTTTCGCATCCTCCGGATGGGCGAATCTGACTTGAGGCAACTGCAACTGAGGCAGCGCCCATCTGGCCACGTTTGTATCACAGAGCAGCGGCAGAATGGGATGAAAGTAAGGCGAGAGGCTAACCTCGATCTGTCCTTTGTCCTGAAGCTGCTTGTACTTGGGGAGAATCCGTCTTAGTATCTCCCTTTGCTTTCCGATCAGCAGATGTTTCTCCTCTTCGGTGAAATCCTTCCCTTTCTTCAGCAGGGCGGAGATCAAGGGATCGCTTTGGAATATGGGATCTATCCAGGCTAAGTTGAACCAGACCTGTAGATCCAGAAGATCCTGTACGTCGAAGTCGCGAATCTTGGATTTCAGGCTCCCGAGGTCCTCTCCCCTCTTCTGCAGCAGCTGCTGAAACCGGGGATGTGGTCGGATCATGTTTCGGGGGTTGCAGCTGAAGAAATCGGATAGAATCCTTTCTTTCTCCGTCTCGCTCAACTCTCGGGCCGGCTTCTGGGTAAGCAGTAGGTGTTCGTCAAAGGCCTCTCCTTCGGCGTAGTCCTGTATTTGCTCCATCAGGCACGGGACCAAGTTGAAGGTCATGCGGATACGGGGATAATCATCCAGAGTTGCAACCATGTCGTAATAGTCCTTCAGGCCGTGCAGGCGAGCCCAGGGCATCCGGTAGAGTCCGGTCCCCGAATCCTTGTAGTAAGGCTGATGCATGTGCCACAGGAAGGCCACGGGGAGAGCGGTGGTATTTGATACCTCGGGGCGATTGGCCGATTTGGGGGATGGTGAGCCTTCTTGCGACATAAGAATGGTGGTTAGAGCATCTCCGCCAGTTTCAGCTTTGCCCGCTGGGCCTCCTTGGAGTCGGGATATTCGGATACTATCCTGCCCAGCGCTTCGCTGGCCCGATTCTTCTCACCGGCTTTATGGAAGGCGTAGGCTGCCTGCAGAAGGTATTGTGGAGCCAAAAATCCGGACGGGAAGGCGGAGACTGCCTTGAGGAAACTGTCTCCCGCCTGGAGGTATTCTCCTTGCTGCTCATAGCAGTCCGCGATTCCGGCATGAGCGGATGAGGTCAAAAGATTATCGTCGTGGTATTTGTCGAGGTAGCTCTCAAACCAACTCTGGGACTGCGCATAGTCTCTTGCGAAAAAATAGGCGGAGGCTAAATAATAAGTTGCCTGGCCCGCGCTTCCGGAACCTCCGTATTTGCTGATCAAAGTCTGAAGATCGGAGACCGCCGCTCCGATGTTTCCGGACTGAAGCTCCAGATTGGCCTGGCCGAAGAGCTCCGCTGCCATTCTCTCCTTCTTGGCATGAGAGGTGATGAGAAATACGACCAAAGCCGCGGCCACGATTATGCCCCCGGCTGCCATCAACACTTGGTTTAAGTGTTTTTGAACCCACTCGCTTAGCTTGAGAGAAAAAGTTACAAACTTGTCCTGCTTAATCTCCTTTTTGGTGATCCTGTGAGGACTCATGTTTGTCTCCTTGTTTTGAGCCGACCGCCGTCGGGTCGGGAGGTCATTGCGCGGATTTCGAGCTTTCCGCTCTCATGGTTCTGCTTTCGACTATAGCTTAAGAAAATTAAGATATAATCTCGTTCGCGCAAGCCTTTTTTGACCGATATCGCTCCTTCCCTATCACCTGTTCCGGTCTGGATTGGCACGCTTAGCCTCCGTACGACGTTTTGCCGGTACAAAAAAGGCGAAGCCCGTTCCCTATATTCCCGAGGGCAGGCTTCGCCTTTGGTTCTCGTTTACACCCTTTTAGAAAAACCCGGTGAAGCTCACTATGATTCTGGTGTATTTGTTGCTTACCGTCCCCGAGAGCTCCCGCTGGCTTTCGGGATCAAGACTTATCCTTTCACTTGGTCTGTAGTATATTACACCGGTGGAGACATTCTTGGTAACATCGTCGTACTTGGCAAACTCGAAAGTGACGTCCAGCTTTATTTGACTCCAAGCCACTCCGGTTCCCAAAGAGAAGATGCTGCCGTCTACCCAATCGCCGGTCTCGACTCCCCGCTTGGACTGCAGGAAAACGTTATCACCCTCCGTGTCCGCTCGAATGTAGACCCAGCTTGAATCGAGTTGAGTGGTGTAAAGCTGTGGATCGGTCCTGAAACCCACCCTCAAGGGGAATGTGCCTATGCCGGTTTTAACCATGTATTCAGCCCCCACCCGGAACTGAGTCAGATCTCTCCACTCCAGACTGCGCACCGAAGGAGGCTCTCTTCCTTCCTCTACCCACCAACTATCGGTTATATTGCTGCCTGTGGTTACGTCGTTCGTCGACGGGTCGGCGATGTTGCGCTTGTAAGTGACTTCTGTTTTGGAGTAACCCCTGTACTCTACATCCGCCGCAAGGGTGAGCGAGTTCACCTGATAAGAGGCGCCGAATCCCAACATGGTAGGCATATCCCATTCTCTCTCTGTTTCGAAGAAGGGAGAGAGAAGGTAGGAAATCCCAAGTTCCACCCCGTTGATCATACGATCCGTAAAAAGCTTGACGTCGTTGTCCTCGTGGAGGGAGTAAGGAGTCTTCAACACGCCTGCCAGTCGAAGTTTCCCCGTCATGTACATCAAGCCCGTGGTGAAGTTGAACCCGGAGTAATCGGTCTTTATCTCAGGGTGCAGCCTTAGTCCATTGTCCTCTCCGGGATCACCCGGAAGGTAGTATCCGTTCTCATCGATCGGATAAAACCAGTATGATTTGTTGGTGAATTTGCCGGTGTAAATGTTTACCCCGCCTCCGACAGCCAGGGATCCAAAGAACTTGGTGGCAAGGGATAGGTTGTAGCCATCGAGTTTCCCGGTCGTTTCGTCGTCGATGGGCTGACTCAACACGTTATATGCCATTCCTTCATGCGTATAGACGCTATCTAATTCCATATAGTACCTATTTTCTTGGTATATGTCGACATACTTCTGGTAAAGAACGCTTGCCACCAGATCTTTTTCGCCTACCCTGAAGGGGATGACCACGCTGGCGAATGAAACGGCGTTCTCGTCGTATTTCAGATCGTCACTGAAGTTCACTCCCGATCCCAGGCTGGAAGAGTACTCCATCCGGTGCAGGTAAGAAGTGAAACTCAAATCCATCTGAGTCCTGTCCAGTTGCATCAGCCCGGCCGGGTTCCACGAGGCAGCCGTGGGATCGTCAGATACGGCCAGAAACGCTCCACCCATGGCCCGGGCTCTAGCACCGCCTCCAAGGAAGTTGTAATCCAAAAGCTGGTACGGCGACAGGAAATAGTCCATAATGGTAAAATACTCGGAGGTATCGGTTTCGACCAGTGGGCCGAAATTGACCCCGCCAAAGGCAGGAACGTAAATCAGCAGGGATACCAGTATGATTAACCCTGACAGCTTTGACTTCATTTTGTGTTACTCCTCGGTTAAGGTTAATGACCTGTCTCTGCTCTTGACTCGGCACGTCCGGCGTGAAGCCGTTCAAATCAAGTGTAAATTATATCGCTTTGCCCAAGCCTTGTCAAGCACATTTTCAAAGATTATGTTCCTTTTTTAAGCGTGCGCCCGGCTCCGGCAGCTTCTTCCGTATGGTTTTCCGGGAATGCCGGGCCGGATGGCCCGTGGATGGGCAGAATAAATGAATACCCTGACATTGGCAAATAAGACTTGCCCTCAAGGGATGAGCAGGTTTAATTGCTAAAGCCGTCGTCCGAAAGGAGGGTTGCCCATGAGAACGTTGACCGTAGTCGGAAGAAAAAAGAGAGGCAAAACCACGCTGGTGGAGAGGCTGATCCCCGAGTTTAAAAAGAGAGGATACCGGGTGGGGAGCATCAAGCACACCACCGGCGAGCATATCTTCGACGTTCCCGGAAAGGACTCGTTTAGGCATGCGCAAGCCGGGGCGGACAGCACCCTGATTCTATCCCCCGGCAGAATAGCCTTTTTCTCCAATCGCAGGCCGGGAGCTGACGACGGGGAACTCTTGGAGTTTCTATTCCGCAGTTATGACGTGATCATCGGAGAGGGATTCAAGGAATCTCCTTATCCCAAAATAGAGGTGATGGATGCTCGTCGGGACCGGACGCCTCTGTGCTCGGCACAAGACGATCTCAGGGCCATAGTATGCGATGGATGCGTCGACTCTTCGCTTCCGATCTTCTCCCCGGACCAGATCAAGGAACTGGTGGATTTCTTGGAAGAGAGCGTGTTGAAGAAATAAAAGAGGGGAGACAAATTGGATCCCCAAACCGGCTCGACCGGTCCGGCATCTTCTTTCCCCGGAGACCGAAGCGCGGATTCATTCCCTTATCCTGACCGGGAAACTGAACACGGTCATTCTTCTCCCCCGGGCGAATCCTACCAGGGTTATTCCCAGTCTCTGCGCCATCTCCACCGCCAGACTGGTGGGGGCCGTTCGAGAAACCACCGTGCTCACCCTGGATTTCCACAGCTTGGACACGATCTCGGAAGATATCCTTCCGCTGATCACCAAAAACTTGTCCTTCAACTCGATCCCCTTCAATAGCGCCTGTCCTAAGACCTTGTCCACCGCATTGTGTCTGCCGATGTCCTCGTTGAAAATGGCGATTCCGGTTCCATCCGCAAGAGCCGCGCTGTGAACGCCGGCGGTCTGCCGGAAAAGCTCCGATCTCTTCTCGAATTGCAGCATGACCTTCATTATCTGATCGGGGCTGAGGGCAAAATCCATGTCTATCAGGATGTCTTGCACCGGATCCAGCTCTTTCCAACTGCCGAAGCTCTTCCCCTTCCCACATCCGGAGGTAAGAACTCCTCTCAGCTTCGAGGGGTCGGGAGTTCCCCCGGAAAGATCGGCGCGAACCATAACCCGGTCCTCCGAAAGGTCTATTCTTTCAATCTGATCCTTGGTTTTTAAGAAACCTTCGGAAAACAGAAAACCTATCGCCAGGTACTTCTGATCGGAAGGGCTACAGGAAAGCGCCACGATCTCCTGCTGGTTGAGGAATATTCGCAGAATGGTTTCCTTGGCCACCTTTTCATTGATGCTCTCTCGCTTTCCTTCCCTGATTCGGGTAGCCGGGTGGGTGCCTATCTTATCTTGAGGATTGTTGACATCATCCCGGTTTGTATCCATCGTGGTCGACTTCTCCCGGAGGTGGACACCGAATGGCCGTGGAACCACCGGGTCCACGAAACTCTTCGCTTTCAAAATACAACAGAAAGGCAGGAGGAAAAGAAACTCCATCGAAGATTCGCTTTTCCTCCTGCCAGTATTGCTTAGGCTTCAGCCGCTGCTTTTACCTGTACATCAGAATGCCCAGAAGCCAAAAACCTAGCGAAGCAAGAATGATACCGCCGCTGTAAGCTGAGGCCTGAGCTTGCTCCAGCCTGCCAAACAAAGGTTCGGTGCTCCTGCCCAGAGCTCGACCCAGTATGATGCCGAAGAAGCTGAAAACCGCTGCGTAGGTGCCGCTTACCAGCACGTAATGCGGTATGGTGTGGACTCGCTCCAGCCAAAAGACGTTGCGCAATAGGTAGGTGTTGACCAGGGCGAAAGCCACATAGTTGAGATAGGTCGCCACCAAGCCCACGGCACCCCAAGAGAGCCAACCGGAGAGCTTTCTGTTCTCGGCCCAGGTGAATGCCAGATCCATCATACCGGCAGTCACGAAGACTGCCGCTACCTGACAGAACATAATGGTAGGCAGGCAAAGGGCCTTGAAGCCGGCTGCCACAACTCCGCAAGCCAAGGTGGTTCCGGGCTTCCTCAGGATCATGCGGGAGGCGGACAGGATCAGGATGGCCACCAAAGCCAAGACCGGCGACTTGGGGAAGGTTTCGACGCCGCTCATAGCCCTGATTCCCAAAGCCTCCATACCTCCCCAGATCGATCCAAAGAGGATTATGCCCAACAAGAGCTTCTTTTTGTCCATCATAGATACATCTCCTTTTCACATATCAAGAGGGCTTGACCGTGTCCTTTTCTCTTACCTCCTTCATCCTGGCCAGCACCATGCCCACCAGTGATGCAGTCAAAGTCAGGGTGCCGAAAGGCTTGAGCATCTCGTGGAAGAACCCCAGATCGTCAGACACCTTGGGATTCTTGACCACGTCAGGATAGTAATCCAGGGGCTCGGGAAGCACGTATATCTTCTTGGTGCCGGTCCCCAACTCCGTCTCACCATAAATCACCGGGTGTCTCCCTTTCTTCTCCAGTCTCTCTTTGGCCTTATGAGCCATCTCCAGTATCTGAGGTCTCTCCCCGAAGGTCAGACATTGGGTGGGACAGGCCTTGGCGCAAGCCGGCTGGATTCCCT
>CAYMNI010000088.1:0-654 GCA_964391755.1 uncultured Ignavibacteria bacterium
GGGGGCGATTTGGCTTCGACGGAGGTAATGGGAAAAGATAAGCGTGCCGAGGTGCCCAGTTCCCTGGTTAATCCAATTGGGACACAAATCTAAGTGCAGACTATTCATTTGTACTGGTTGCCTAATTAATCTTGAGAGTGAAAGCTTCCAAGGACATATCGTTCAATCTCCCGTCGCGCCAGTGGTTATCGAGCTTTTAGAGTGTGGTACGGACTTTCGGTATATCGCGGAATGCAAGGCTGTAGAAGGCAATAAACTCGGCAGGATTACACTGCTGTTAAGCTAGAGGAGAAGACCATGAATGTCTCAAAGATCGCATATTTGGTCTTAGCTTTTGTTGGTACAACGATCGTCGTGGCAGACTCTTATTGCAGCCCCGTGAAAGAGAACGTGTCCAAGCATCGGTTCTTCATCATCAAAGAAGATAGTCCGACCAGAGAACAGTTGGTTTACACACTTTGGTCGCCGCCTTGGGTCACCTATGAAAACGTAAACCTTGCCAGCGATTCAGGCTATGTCCTCGGTGTAGAAAGAGATATTATGGAAGGGGACGGGCCCTTTTTAGACTACGATTTCACAGAGCCTGTTGGGGCGACCTTCTATCCTACCGGCCCGCCACCTAACATGAGAAGAAAGACGGGCTTTAAAATACCC
>CAYMNI010000088.1:664-9731 GCA_964391755.1 uncultured Ignavibacteria bacterium
ATGGCTTGTTTCTCCCCGCGGTTCAATCGCACTCTGTGTACACCGGCGTCATCCGTTGGGTGTGGAATGAAGCCGTATACATTGAACCTACTGAACAGGGTGGCGAGACAGAATTCGGATTCACGTCGCCACAGAGAGACGAATATACAGATAATCTGATTGCTCCTCTCATCCGAGGGGAAGAGAGAGAGATTCAATTGGTAGTTGAGGCGGGGCGGGCAGTGGAAGTTCGCAAGATATTCGTAATCCACGGAGCCACGGAATTGGACAAAACTCGTTTCGCCCTAAACAAACTAAATTCCGAGAAACAGCATCAGTTCGACCCACGGCTCATTCCTGTTGGCGAAGCGGAGCAGTCTTCGCCTGACCTGGAACTTAACGTAAGCCGTGGCCAGGTCAAAACGATAGACGTATCTTTCGAACATACCGGTTCGATCTATGCTGGGATGATGGGCTGCCGGACCTTACACAATGGCCACCCTCTCTTTGATGTGGATGTCTCATTCAAGGGCTGGGAAGGTCCCTTGGTGGGGTTGTCTATGACCTTGAAGACTACAAGCCAAGCGCCCATAGGGACTCATTTTTTCCGCATGATTCATCGTGGAATCTGCGATGCCGCAGATGTGTATAAGGAACGAGTCGTTAAGGTCAATGTAAAATGAGCGGTGTTCGATAAACCCAACAGTTGCACTTAGCCACCTGCCTCGACTCTTTACTGATTTCGCCGTTCTGTTGCCGTACTATCTATTTGGGTTCACTAGGAACTATGAACCATTAACCGAAAACCATGGGGGCGATTTGGTTTCGACGGAGGTAGTGGGAAAGGATAAGCGTGCCGAGGTGCCCAGTTCCCTCGTTAATCCAATTGGGATACAAATTTAAGTGCAGACTATTCATATGCACTGGCTGCCTAACTAAAGGCGGCTCGTCTGCTCCGGGCTTGCTTGTTGGCCCGGAAACAGGCGCCGACTCAAACAAGCTGGCCTGATCTTGTTCTCAGGAAGATCGGGCGAGATTTCACTGGGATAGCGAGAGGAAGAACCTGCCGGCTGGTGCTTTCTTTTGCGAAGAAGGAATAAACCGGCTACGCACGTAGAAGGTCTTTGTCTCGTGCCTTCGGACGGGGGTTCGATTCCCCCCGCCTCCATTTAAAATCGGTTAATAGTTCACGGTTCATGGTTCGTGGTCAAAGCCCCCCTATTCCCCCTGACAGAGCATTCGCGGTTCAGGGTTAAGATCCTACCCATCTTAGTTTGAGCATTTCCCCAACAGTTAGAGGCTTGTCCTCGTTTTTCTATTCGGATCTGTCAAGAAACGACAGTCGCAGAAGGGTCAACGTTTTTTCGGCTTTGCCGATAAGAAAGATGTAACTTTTTTGAACAGATTGACCTCTGAAAGTCTAAATTTGGAGGCCAAACCTGGTGGGAAGAGAGTATGGATATCTCTCGATATTTAAAGCCGGAATTGATAAAACTGGAGATGGGTACCAAAGTGGAGTCCGATCCGGAGTCCCAGCTTCATCCGGATAAGCTGCTTTGGAATAGAAAAAGAGCCATTTTGTGCGAGTTGGTGGAACTGCTGGAGAAATCAGGCAAAGTGGGTAATCCCAAGAAGCTGCTGGTGGATTTCCTCAACCGGGAGAAGAAGGCTACCACGGGAATCGGGCACGGGATAGCCGTACCTCATATAAGATCCATGCAGGCCAAGGAGTTCCTTCTGGGCATTGCCCGGTCCCAAGAAGGTTATGACTTCGATTCTCTGGACAACGGATCGGTTCACCTGTTCTTCGTTATGGCCGCCCCCCCTTATGACGATAATCTGTACCTGAAAGTCTTCAAGGCTTTGGGCGAGATCCTCAGGTTCGACTACTTCCGTGACGAGCTTCTCAACGTCTCATCGGAATACGAGATGATCCGCGCGATCAAGAGAATGCAATAGACTTAGCTGCCAGATTGGCCGTGGTCCGACTCGAAAGCATTCTGTAGATTAAGTCAGTGGATCGCTGGCTTCTGCGCCGGTCCGCCCGCTAGTTGGAGCCGAGCAGCCCAAAGAACCAAGCTATTCCTTAACGGCCTGGAACTCGTCCTTGCCTGCTCCACACTCAGGACAAGTCCAGTCTTCCGGTACGTCTCCAAAAGCGGTGCCCGGCTCAATCCGGTTGTCCGGATCGCCCAATTCGGGATCGTAGATGTATCCGCACACCACGCATTCCCGTTTTTCCATCGACTACCTCCTCCGGCAAAGTCGAATTTGCGTATCTTCCGACTCCAACAATCTATTGGCGGGTCGGATAGAACTCATGGTCCCATGGAGCTCCGAGGGCAATAAACGGAAGCTTAAGATCACTTGACCTTTGCCACAGCTAAGGTGAATTCATCAATAATCGGTTTGTCTTCCAAGAAGTCCCTGAGGACATCCAGAATCCGATGCAATATTTCGGAGGCGAATTGTTCTTTGTTTTTCTCCACCACCGGGATCAGATTCCACCGGCCGAATTCCTCGTCCTTCGAATTTAAGTTCTCCACGACACCATCGGAAAATATGAGCAGAACGTCTCCGACCTGTATTTCCTCGGAGGTCTCCGGGTAAGCACTGTCTTTGTCGATGCCCAAAAGCAAACCGGCTTCGGTGAGTGATCTGTATCCTTGGTTTCCGAACAGAATGGGAGGCTCGTGTCCGGCGGAAGAGTATACCAGTCTGTTCTTGGATGGATCCATGATGACGTAGACCATGGAGAGAAAGCACGCCAACCGGTGGCATTCGGCCCAGATGAACCGGTTCAAATGGGCCAGTACCCGCGAAGGACTGAAAAGCAGGGAGTGAGCTTCCTTCTCCAGATAAAGCTCTTTTAGTTTTCCCCACTCTGCCTTGGTCTTGGCCTTCAACTTGGTGGCCTCCAGGCCATGCCCCATGACGTCGAAGAGGAGCAGTCCCATTTTCTTCTGCTCCGGGATGACGAAAGTATCGAAGAAGTCGCCACCCTCCAACTCCAAAGGCAGACTCACAGCTGCCAGATCGACCGATTTCAGAGTCTGGGTTCGCTTGAAGACCGGCTTTTCGGGGAGATGAAAGCTGACCTCGTCCTCCGTGAGGAATTCCTGCGGTTGTTTGCCCGATATCAGCCTTTTGAGATTAGCAAGCTCCTGCATCAGGATAATCCGATGTCTTCTCTCTTCCTCCGCCAACTGCAGCAACAGGGATTTGGTTTCCTCCGAAGGCGCTTTTTGGCTGGCCTGGTGATAATAGTTGAACGCCTCGGTTTCCCTTTTTATTGCTCCTATCAGAATGCCAAGGAATTCCCTGTCGTCTTCCATCAGGAGTCCTCAATCTCTCGTGTTAAGCTTAGCAGCGACTCCAGCACCGGTTTGTGCCTCAGGCTGGCTGTGGACAAGTTAGCATAATTCTACTTCGGGTAATGGCTTTTGTCAAGAAATTTCCGCCCGCTCTGTTTGGTCACAGAGCAGAACATTGACGTCAGACAACAAGGAAAGGTTTTGACATCCGCCCCCATCAGGAATATATTTGGAACATATGAATTGACGAAAAATTCGCAAAGAAGGAGTTGAAGCAAAAATGAGATTCGTAGAGAAGCTGTTGAATGTTGCCAGAAAAAACGACTCTTTGGTGTGCGTTGGCCTGGATACCGATCTCGACAAAATACCGAAACATCTTTTTCAAAATGACGATCCGCTTTTTGCCTTCAACCGGAGTATAATCGAGTCCACCTCGGATTTGGTCTGCGCCTACAAACCCAATATGGCTTTCTACGAGACTCACGGTTCGAAAGGCTGGGATGCCCTGAAGAGAACGTGTGAGTACATTCCCGGCGACATTCCCGTTATCATCGATGCCAAGAGGGGAGATATCAGCAACACCGCCAGGATGTATGCCAAGGCCATATTCGAGACGTTGGGGGGGGATGCGGTCACGGTCAATGCGTACATGGGGAGGGACGCGCTCCTGCCGTTTCTGGAATACGAAGACAAGTGTTCGTTTGTCCTGTGTCTCACATCCAACAAGGGTGCCCGGGATTTTCAGCTATCCCAGGTAGATGGAAAGCCCCTGTATGAGATGGTTGCCGAGAAGGTATTGAGCTGGAACGAGAAGGGCAACTGCGGTCTGGTGGTGGGGGCAACCTACCCGGAGCAGTTGAGAAGAATCAGAGAGATAGCACCGTTACTGCCTATTCTCATCCCCGGCGTCGGCGCCCAGTCAGGAGATCTGGAGTCGACCGTCAAATTCGGCACCGACGAAAAAGGGGAGTTGGCCATAATCAACTCCTCCCGGGCCATCCTTTACGCTTCCTCAGAAAAGGATTTTGCCGAAGCGGCCAGAACAGAGACCGCCAAGCTCAGAGATGCGATCAACCGGCATCGCAAGAAATAAGCAAGGATTGGCGTGTTTAATGTCTTCTTGATCAGGTGATTTGAACCCCCTAATCATTACCCATACCTGATCAACTGACGAGTCAGGCATCTGCTCGTGGAGTTCAGGGGCTGGAAATGGAGTAGGCTTGCTATACCAGTCTGAGGAGCTACAACTTCACTTATCGGCTTTCCTGATTTAAAGTAACCTTGATCCGAGGGATAGTTCAGGATGGGAATTACTATGGTTCTTCCTTGGGCTGGAAGTCTTGGGGTTTCTTGATTAACTGCTTGAAATTGTAATCGAACAGAGTGAAAACGCTTTTGTCCTCATCGGTCTTCACAAAATACTTGTCCTCCTCGGCCGGACTGGGAACGGCAAACAACTTTATTTCCCGGCCATCCTCAAGGGAGATCTTAAGAAGAGGCTCCCCTCTTTCGAACTCGATTCCCTGGAATTGGGTCTTGAAAGGAAGATCGTCCGCTCTCATGTTGGCCAGCGTTCGTGCGTAACTTTCCACCGCCTCAGCATCCGCCCCAGACGTTTCCTGGTAAGGATACCGGCCAAGCTGCCACAGACTGTCTTCCCGAACCAATCTGATCCGATCCCCCTCATACTTAAGCTCGATCTTCTCGATCTGCTCGGGATCGAAAGTGAAAATCTTCCGATCTCTCCACTGATTCACGCTCCGCTGTGCCATCCGGACGAAAACGGCATCGGTTAGATACACGTCGGCCGAGCCCGCCTTCCGCAAATAACCATTCATTAAATCCTCGGATGTCTTTCCCAGAACCATCGATGCCAGCAAGTCCTCTCCATGGAGAAAGTTCAAACCGGTGCCAGTTAGGCTGTCTATCTGAAACCAGAACTGCTTCTCCGGGTTGGAGGAGATGATCTCGCCTGCTTCCAGACGGCTGGCCAGACTGAGCAGTCGCCCCAAGGCATCGCCGTCCGCTCTATGCGAATCCGGGGCGACCATGTACCATCTTAAGTTTTCCTTCTGGAAGGCTAGTTTGGTGTCGAACTTGCGGAGCTCGATCCTGTCCACGGCGGCGCTGTCAAGTCCCAGGAAGTTTTCGGTTTTTCCGGGCGAAAAGGTTTTTTTCTCCTTCTGCACCAGGAGAAAATAGACGATCAGAAAGATCACCAGAACACCCACAAGGACGTATATCGGCTTTTTCATTTGGAATTCTGCTTGAAGTTTCGATTCAACGTCTATTAATCTAAGTTTGACCTGCCTTTCGCCGGCCCTGTTTTCTTATCTGCCACCTGACCACGCCGAACAAGACAACCAGAACGGGCAATCCCAGGGTATTTCCGTACTTGATCAGTTTCTTGGCGCCGATGGAGGTTTCTTTCAACGGCCGGGTAGTGACCTGCTTGGAACGAATGCTTATCAGAGCTTCGTCTTGGGCCAACCAATCCACTATGTTCAAGAAGAACGCCAGGTTGTCGTTTCCCCTGAGATTCTGATCGGTGCCGAAATCTGCGTCTCCCACCGCCACCAGCCGGGTCTCCGGGCTTTGAGTAAGGGTGGATTCAACGAATCCGATCTCGTTTTCAATCTGTGCCTCATCCCATTCGGAATAGTAGCTTTTGAAGCTTCCCTTAACCGCAGCGGCCAGGACCTGCGGCCCGTCGGCGAAGTCACCCCGGTTGAACTGCCGGTAGGGATTTATGTCGAACGGAGCCTTCTGTATTCCGCTGACATCCGAGGACCAGACGATGGGATCAAACCGGAGACCTCTGGACACGGCTTGGCCGGAGTCAAGCGAACTGACGAAGTTGAAGGTCACCGACTCCAAGTCTTTCACTATCAGGCTGTTTTCGTTGAACGTACTGGCAGTCGGGAAAAAAGGATAATTGATGATATTGGACATGGTGTAAGCCCCTCGCTGTTGGCTTACCGCGATCCGACTGCACTGCCAGTCCGCCACCAGATCGTCGTTGATTTCGATTCCCAAGTTGGCCAGAAAGTCGTCGAGTTCCAGCTCCTGTTTTTGGGCGGTTCCCTGTGGGATATCCACGTCCATCTGGTTTGCGAAAAAGGCCAATCTGCCGCCCTTCATCAGGAACTGATCGATGCCGTATTTCTCCCACTGGGAGAACTTCTTCTTCGGACCAGAGATGACCAGAACTCTCACACTGGCAGGAATTCGTTCTCCCTGGTCTAAATTGATCCTTCTGACCTGATAGTGCCGGCTCAGCTCCTGGTTAACCAGGCTCATGTCGCTGTCCAAGTCCGGTCCATCCTTGCCTACCAGGAATGCAACCGTGGGAAGAATCTTCTGTGAGATCCTCTTAATGGTGCTGGTAAGCTCGTATTCCAGATCAGTCACGTTCTGAAATACCGGTATCACCTCTTTTCTGTCCTCAAACAGAAGCACCATTCCCATATATACTTTCTTTATCTCTATTTTGTCGTTTTCCAGCGCATTGACCTGAAGCGGTGGGATGCCGTACCCCTGAGCCTCGAATTCCTTTTCCTGATCGTCCGGGTGAATCATCTCCAGTTTAAGCTTGCCGCCGGAATACGCCTGGTATTCCTCCAGTTGGTCTTTCAGGTAGCGCACGTAGCCGTTGTAAGGAGGAGGAAGGTCTCTGGTGAAGTACATCTTGATGATCAAGGGATCATTGAGAGTGCGCACCACCTCTTTGCTGGACTTGGACAGACTGTACACGCCCCCCTCGGTTAAATCCAGACGCCCAAAAAGGTTCACCGAGATGAGATTCAACACCAGAAGCACACCCAACAAAAGAAGCAGTGTGGCAACGGATCCGACGCCCTGTCTGAACTTGTCTTTCATCTCTCCGGCTACCTCCACTTTCTGCTTTCCAGCGTCCTGACGGCCAAGAACAGAAAGAAAAAGATCAACGAAAGATAGTAGATCACATCCCGGGAATCTATGACCCCGCGGGCTATGTTGGAGAAGTGATAACCCACGCTCAAATACTCAAAAAAGGAGGCCAAAAACCCGGGCACGAATACCAAAACCTTGTCCAGCATATACAGAGCAAAGATGATTACGAAGCCGGTGATGAACGCCACTATCTGGTTCTGCGACAAGCTGGAGGTGAACATGCCAATGGAAAGATAGGCCCCACCCAAAAAAACCAGGCCTATGTAACCCGCCACCACCGAGCCGAAATCGAGATTCCCCAATCCCGACAGAACCAGAGCGTAAACCCAGGTGAGAGCCAGGGCGACGCAGATCAGCAGGAGCCCGGCCAAGAACTTGCCCAGTATGATCTCGTAGTCTTTAACCGGCAGGGTTACTAAAATCTCGATGGTGCCGCTTCTCTTCTCCTCGGAGATCTGGCGCATGGTAATGGCCGGCACGAAGAACATAAAGATGAAGGGAACGATGCTGAACAGGTTCCGCATGGAGGCCTGATTGACCAGAAACAGATCGTTGAAGAAGAACCATCCGGAAATCAAAAGGAAGATGGTGATCACTATGTAAGCCACCGGAGAATCGAAGAAGCTTTTCAGTTCTTTTTTGCAGAAGACGGCTATGTGGTTTGACATTTAGATTACCTTACGAAGTGGTCAACTGACGGAAAACGTCTTCCAAGCTGGCCTGTTCCTTTCGCATCTCCAGGAGCACCCAATCGTTCTCCACGGCCATCCGAAAGAGCTGCTCTCGCAGGTCCTTCCCCTGAGTGCACTCAACTGAGAGCTTCTTCACCCCATCCCCATTGGTGACGACCTGCTCGACTTTCTCCACGTTCTGTAATTTGGCTATTTTGGCTTCTACGTCCGAAGAGGTCGTTTTAATCTCCAGGTAAATCAACTCTTTCCCCTGGAAGCTGGACTGGAGCTCGGCCGGAGAACCATCCGCCACGATCTTCCCCTGGTTTATGATCAGCACCCTTCCGCAGGTGGCCTCCACCTCCGGCAGGATGTGGGTGCACAAAATCACGGTTTTTTCCTTTCCCAGCTCCTTCACCAGGCCTCTGATCTCCGCTATCTGGTTGGGATCAAGGCCGCTGGTGGGCTCATCCAAGATAAGGATCTCCGGATCGTGCACCATGGCCTGGGCCAAGCCCACCCTCTGTCTGAATCCCTTGGATAGCTCCCCTATGTTCCTGTATATCACCGAACCCAGACCACAGACCTCTACGATCTCCTTGGTCCTCTGCTCCCAACGCTCTCTGCCGATACCTCTGATGCCCATCACAAACCGGAGATAGTCCAAGACATTCATCTCGGAGTAGAGCGGAGCGTTCTCGGGCAAGTATCCGATCTTCTTTCTTATCTCCAGCGAGTGCTGGAGGACATTGAGCCCATCTACCTCCACGTAACCGGAGGTGGGCAGCATATAGCAGGTGATGATTCTGACGGTAGTTGTCTTTCCGGCGCCGTTGGGTCCCAAAAAACCCAAAATCTGGCCGGTGGGGACGTCGAAGCTGACGTCATCCACTGCTTTAAGGTCGCCGTATCTCTTGGTTAAGTTCTTTATTCTAATCATCTTAGGCTCAACAAAGCATTGTTATTAAATACGATGTTTTACCTGTTTTGGTGAGCATCTATATAATAAATTTTCGAGATGTGTCAACTGCGAGATTGAATGAGTTGGGACAGCCGGAATTTGTTGACAGTCGGCCAATCTGTCCGAGTGGTCATTCCCCGGCGTTGATGCATTGATATTGTGTAAATTCTTTTGTGTAAATTTCTATTTGGAGGGATAAGCAGATAAGG
>CAYMNI010000089.1:0-9716 GCA_964391755.1 uncultured Ignavibacteria bacterium
CTGAGGCGGTCAGAGCTTCCTTCCCCATCATGCTGTCCACGTAAACCCGGTATCCCTTGTCCGTGGGAATCCTTCCAGCCGAGGTATGAGGTTGGGAGATCATTCCCATCTCCTCCAAGTCCTGCATGGTATTTCTGACGGTGGCGGAGCTGATACCCAGCCTGTATTTGTGCGCTATGGCCCGGGAGCCTACCGGCTCGGCGGTGGCTATGTAGTAATTGATCAGCGATTGAAGAACCTTCTTCTCTCTTTCCGTCAAGCCATCGAACGTCATTTTGACCTCATAACCTAATTGTAGACAAGATATTAGCTCTCATCCTGGCACTCTTAGGGCGTGAGTGCTAATCTGGATGAAAAATACCTTCCTCCGGCCCCGTTGTCAAGCGAATTCGCCATCTGCTATATTTCAAGATTCATAGCTGATATTCGGAATAAGGGTCGGCTTCATTTGAATCTTTATCGACTCTAGCCGATGCCGGATTCTCATTCTCTCCGAGTTATTTGAGTGATGAAATGCCTGGCGGAGACTGCGTTGTGGTGTTGGGTGGAGACGAAAATCCATGCTGGATTGTTTGTCCGAGGCCAGAATTGGAGCCGGTTTATTGAATGGAGATAAGATATCTGTATCGGTTTGTTGGGTGGAGACGAGAACCAGCGTTAGGTTGTGGGTAGGGGTCAGAACCTGAGTGGGATTGTGGGGTGGAAGCCAGAACCTAACGGGGATTGTGGGAGGGGGACCAGAACCTAACTTAAGTTAGGTTCTGGCCTTCTTTAGGTTCTGGCTAGCTCCAATCATGTCGGGTTGATTTTGAGACGTTCAATCGTTATCTTCGATATATGAATGTCCGGGTGAGCAAACGCGCGGGATGAATTCCCGCGCCTCTGTCGGTCGAAACCAAGACCCTGTCCCGCATAAGGCAGGACATTCAGACTTCAGAGTGACGGAAAATAGCGGTGATGTCCCCTACCCCGCATAGGGCAGGGCATTCAGCCCTGCCTTTATAGAAAGATAGTCCGGAAATTACAGCCGGAAGAAATCATGAGCGGCAAACGCCAGTACAAGAAAGTGATTTCTGCCAGTCGACGAGTCGATTTAGTCGCCTTCTACCCGGATTACATGGTGTCAAGGCTGAAAGAGATCGGAGCCGGGAGCGTTCATTCTCTGGTCGTGTGGACCAAGAATCCTCAAAATATGCTGCTTCACCCGGAGTTGAGTCGAATACTAACGGAGATGGACCAAGTATATGTCTTGCTCACCGTCACCGGCTTGGGCGGGACAGCTTTGGAGCCTCATGCCCCCACCATAGATTTCGTATTTACGCAGCTTCCCCAGATCATCGACTTAATCGGATCACCCCGGAGGCTGGCAATTCGGTACGATCCGTTGATAGACTTGATCTATCAGGACAAGGTGCGCATCTGCAACGTCGACATGAATCTGTTTGAGGAGGTTTTGCATCGTGCACATGACCTCGAAATCAAAAGAATGATCGTCTCGTATGTGACCATCTACCAAAAGGTGGAGAAGAGACTAAGCCGGAAAGGATTCCGGGTTGTGGAGCATCCTTTGGGCGAAATGATCGACTTCATCAAGAATCGAATGATGCCGCGTGCGGAGAAATCGAGCATGAAGCTCTCCACCTGCGTCCGGCCTGATTTGACCCACAGAGGTTGCATCGACGGAGAAACCCTGATGCAACTTCATCCCGCTCAAGAGCCTTGCTCTGTAGCCAAGGATCCAAGCCAAAGAGACGCTTGTCATTGTACTAAATCGCTGGACATAGGACAGTGGTTTTCCTGTTATCACAACTGCCTGTACTGCTACGGGAATCCAAGTCAACCGGAGTTGAAAAATAGGTCGGGCTGATGTACGGAAGAGCAAAGGAGATGTTTCTGGTGAAGTAGGCAGTAGGCAGTACTCAGTATGCAGACGTGGGGCTTGCCGAGGCCGCCGGGATTGAATCCCGGCGTCCTCCGGACGCTCTTAAACAAGCCCGAACTGCGTCAGGTTTGGCTGAGGAGTTGCCGTCGGTTCAACCTGTGCGGTTGCTCAACACCGGAGACAGATTATGCTGAACCAGAACCTAACTTAAGTTAGGTTCTGGTTAGTTAGGTTCTGGTTCCTCGCAAGAACTCATGGAATGGAGGATGGTCGCCAGCAGATTCCTACGAATCCTGTATGTTTTTCTTTCTGCTTTCATATCGATTCGACGTAGCAGCCTGCGGCCGCTGTAACAGCTTGCTTCTCAGTAGATTCCAACAACGGAGCGGAAGTGACTGTAACCAGGCCGACGCAGAAGACTGCGTTTATCGTTTGTGTCCATATCCGTTCATTAAGCCCGTCTTAGCTAACTTCAGTATTCACAAGGTGTTCACCCGATAAAGAGGGAAGCTGTCGGATAACCGATGATTGGCACGAATTTTGAGGTATACTATGAATGTCATTCCCTTTCTTTACTTCTAACTCCCCTGAGGCTTTGTTCGCCATCTTGAGGGCGGGCGGACAAAGCTTCTTTTTTTATGCAGTTCTTGTCCCCAGCATCAAGAAGAGAGCTGTCAACGGATTAAACGCCCATACTGGCCCCCTACAGATCCTTAGGACGTCTGGGGAACGTCCGTATGGACGGACACCCGGAACGGATCGGATCGAGACTGCATCCGATGAATCCGTTGACAGTTGCCTTTGTCCCGGGTCTTTTTGGCGGGAGGCGTCCGAGCTTCATCCGGCAGAGGCGAACATCGGCAGCCTTGATTTCCGGTAAAATCGGTCGAAATCGTGTCGATCAATAAGATGTGGGTTTATCCACTCCCCTCGTTCTGTGGACGCCATCAACGGATTCTAAGGCGGGGCGATACACCTAAAGGAACAACAATGTCTACTGCCACCAAACCGGATTACGGCGTTGTATTGAAGCAGATGAACGGAGCCATCCGCAGGCTGGAGATGTATCCGCCGGGGCATCCGGCCAGCATGCAGGCCATGGAGAAGCCCTTTGCCGCCCTGCAGCAGGTGTTCAGAAGCGAAGAGCACTTCATAATCAGCCGGGTGGAAGACAAGATCGTGGTCAACGGCAAACACATCGAGGGCGCCGACCTGCTGAAGAGGTTTTCAGAGGAGTTCAAGAGCCAGGATATCGACAGCATAACCTTGAGCAAAAGCCTCACCAAGGAAGAGCTCAACAAGTTCCTGGGCTTCTTCATCAAGCCTTTGGGCAAAGCCTCCCAAACCGTAAGCCTTACCGATTACATTCGGCAGAATCAAATCCGGTCCATAACCGTGGACCAACTCAGATACGAGCTGGTGACGGAGGACGAGGTGGTGGTGAAATCCGACGTGGTGGAAGGGGCCGATTTGAAGGCTCAGATATCCAAGATACTGAAGGACAACCCCCAACTTTTGCGGGACATATTCCTGGACAAGTCAAAAACCGGAGCTGGCCAGGGAACCGGAGAAGGATCCGGGCAAGGATCCGGACCGGCGCCCCTCGACGGAGGTGGAGAAGGAACCGGGACGGGATCACAGGACGGAATCGAAGGCGGCGTGAACCTGGAGGGATTGAAACAAAACGTAGAGAAACACGTGCAGAATCTTTCGGACGATGAACTCCTCTCTCTTTTGGCTTCCAGTCTGGCGCTGAGCGCGAAGAGGCTCCAATCGGACGGCAAAAACACCGCCTCGGAACTCAACCAGGTGGTGGATTTGGTGGAACGACTGGTGCAGGACCGGGAAAAAGAGAAGCTCTTGCCTCAAATCAAGAAAATTCTGTCGGAACACGGAATCGTCGAGACTGAGTTTTTGGATTACCTGTTCGACGAAAAATGGCTAAGAACCCAGGAGGTTTTGGACGAGCTGACCGAGATGATCGAGAAGCTGGGAAGCCAAGAGGTGAACATGGATAGATTCATGTTCCTGTGGCAGCGGGTGATCGGCTCGGACGACGGCGAGATCAAGTCCTATGCCATGGACAAGCTGCTCTTTAAACTCGACTCCCAAAACGCGCTGGCCCGAAGCCTGACCGTCTCCGCCCTGGAGAGGTCTTTGGATCACTTCATTCAAAACCAGATGGAATACGAACTTAACTTTCTCAAGGAACGACTGTATCAGCGGATCAAGGATCAACTCTTGCCGGTTGGCACCTTGAAGGACTGCTCCCGGCTCCTGGAGACGACCTTCGGGGAACTGATCCGGCAACACAGGTTCAGGGAGGCACAACAGATATTGGCCGAATATCGTCTCAGATTGAATCCGGAGTTGGCCTTCCCCGAGGACGTGAAAGAGGCAGCCCGGGCTTTCATTCGCGATGCCAGCAGCGATTCCACGCTCTCCGAGCTCACTTCCGAGATGAGAGACGGGGTGCCCTTCCACGATCTGAAGATCGCAGAGGAGACCCTGGAGGCTCTTGACGGGGATAAGGTGGCCAAAAGGCTTTTGGACGTCTTCACCTCAGACGACAGGGCCGCCCGGATGAGCGCTCTCAGGGTACTGAGCCGGCTGGGGCAAAGTTCCGTATCCGCTTTCTCGGAACTTCTGTCTGATATCGACAGCTTTGAGCGGGAACTGCACAATCATCTCCTGGTAGAGAAATACTGGTTCAAGGTACGAAACGTGATCTACGTGCTGGGAAACGTGCCTACCCCTGAAAGCCTGCAGCTTCTGGAGAAGTTGATCCAAGACCCTGACGTCAGGGTCCGGCTTGAAGTCATAAAGGCACTCGAGAAGATGGCCAAACCAGAATCCGCAGAGATGCTTAAGAACCTCCTTAGTGACGTGGATGGCGACGTGCGCGATCACGTAATTGCCTCCCTGACGACTCTGGGTGACGAGAGCTACTTGGACCCTCTCCAGCAGCACTTTAGGCGCAAGCCGGAAGATTCCATCGCCGTCATCGCCGCCATCGGCAAAATCGGGAAAGAGAAATCCCGTGGCTTTCTGCTGAATCTGCTCTGGGAGAGGGACCCTGCGATATTACAATTGGCGTCGAAAACAAAGGACGAGATCAAAGTGGCCGCCTTGAAGGCGCTGGGCAAAATGGAATCTCCCGGGTTAACAGGTGAGATAGAAAGATTCGTAAAACATAAGAGGAGAGGTTTCAAAAGCCTGCTGTTTAAAGACAAAGTGACGGAGGCGGCTAATCGGGCGCTGAGGACCATGGAGAACAAAAGCAGAAGCTCCCCCAAGGGCGTGAAAGAGAAGGTGGAAGCTTGAAAGCTGTGCTCTTCTAAAACTAAAAACCTCGGTCCCGCTCAATTGTGTTTGCCGGGAGAACCAGAAGAAAGCGACGCTCTTCAGTGATAGATTCAAAGAGTTCCCAGTTTGAGTCCTCCGGCCCGCGAACTTCCCGCGGATTCAAAACCGAACCTTTCCTTCGCGGCATCATAAGACCTTAGATCGCCAAAACCGACGGTTTGTCTTTTCCGGCAAACCCGTCGTACCACAGTGGGGAGTGGCTTTCGAGCCTGCGGATTTGACATCGGATCGGCCCTCTTACTTAAGGAGAACATGAGAAGGTTATCCTTGATAGGCGTTCTTGTACTTTTGCTCTCCTGCCCTGCTTACGGTCAGTACTACTTCGGCAAGAACAAAGTCCAATACACCAGCTTCGAGTGGAGGGTTCTGACCACCCGGCATTTCGAGATCTACCACCATTCCGGGGAGCAGGATTTAGCCCAGATTGCCGCCAGCTGCGCGGAGGAGAGCTATCTTTTTCTGGAAAACAAGTTCAATCATCGTATAGAAAAAAAGGTCCCTTTAATCATCTACAGTTCTCCCAATTACTTTGCCCAGACCAACGTGATTCCGTCTCTTCTGCCGGAGGGCGTGGGCGGTTTCACCGAGTACATGAAGGGACGTATGGTCATCCCCTTCGACGGTTCTTACGCCAACTTCGCCCGGGTCATCCGGCACGAGATGGTCCACAGCTTCGTGATGCACAAGATATCCTATGTGATGAAAGCTCACCGGAGATTCAGCTACACCGGATTGCCTCTGTGGTTCGAGGAGGGTCTGGCGGAACACTGGTCCAGAGAGTGGGACAGCGAGGCGGACATGATGATCAAAGACTTAATCATCTCCGGGAGATTCATCAGCTTAGACAACATCTATCGAATCTACGGAACCTACTTGATGTACAAGGTGGGCGAGGCGTTCTGCGCCCATCTGGAGACGGAATACGGAGACGACAAGTTAAGCCTGCTTTTTGAGAACTGCTGGAAGGCCAAGAACTTCGGGGAGGTTTTCGAGCTGACCTTCAACGTGCCTATAGTCGAGGTTTGGAAGGAATGGGAGTACTCCCTGAAGAAGAAGTACTACCCGGACATCCAGGCTAAAGACCTGCCCGCCCGGGCATCCGCCCAGCTCACCTTCGAGGGGATAAACATCATGCCCGAGCCTGTGGTTTTGTCGGAGAAAGAATGGGTGGTGTTCAAATCCAACCGGCTGGGCTATTCCTCCCTGTGCATGATGCCTGCGGAGGGAGAGAGAGGTGAGTTGGTTACCTTGATCAAGGGAGAGCGGTCGCCCCAGTTCGAATCCCTCCACCTTTTGGAGAGTAAAATCGAGGTGTCCCCCAATGGCGAGATCGCCTTCGCCTCCAAGAGCCAGGAGCAGGATGTCCTTTACGTCTATGACATAGAAGAAAGAAAAATCGTTCACACCAAGAGGTTTGCCGACCTAATCGAGCTCTCCTCCCCCACCTGGTCTCCGGATGGCCAGAAGATCGCCTTCGCCGGGGTAAGCCGGGACGGATATGCAGATCTTTACCTGTATCACCTGGAAACCCAGCTTCTGCAGAGACTGACCAACGACCTGTACCAGGACAAGGACCCCAGTTGGTCTCCGGACGGCGATCTGATAGCTTTCGAATCCGATCGGGGGGCTTACGGTGAAGAGGGCTTTTTGAACCTTTTCCTTCTGACCCTCCCGGACAAGGAGATCTTGCCTCTCACCGCCGGAAGGCATCAGGACCTGGCACCGGACTGGTCGCTGGACGGCAGCCAGTTGGTCTTCTCCTCCGACCGGGACGGCTCATACGACCTTTACCTTCTATGGCTCAAGCAGCGGGAACCTCCTTACCAGATCAGGAAGCTGACCTCTTTTTTGACCGGCGCCTTCGATCCCAGCTTCTCCCCGGACGGTGAGGACATTTACTTCACGGCCTATCAGGACTACAGCTTCCAGGTACACCGGATGAGCCCGGATAGCTTAAAGACTCAGAATCAGACATCTTCTTCCGAGCCGGAACCCACCTCTCTTCTTGCAGCTGTACCATCCTGGAAGCCCAGGAAGCTGAGCGGAGAACGTCAAACCGGTTCGGCCAAATACAAGAACCGGCTCTCCTTCGATATCGCTCAGTCGGCGATATCCTATGACGCGGTGTACGGAGCCGTGGGAGGATTTCAGGCCGCATTCACCGACATGTTGGGAAATCATCAGTATCACATCCTGTTGGGCAACAGCGCCTCCTCCTCCGACGATTTTCTCTCCAGTTTCAACGTGGGATTGACCTACATGAACCGAGCCCACCGGCTCAACTACGGTTTCGGTCTGTATCATCTGAAGGATGAATATTACGACGACTTCTACGGTTTCTATACCGAAAGGCAGTACGGCGGGCTGGCCCTGGCAAGCTATCCTCTGTCCAAGTTCAAACGGGTGGAGGCCAGCTTCTTTCTGCGCCAGTCCGAAAGGGACGTCTACGTTCAAACCCGGGCCCGAAAAGCGCTGCTCTCCACGGGCTACCTCTCCTGGATTCTGGATACCAGCATCTGGGATTACGTGGGACCCATCGACGGGACCAGGTTCAATCTCACCTTGGGCCTCACTTTGGGCTTAGACGACGGGGAGTGGTACAACCGGCTGGTGCTGCTCGATTTAAGAAAATATCTGAGGATAAGAAAGAACAGCTGTTATGCCGTTAGACTCATGGGCTTCACCTCGGCAGGCAAAGAACCCCAGAGATTATATTTAGGCGGCAGCTGGTCTCTCAGAGGCTACGATCGCACGGCCTTCTACGGCAAAAACGTGGTTCTGGTGAGCAACGAGCTCCGCTATCCTCTTATCGACAATCTCTCCATAGGCTTTCCCTTCGGCAAGATGGCCTTCAACGGGATAAGGGGAGTTCTGTTTTTCGACGCCGGAAACGCATGGGAAAAAGAGTTCGACCACCTCTACGGCAGCTTCGGAATCGGTGCCAGGATAAGCCTGGGGGGCGTCGTGGTTCTTCGTTTCGATGTCTCTCGCATCACCGATTTCGAGAAAATCAGCAAGAAAACCGATTTCGATTTCTTCTTCGGATGGAACTTCTGATGAGAAGAAGGCTTCTGTTGCTGATGCTCGTCTTAGCGACGGTATCCTGTTCCCACACTTTCAAGTGCCGGGAGGACGTCTGCTTTGATCCGGCCGGCTGGAACAGCTTCCGGGGAAACCGTCAGAACACGGCATACGCGCCTACGACAGCCGGCCTGCCGAACAAGCTTATCTGGGAATACGACCTGGGCAAACCCCTCAAGTCGTCACCCATCATCCTGGGTCGAATCCTGATAATCGGATCGCCGACAAAAAGGGTGCACTTCTTTGACGCGCTCACCGGAAAACACCTGGGAGTTCAGAAAATCCCCACGTCCGTCTCAAGCTCGGCCTGCGGGGAGGGTTCGGTGATCTACTTCGGACTGGATCAGGGGAAGGAGACCATGATCTCTTTGGATATGGAAAGCGGAAAGGTTCTGTGGAAGAGAGACCTGGGGAATTTGTCTTCGTCTCCGGTTCGGTGCGGAGACGAAATCCTGGTGGGATCAGGTTCCGGCATTCTCTGGGCTTTGGATGGGGAGACCGGAGACGTGGTTTGG
Source organism: uncultured Ignavibacteria bacterium (assembly GCA_964391755.1). GTDB lineage: Bacteria > Zixibacteria > MSB-5A5 > MSB-5A5 > SM1-73 > SM23-73-3. Next base: position 8,845 of record CAYMNI010000089.1, read on the forward strand.
AAGTTCAAAACGTCCGCCTCCGTCGTCTCCACTCCTGCCTGCGACGGCCCTTCTTCGGCGAACTCGGGCCGGGGCATGGTTTGGTTTGGATCGGCCGACGGCCGTCTATACGCTTTGAAAAGCGACAGCGGTAAGGTGATCTGGGAATTTAAGGCCCCGGCAGGGATTTACTCCTCCCCCGCTGTGAAGAACGGAAGGGTCTTCTTCGGCTCGGTCAACGGAGACTTGTATGCGGTGAATCTGAAGAACGGCATGCCGGAATGGAGTTTCGAAACCGGAGCCGACATATACTCCTCTCCGGCGGTGACCGAAAGCTTGGTCTATGTCGGGTCGAACGATTACTATATGTATGCGGTCAATCAGGCCGGCGGAGAGCTGGTGTGGAAATTCAAAACCTACGGGCTGATCCGTTCTTCGCCCATCGCCGTCGGCGACAAGCTTTTCTTCGGGTCGTATGACGGCAACTTCTACGTTCTGGACAGGTTCACCGGAGAGCTTTTGTGGAAATACCAGACCAAGGGAATGATCTCCGCTTCCCCCGCCTATTATGATGGCAGAATCTATATAGCTTCTGAAGACGGTCATCTATATTGTTTTGGCTCCTGACGATCCCGTCCCCCCTTTCGGCCGAATGACAGTCAACAAAAAACCTTGTGGATTCTGCTGAACTGGACACTTTGTGCCGCGCATGATCTATCGATTTCTTATCTGGTCACGTAGAGGATTTGATAGCTGGGGGAGCATCGAAGGATAAACCGGTCAAACGCAACACCGAAAAGACTTATGATACTGCTTCTGGTAATGGACGGATACGGCTTAAGCCCCAAAAAAGAGGGGAACGCCGTGGCTTTGGCTTCCAAACCTAATCTGGA
>CAYMNI010000090.1:0-9395 GCA_964391755.1 uncultured Ignavibacteria bacterium
AGATCAAGGATGAAAAGAAATTCAGAAAGGAAAGGCCCAAACAAGTGGTGGACTAATTTCTGCATGGGCTTCAGGCAAAAAATCACTAGTTCTTTGACGGTGCTGACTATAGTATTCCTTTCCGCTGTGGGAGGGGAGTGGGCTTTGGCAGACACACAGATGTCCTTATCTGAAGCTATCCGGCTGTCAGAGCAGAACTCAGAGGTGATGAAATCCGCCCGACACGATTCCTCCGAGGCAGCGCTGAGCCATAAGGCGGCCAAAGCCCTACGTTTTCCGGCTTTGTCGTTGTCGGCTACTTCGTACCACATCAGCAAACTGCAGTCCATTGATATCCCTCCGATGAGCATGGAAATAGGCACCAAGGAGAATTATCAGGCCGACTTCAAGCTGTCGTTTCCCTTCTTCACCGGGGGGAGGATCACCAACCAGGTGAGGGCTCAAAGGGAGAATGCTCTGGTAATGTCTCAAAACGTTCAGGTTCAGAGACTGAAAAACGCGTACCTGACTCGTCAGGCTTATCTGGAGTTGATGATAGCCGAGGCCATGCTGAAATCGGCCCAAGCCTCTTTGAGCAGAATCGAAATCATCAGACGCGATGTCCAGAACCTGTATGCCGGGGGAATGGCCGATTCGGTGGATATCCTGGACGCCGAATTGGCGTTTCACCAGGCCAGCCAGACGGTTGATCAAAGGAGCACGGACAAGCGTAACGCCTCCGCCTTCCTGGTTAGATTGACCGGATTGGACTCCGGTGAGAACTTGATTTTAACAGAATCAGTGCCGCCGCCTGTTCCGGAAGAGTCAAATCTGCAGATTTCAGACATTGGAGAGATTGATCGTCCTGAGCTGAGAATGCTCGATTGTCAGATAAAAACGGCCGAGCATCTGGTCGGCTTGGAAAGGGCTGGTGGTTTTCCCTCCCTGAGCGGTTACACCGGTTATTCCGTGGGAAAGCCCAACCGCGATCAGTTCAACAAGACCTGGAACGACAACGTCACGGTGGGGCTCTCACTGATCTGGGAGTTCAATCTGGGAGGTCGATCCCTAAGAAAAACACAGGCAGCCGGGCAGGCGGTATGGTCGGCAAAGGAAACCAAAAGGGATGCAGAGGAGACATTGACGCTACAGGCCAGGATCAGCCGGGAAAAGCTGCGACATGCCTACGAGGCTTACGTCGCCTCCGGTGAGGAATACCGGATCGCCGAACGCAAATTCCACCTTGCCCGCAAAAAACAGCAGGTCGGTCAGATCAGCGTGAATCGTCTTTTGGAACAGGAAGCGGAATTGACCGCCATAGAACAGCTCTATCAGGCATCGATGATCGACTACTACTTAAAGGAGGCCGACTACCTTTATGCCATCGGTTCATCGAAAATCTACGGAGGACTATGAAATGAGAAGCGTTTTTTGTCTTTGCCTGCTGCTGGGAACACTGTCTTTGTGGTCCTGCGGGGGTACCAGTCAGGTCCCCGGCGGCTCGGGATTCATCGAGGCCACGGAGATAGTGGTATCCTCCGAGGTGGGGGGTCAGCTTAAGGCTCTGAAATTCGGCGAAGGTGATGTGATAGCTCAAGGCGACATCATCGGAGAGATAGACACGGTCAGCACGATGCTTCGGCTTCGTCAGGCTCAGGCCAACAAGCAAGTGAGCGAGACTAATACTAAAACCGCTTCCCTGGCCATACGGGAGGCGGCCTATAATCTGGACCTTGCCGGGAAGGAGTACGATCGGGTGAAGACCCTGATAGAATCCGGCTCGGTCAACCAGCAACAATACGACCAGAAAGAAAACGTCTATCGGCGAGCCTTACTGGCCGAAGAACAAGCTCAGGCTGCCCTGGAGGCAGCCAGAGCTGGATTGGCCAAAGCTGAGGCGGAAATCTCGCTTCTGAAAAAGCAACTGGAAGACTGTTTCCCCAGATCCCCCTCATCCGGCGTGATCATAACCAAATTCGTCGAAGCCGGAGAATTGATTAAAACCGGCACACCTCTGGTCAAAATTGCGAAGCTGAACACCGTCTGGGTCAAAATCTACTTGCCTCCGGAGGATCTGACCCGAATCAGCCTGGGCGGTCGGGCTCTGATCGACCCGGAGGATGGGCGCACCGAACCGCTGGAGGGAAGGATCAGTTGGATCTCGGAGGAGGCCGAGTTCACCCCCAAGAACGTGCAGACCAAGGAGGCGCGCGCAGATTTAGTCTACGCCGTGAAGATAACCATTCCCAATCCTGACAAGATTCTGAAGATAGGCATGGCGGTATCGGTGAAAATCCAATGAGTATAGTGGAAGTCAGCGGTTTGACCAAGAGGTACGGTTCCGTACAGGCGGTGGAGGAGTTCAATCTGGTCGCCGAGAAAGGCCAAATACTGGCGCTGGTTGGGCCTGATGGTGCCGGGAAGACCTCCATCTTTCGCGCCACATGTGGCCTTTTGGAGTTCGATTCCGGTCAGATTCGAATCGCCGGCTTCGACGTTTACCGCGACTTCGACAAGATCAAGTCCCATCTGGGGTACATGCCCCAGACGTTCTCCCTTTATCCGGATCTCTCGGTGGAGGAGAATTTGGATTTTTACGCCGGTCTTTTCGGACTCGATCGCTTCAAGTTGAAAGGAAAGGAAGAGCTGCTCTACGAGTTCTCCGGGCTGGCGCCTTTTCGCAAACGACGCGCCGGTGCGCTCTCCGGCGGGATGAAGCAGAAACTGGCCTTGTCCTGCGCACTGGTACACGACCCGGAAGTACTGGTGCTGGATGAGCCGACCACCGGAGTTGATCCCCTTTCCCGGAGACAATTCTGGAACATCCTCAAGACGCAGAGAGCAAAGGAATCTGCTATCATAGTCTCCACCCCCTACATGGACGAAGTGGAGCTGTCGGACAGGGCCGTCTTCATCTATGGCGGCAGGAAGATGACCGAAGGTACGCCGGATGAATTGGTGCGCCAATTCGAAGGAGAGGTCTACAGAATCGATCTCCCTCCCACTGCGGAAAGAATGCGGCTTCTAAACGGTATCCAGGGTATGAAATCGAGGCGTTTTGGTGCCTCGATACACATCTACGTCCCTGCGAATCGTTCCATTCAGGAATACCACGACAGGCTGAGCCGGATGGGAATGGATCCCGGTCTGATTAAACGGATTCAGCCTGAACTGGAAGATACCTTCATACAGTTGATGGGTGAGTAGAAAATGGAAAAAGTGGTGATTGTCGATGGACTGACCAAGAAGTTCGGTGATTTCGTGGCGGTGGATCACGTAAGCTTAACCGTCGAGAAGGGGGAGATATTCGGTTTTCTGGGGGCCAACGGCGCAGGAAAAACCACCACCATCCGCATGCTCTGCGGGCTTTTGCTTCCCACTTCCGGCAGCGGAACGGTGAGCGGTTTTGACGTTCACAAGGAGAATGAGAAGATCAAAAGAAGCATTGGCTACATGTCGCAGAAGTTCTCGCTGTATGCGGATCTGACCGGCAGGGAAAACCTCTGGTTCTACGGATCCGTTTACCGGATACCCAAGGGCGATTTGATGGGAAGAATCGAGCTGGTTTGTGAGAGTCTGGACCTGGGGGGGTTTTTGGATCGACCGGCCGGATCTCTTCCGGTGGGATGGCGCCAGCGGCTGGCATTGGGAGCGTCCCTGCTGCACCGCCCCAAGATTTTGTTCTTGGACGAGCCTACCGGCGGCGTCGATCCGGTGTTTCGCCGCCGATTCTGGGAGATATTATACCAGTTGGCCGACGAGGGAACCACTCTCTTCGTCACCACTCACTACATGGACGAGGCAGAATTTTGCAGGAGGATTTCCATAATGCACCAGGGCCGGATAGTGGAGGTGGGCAGCCCCCAGGAACTGATAGCCAAGTATAACCAACCGAACCTGCAAGAGACCTTTATCAACCTTATCTCGAGAGCGGGGTAGCGTGGGCAAGATCGGATACATGGCAAAAAAGGAGGTCAGGCACATCCTGCGCGACTCGCGGTCTCTGATTATCGCCATACTCATGCCGATTCTGATGACTCTCCTTTACGGGTATGCCATCAACTTGGATACCAAAAACATCAAGCTGGCAATTCTGGACTACGACAGAACTTCCGCCTCCCGCGAGTTGACTGCGAGATTCTACAACTCCGGCTATTTTCTCAAAGTGGACGCACCCGTTACGCTTTCCGATCCCGAGAGAAGCTTAAGGTCGGCTGATGCCAACGCCATCCTGATAATTCGTAATGGCTTCACCCGGGCACTTGCTGATTGGAGCAAGTTTGAGTTGGGTTTGCTGGTCGACGGCGCCGACGCCAACGTCGCCGCAGCCACCGGAAGTTACTCCGGCATGGTGCTGGGGAGATTCTTGGAAGATCGACTGCCTCACGGGTTCGAAGTGCCGGGGGTGGTCATATCCCGGCAGGTTCTTTACAACTCGGATTTGAAATCGTCGCACTTTTTCGTTCCCGGACTGATCGCAGTAATCCTGATGATGATTTCGGCCCTGTTGACCTCCGTAACCATTGCCCGGGAGAAGGAGACCGGCACCATGGAGCAGCTACTCACCTGTCCGGTCACCCCCCGGCAGATTATCATTGGAAAAGTCGTTCCCTACATCGCCTTGGCCTTAATCGACGGAGTGCTGGTTCTATTGGTCGCTCTGGTTCTCTTTGGAGTGCCTTTCTCGGGATCGGTCCTGCTGCTTCTGTTTTTCGGAATGATCTATGTCACCGCTGCTCTCTCCTTGGGAGTGCTCATATCCACCGTGGTGGTCACCCAGCAGCAGGCCATGATGGGCGCCCAGGTGCTCACGGTTCTGCCTTCCGTGATGCTTTCGGGTTACATCTTCGAGATCAGGAATATGCCGCCGGCATTGCAGTACGTTTCGCGCATCGTGCCAGCCACATACTTCATCCGGATCATCCGGGGAATAATGCTCAAGGGATCGGACATCAGTGTGCTTTGGCACGAGGCGGTTTTTCTGATCGTATTGGCGGTCTTGCTGCTTTTGATAGCTACGAAAAGGTTTCGGCTAAGGGTGGGATAAGCTATGGTTGGTACGGTTCTGGCTTTGATGAAAAAGGAGTTTCTCCAGGTCCTGCGCGACCGCAACATGCTGCGGTTGATATTCCTTATGCCTACCATTCAGTTATTTATTTTGGGATACGCCGTAACCACGGACGTTAAGCTGATACGCACGGCGGTGTACGACAACGATCGGAGTGATTTGTCTCGGGAATATGTCCGGTCCCTCTCGGCCGGCGACTACTTCCTCACCGGCTCGTCCGACTTTGGGGTGCTGGAAGCGGAGCGAGGCTTTCAGGAAAACAGCTATGATGCTGCGCTGATTATTCCCAGCGGCTTCTCGACTCACCTGCAGGAATCGGAGCAGGCCAAGGTAAGTTTCTTAGTCGACGGCACCAACGCCAACTCGGCTTCGATTGCCATGGGTTATGCCAATATCATCACCCGGCAGTTCAACGAGCGAATAACCGGTTTCAAGCAGCCCATCGAATTGCGGCAGAGGAAGCTTTACAATCCCGAGGGAGAGTCGGTGTACTTTATGGTGCCGGGCATAGTGGCTGCGCTTTTGACCATGGTTACCTCCATGCTCACGGCCATGGCCATCGTACGGGAGCGCGAGATCGGTACCTTGGAACAACTCATGGTAACTCCCATCTCCACCCCGGCCCTGATTTTGGGCAAGACCATACCCTTCGCGGTGATCGGGTTCGTGGAGATGTCGCTGGCGCTTTTCCTGGGCGTGATCTGGTTTGAGATTCCTTTTGCCGGCTCCTGGTTTTTGCTGTATGCTTTGGCTTTTCTGTTTCTTTTCACCACCCTGGGAGTGGGAATGTTCATTTCGACCGTCTCCTCCACCCAGCAGCAGGCCATGTTCCTCACCTGGTTCTTCACCATCTTCGCCCTTATGACGTCGGGCTTCTTCACTCCCATCGCCAACATGCCCAGGCTCATCCAGTATCTGACCTATCTGAATCCCCTTCGATATTTCATGACGACGGTTCGGGGCATCATGATGAAGGGATCGTCCCTGGACGTTCTTTACCCTCAGGTCGTGGCGATGGTAATCTTTGGGATCACCATCTTCACCTTCTCCTGGTTGCGATTCTCCAAGCGGATCAAGTAGAAGATGCTTAACCTGGTGTGGCGAAAATAGGTTGAAAGACTCCCCTGATGAGAAAGTCCCCTCCGGGAATCGGGCACTATAAAAACCGAGACTATATCAGGACGGATCGGAAAAGGGGGCAGGATGAATTCCTGCCCCTTTTGAGAAATAGTAAGACGAGTGGAATTGTTGCTTACTCAGACGGAGGTCCCAGAAGGCGCAAAACGGCCCTCCTGTTGGCTGCCCTGCCGGTTCGGGAGTCGTTCAGTGCCTTGGGCTTGGATTCCCCGTGGCTTATATGGAATATCCGATGAATGGCGATGCCGAACCTGTCTGCTAAGTATCTTTTCACCGATTGCGCCCGCTTCTGTCCCAGAGCCAGATTGTAAGCATCGGAAGCGATATCATCCGTGTGTCCTTCGATCTCAAGTATCAACGCCTGATTTCCCTGCATGGAGGCGCCGATCTCGTCTAAGATGTCCTTTGCCAGCTTGGTCAGATCGTACTTGTCGAAATCGAAGTTAATGTCCCTCTCTCCGATTACTCCATAATTCACGTAACCGGAGGCTTCCTCCGCCTTCCTCAAAGCCTTTCTGGCCTCGCTCAAAGCCTCCTCGGCTTTAGCATCGGTGGCGGATAGCTTTTGGTCCAGCTGCTCGATTTGGGCCTTATTGGCTTCCGCCTTCTGGTCCACCTCCTGCGTCCTTTGCATCACAAAGGACTTGGTGGCGCATCCTGAAATCAGAACCCAGAACAGGACTACCAAGATGCCCAAAAGAAACATCGGTTGACGCCTTGGGATCATAAATCACCTCCTATGTTGGGATTCTATTCCGGTCTTACTGGATTATGGTTTTATCTTCCTATGAACTTGTTATCAGTATAAGGATCTAAAGACGAAAAAGCAACATCTTTCGCGGGATCCCGGCTTCCGGTACAAACGATTAGGCGGCAGGTGTCATGGAATTGCTGGAAGGACCCGCCTTAGTCGGTGATCTCAACATCACAAGATATCATTGTAATGCCTCCCTGATTCCGTTGACCACGAACTGCACGGAGAGGGCCAAGAGAACCAAACCCATCACCCTGGTTATTACCTTCATGCCCATCGGCTTTAGAAGCCTGAAGATTATGTCGGATCTAACCAGGATGAGCATGGAGGCCAGATAGACACATGCGGTGGCCAGAACAAAGATAGCCTTGGGGACGAGATTGTCGGCTTTTCCGAATATGATCATGCCGGTGATGATGGACGCCGGACCGGTATGAAGCGGGATGGCTAAAGGAACTATGGTGACGTTCTCCTTCTCCTCCTCGTACTCGTTCTCCTGGTATTCGGTACTGGTCTTGTGGCCGAATATCATCTCCATCGCGACCACCGACAGCAGAATTCCCCCGGCGATGGAGAAGGAGTACAACTCGATGCCCAGATAGCCGAATATGAAGTGGCCGAATATCACAAACAGAAGCTGCGTTCCCAAAGCGACCAAAAGCGCCCGCCGAGCGATCCCTCTTCGTTCCCTGGCCGGATACTGCTCGGTTAAAGACAGAAAGATGGGCACGTTGGTGACGACGTCGACCACCAGAAACAGGGAGATGAAAACCGAGCCGAAGTAAGCCAGATGGTTCATGGATTAACTCGAAATAAAGGTCTCTTTCTTTTCCGGTTTCAAGTGCCGGTAAAGGAAGAAGGTTATTCCCAGAATTATGATGATTCCGATTAACAAATCCGCCCGGTGAAAATAGATCCTGATGCTCTTCCAGTTCTCTCCCATTATCTTCCCCACTAAAGCCAGCATGAAGCACCAGGGCAGCGATCCGAGAAAGGTGTAGATCACGAACCTCCAGAACCGCATTCGGGCGATTCCCGCCGGAAGGGAGATGAAAGTCCTTATTACCGGCAGAAGACGGGAAATGAAAATGGCCCACTCGCCGTATCGTTCGAACCATCTATCCGCCGTGGCCAGATCTTTAGACGAGATCAAGACGTACTTGCCGTACCTTTGAAGGAAAGGGCGGCCTCCCCAAACTCCCACCCAGTATGCCACCACCGATCCCACCACGCAGCCGAAGGCTCCCGCCACCGAGACCCCCCAAAGGCTAAATCTACCGGTAAACGCCAAATAACCGGAAAAGGGCATTATTATCTCCGAGGGGAGCGGGATACAGGCGCTCTCGATCCCCATGGTGACGACGATGCCGGCGTAACCCAACTGAGAAATGACGCTGATTATCCAGGCTCCGATGGGTTCAAGAATAGATTCGAACATAGAAATCCTGAAAACCTTAAAGCATAAGAGAAGCCCACCAAAAGACAGGGGAGCGGTCAGTCCTTTGGCCTATGTTTTACCGTCTCCTGCCGGTGATTTGGTCTCTCGTATGACCTTCACCTTCTTTAATCTGGGTCCTACCTTGTCGAAGATGACGAAGGTCAGCTCGCCTATCTTTACCACTTCGTCTACTACGGGGATTCGTCCCAGGGTGCTGGTGATGTATCCCCCCACCGTGTTGAATTCCTCGGACAGATCGGTCTTGAACTTTTGGTTGAACTCACCGATGAACAGTCCGGCGTTCACCATGGCCAGATTTTCGGAAAGCAAATACATCTGCTCTTCCTCGTGATCGAATTCGTCCCGGATCTCGCCCACCAGTTCCTCCAGGATGTCTTCCAGGGTGATAAGTCCGGCAGTGCCTCCGAATTCGTCCAACACTATGGCCATGTGAACGTGTCTCTTCTGAAATACCTTCAGAAGCTCCCATATCTTCATGGAGTCAGGCACGAAATAGGGCTTTCGGAGGATGTCCTCCAGTATGACCAGCTCTCTGTTGTGCAGCAGGTTGATGATATCCTTGGCGTAGATGATCCCCACGATATGGTCCAGGTCACCCTTGTAAGCCGGAATCCGGGAATATCCCTCCTCGGTCATGGCGCGAATGGCTTGCTCGTGCCCAGCCTTGACGTTCAAAGCGACTATGTCGGTTCGGGGGGTCATGGCGTTGCGTACGGTGGTGTCGGTGAACTCCAGCGCGCGCCGGATCAGCTGTTCCTCGGTTTGGTCAAAGATACCCTTGCTCTTTCCTTCGCGCACGATGAACTTCAACTCCTCATCGGTGATGAACCCCCCCTCCTTGGGTACGTTCTTGACAAAGAGGGATACCAGTGACCTGCTGGAGTTAGAGAGCAATTTGACCAGCAAGAAGGATAGTCTGCTCAGTACGTTGACCGGCCCCACAGTCTTGAAGGCGATCCTCTCCGGAAACGATAGTGCCAGATACTTGGGAACCAACT
>CAYMNI010000091.1:0-9360 GCA_964391755.1 uncultured Ignavibacteria bacterium
CCGAACATGTTGCCGTGATCGGTGATGGCCAGAGCCGGCATCTTGAACTCGCGCGCCCGGGCCACCAGCTCGTCTAACTTGTTGGCGCCGTCCAGAAGGCTGTATTGGGTATGAACGTGAAGATGAACGAAATCAGCGTGTATCATTTCCTTCTATCCCTGTGGTCGTTGACCTTTCTTCCGTCCGCCGCTAACCCGGCAATCCGTTGCATCCGTTTAATCCGTTGACCGCTTCTTTTTGTCCGTGGTCCGTGGTCCGCTGTCCGTAGCAAGAGCGCCTTTTGGAGGCTCTTCCATACGTTGTCCACTGCTTAACTGGCAATCCGTTACATCCGTTTAATCCGTTGACAGGTTTGCTTTACCCTCGCTCTTTATCTCTCTCCCCGGTGGGGAGAGAGAATCCGCTCAAAACGTTGACCTTATCTGCATCCGGTGTAGGCCTCCCGCCAGGGCGGGGTAGCTGCCCGATCTACTGGGTGAGTCTCTTCAATGCTCGCACCAGTTTGTCCCGGCAGGCTACGCAGACCAGCCAGTTTCTCTTGAGGTAGACTTCCTCCTCCAATTCCTCTTCTGTCATCTCCTTTGTCTGATCCAATATGCTGGCGACTTTCTCCTCCAGGTAATCGTGAGGCTTTTTGGAGAAGTCCTCGATGTACCCGTCGAAGTCGGATACTACCTCCAAATTGATACGATATCTGGTGCCGCCCTTCTTGAAGCGCTTGCCGCAGAGGTCGCATCTGAGCTTGCCTTTCTTATCCTGAGTCTTCTCATCCATAATTCAGCCCCCTTCGGGAAAAGCCGGTGAAGACCTTGAAAAGCACGATGCCCGCCAGGAAGCCGCCCACATGCGCGAAAAAGGCCACTCCGCCCGAGGTCGAGCCGATGGAGGGCAGTGCGAAAAGAAGCTGCAATATGAACCAGAAACCCAAAACGTATAGGGCCGGGATGGCCACTATCCGAATGAAGAACCCGAAGAATATCAAAGTCAGAATCTTAGCCCGGGGGAATCTGATCATGTACGCCCCCAGAACCCCGGCTATGGCGCCGGATGCCCCCACCATGGGAACCTGGGAGTTGGGCGTGGTCAGGATGTGCAGCAGGCTTGCCGCCAGTCCGCACAGAATATAGAAAAAGAAGAATTTGACGTGACCCAACTGATCTTCGATGTTGTCTCCGAAAATCCACAGATAAAGCATGTTTCCGGCCAGGTGGAGGAATCCTCCGTGCAGGAACATGGAGGAGAATAAAGAGAGTGGTACGGAAAAAGAAAGCTCCGGGGTCAGCTCCACTCCGTGGGTGATCTCGTAGGGGATGGTTCCCCATTTCACCAATGCCAGTTCATATGTCTGTCCCAGAGACAAAAGATAGAGATAGACCAGACAGTTGATGAGGATCAGCGCCACCGTGACGATCGGCGGGCGGTAAGAGGGGATGTCGTCCTTTAAGGGTATCATGCGGCCGGCTTAAGCTATGCGGGTGGGGCTCCCATCCCGACGTATCGCAACCCGACCCGCAGATTCTATGAGGGATTGGCTGAAAGCAAGAGTCCACCTGAAGGCGGACACTCCAACTCACTGTGGTGCGATTGTCTTCTTCGAAAAACTCCGATGATCGGAAAAAAGCTAAAAGAGCTCTTCTCTCTTGGTCTCTTCCCGAATCACTCTATAGAAATCCTTGGCTTGTTCTTTTCTCACACTTTTGGATGGAATCTCCACTATCTGCACTTCCAGGATTCTGCGGGCGAAGTCGATGGTTATTATCTGGCCTTCCTTCACCTCTTTGCCGGGTTTGGCTTCCCGGCCATCCAACAGAACCAATCCCCCTTCGCACGCTTTCTTGGCCTGGCTTCGCCTTTTTATCAGTCGGGTATCGGAAAGGTAACTATCCAGACGCATAGGTAGTCGGTTTTTTCCGCGGACCCCCGACTGCGGACGTATTAGAGCCTTATCTCCACGTAGATATCCTGACGCAGCTTTTGCACCCACTGGGAGACGAGCTGGTTGGTCTTCTTTCTGCGCACCATGTCTTTTATGGTGTCCCAGTCTTCGTCCAAGGTCAGCTTTCTTTGGTCTTTTTTGTCCAACAGTTTGACTATGTGGATGCCGGATGGTCCATGAAGCGGGGGACTGACCTCCCCTATCTGCAGATTCTCCACTCCCTGCTTGAATTCCGGAGTCATCTGGGCCACGGGATACCAACCCAGTTCCCCTCCCATCTTCTTCGATTCCTGGTCGTCGGAGAACTGCTTGGCCAGCTCCGCGAAGTCCGCGCCCTGCTGCAGTTGGCCGAAAAGACTGTCGGCCAGCCGTTCGGCCCTAAGGGTATCCTCCTCGGAGGGCCGGACCAAGATGAGTATGTGCCGGGCGTGTACCCGGTCTTCCTTTTTGTCCTCCACCTTGATTACGTGATACCCGAACTCGGTCTGCACCACGTCACTGACCTCTCCCGGCTGAAGCGAGAAAGCTGCCTCCTCGAATTTGGCTATCATGTCTCCCCTTCCGAAGAATCCCAAGTCCCCCCCCTGTTCGGCGCTGGGATCGTCGGAGTACCGCTTCGCCAGATCGGCGAAATCCTCCCCCTGCTTCGCCCGAGCGCACAAACCTTCGGCTCTGCCTCTTAAGGAATCCATGCTCTCCGGGGAGGTTTTGATTTCCAACAGAATATGGCTCAGCTTAGCCGCCTCCGGCTCATCCGGAAGGCTGTCTTCGTAAGTCTGGTAGAAATCCTTGACCTCTCTGGTGGAGACCGACACCTTCTGCAGTTTGGAAGCGATCAGCCGATCGATCATGATCTGATTCTCTATCTGCTCTCGATATTTCTTTCTCAACTCGATTTCGGTCAAACCTTCGGCTCGAAGCTGAGCTTTAAGCTCCTCCTCGGTAAACTCCGATTTTATCTTGTCCATCTGTTTCTGCAGGGCCTCGTCGACCTCTTTGGAGGTCACCTCGACCAGCGTATCCTTTTGGGCTGCGTTGAGGAGCAGTTTGTCGTTTACCATCTGGTCCAATATCTGTTTTCTGAGTTCTTCCTGCTCCTTTTGGCTTTTCAGGGTGAGGCGCATCTGGGTTACATACAGGTCGGCCTGCGTGTTCAACTCCGATTCTAAAATGATCTGATCGCTTACAACGGCTACGATCCTGTCCAAAACCTGCTGGGCATAGCCCCAGCCTGGGAGGATGCCGATCAGCAAAGCCAGACAGATGGTAATTCGCCTGCTGGGGGCAGCCGATTTGGTTTTCGGGGATTTGATCTTCATGTCACGTTCTCTCGTTTTGGGTAAATTCCGCCGGGCTTCGATTCTCGCAAGGGGGTGGCGATGGAATGCGGCCAAAGCTGAGGGTGATCTCCGGGAGACCGGGTTAAAACGAATGCTCAGCGCCATCGAGAATCTCCATCAGCCGATTACGGTACAGGACGTATGCCGGCACCGCTTTTGCCCATTCGATGTGGCCCCTGAAATCCGGCAAAAAGCACGCCCGCCCCCAGGGGGAAGGTGATTCTCTCAGACCCGGTCCATCATTCCACCACCGGCGAAGTCGAAAACCCCTTCGGCAGCGGATCAATCCGAGCTGGCCGGATCCGGACGCGCCGCCTTCGGCCGCCCGAACGGATTGAGTTCTGTATGGTTACGCTTCAACTCCGCTCCGACGGCTTATCCCGTCTGGACCGGCTCTTCCTCTTGTTCCTGGACCGTCGATTGTATTACGTCTTCGTAGATTTCGATCTTGTATCGGGCCTTGGCGTTTTGTACCCAGTTTTGGAAGACGTTCCGGTCTTTCTCTTGCCGGGCCAAGGAGGTTACCCGGTCTTTCACCTCCTCTAAAGTCTGCACCTTGCCTTCGGTCCGATCCTCCAACTTGATTACCGAGTACGTCTCGCCGAATTGCCGGTCGCTTATCTTTATGGGTCCCCCCAGGTTTCCTATTTTCATATTCTGGACCGCATCGAATATCTCCGGATAGCGGCTGCGGGGAAAGCTTCCCAGGAGTCCGCCGGCATCTTTAACATAGGTCCGGATGGTGTTGTTCATGGCCAGCCTGGCGAAGTCGGCACCCCCTCTCAGCTGGGCGAGCAGTTTCGTGGCCTCCTCTTCAGTCTTGACCAAAATCTCTCTCACCTTCACCTGAGGCTGAATGGTGAACCTGTCTATATGCCGGTTGTAGTAGCTTTCCACCTCTTCATCCGATATCCCCACGCCTTTGAGAATGACCTGATTGGTCATCCTCTTGCCCATTTCCGACTCCTTTACCCCGGTCCATTGGCTTTTGAATTCATCGCTGTTCTCGATGTTCTGCTTCTTGGCCAGATCCAGCAGGATACCCTGCACCACGATTCCGAAGGCGGTTTCGATCAGTTTATCCTCCTCCTGCAGTCGGGGTCGATACGCCTGGGGCATCTGGTTGAACTGCTCCGCAAACGCCTCCACGGTAATCGCCCCGTCGTTGTAAGTGAACAGGGCTAAGTCTCTCTCCGCCGAGGTGAACCTCTGCAAATCCAAGAGGTCTCCCGGTCTTTTCAAGCCCAAGGTATCCGGCGGCACCTCGTCCCTCTTGGATAAGAGGAGCTGGTAAGCGTCGGGATTTAAGGTGAAGCCCACTTTTTTCCGGAGCTGGGTGAAATATTCTCTCACCCTTTTTTCTCTTTTTTCGTTGGTCAGCTTGGTTTTGATCAGCTCTTTGGATTCTTCGAACGGCGACTGCTCCTGTTCCCTTCGCTCAATCAGCTTGATTACGTGCCATCCATAAGTGGTCTTAACCGGTTTGGAGATCTCTCCCTCCCGCATGGCGAAAGCCGCCTCCTGAAATTCGGGCACCATCTTTCCCCAGGTGAAAAATCCCAGATCGCCCTGGTTGGCCTCGACGGTGGGATCAATGCTCCTCTCCCTGGCCAACTCTTCGAAATCCGCCCCGCCCTTCAAAGCTTCATATATCTCCTCCGCCTCCGGTTCGGTCTCCACCAGAATATGGGCGGCGTGGATCTCCTCCTTGGTCCGCTGGTACTCTTTTCTCATCTCCGATTCGGTGACTTTGCATTTGTCTGCGATCTCCTTCTGATAGAGAGCAGTCAGGATTATGCGATTTTTCTGATCGGCCAGGCCGGAGTCGTTATCCACCTGGTTGTCCAGCCCCTCCTTGTACGCCTCCATGATCACCACCTGGTCGCCGACCAACTTGTCCACCAGCTCTTTCTTCCTCTGCAGCTCCGAGACCCCCTGAATCTTCAGCCGGGAGGCTTGTTTCCATTGCGCCTGCAGTTCGTCCACGGTAATCTCCCGGTCTCCCACCCGGGCCACCACTTGGGCCTGTTCCCCAGTTCCACAACCGGAGAACAAAGCCGATACGACCATTCCCACCAGCACCAAAAGGGTTACCTTTCTCACTTCACTCCTCCTAAGGTTAAAGGACAGTAACAAATCGCCGGATTGCCGCATATCCTCCGTCAACATACAAGTTTTTTCAATATAAACATCCTTTACATGCTTTGCAAGAGATTTTTGACCGCCGAAGACCTCTGGTTTTTTCCCTCTTCAAGCCTCACGGTCAACTTGAGTCCCCCATCCAGCGCGAATTCCAGCGGCAGGTTTATCTTTCGGATCAGTTTTTGAATCTCTTTCTTGTCGATTTTCTTTTCCTCCGAGAATACCAAGGTCAAGACGTCCCCCTTCAACCACAGCCTGGAGATGCCCAGATGAGATGCCGCTATTTTGGCCCGGGTGAAATTGAGAAGATCCTCCACCTCCGCCGGCGCGCCGCCGAACCTATCGGTCATTTCGGCCTCCACCTGCCTTATCTCTTCTACAGATTCGGCATCCGAAAGTTTCCGATAGAGATCCACCCTCTGCTGGCTGTCCGGCACGTACGATTCGGGGATGTAGATGTCCAAGTCGAACTCCATTTTCACCTCCGGCAGCCTCTCCACCTTTTCCCCTTTGAGCTCCTTCACCGTTTGGTCCAGCAGTTTGCAGTACAAATCGAAGCCCACCTCCTCTATGAAGCCGTGTTGCTGGGCTCCCAAGAGATTTCCCGCCCCCCGGATCTCCAGATCCCGGAGCGCCAAATGAAAGCCGGAGCCCAGCTGGGTGAACTGTTCCAAAGCCCTCAACCTCTTTCGTGCCGTCTGGCTCAATAGCTTGACTTTGGGTATCAGAAGGTAGGCGAAGGCTCTGACGTTGGACCGTCCCACCCTTCCCCTCAGTTGATACAGCTGGGCCAAGCCGAACCGGTCGGCCCGGTCTATTATTATGGTGTTCACGCTGGGGATGTCTATGCCCGACTCGATGATGGAGGTGACCAGCAGGAGATCGTACCGGCGGTTCAGAAAATCCAGCATCACCCTTTCCAAAAGCCGCTCCTCCATCTGGCCGTGGGCCACGGCGATTCTGATCTGGGGAATCAGATCCTTTAAGAACCTGTGCATGGCCTCGATGGTCTGCACCCGATTGTGAACGAAATACACCTGCCCTCCCCGATCCACCTCCCGCAAGATCGCATCGACGATGAGCTTCTTGTCGAACCGAACGATCTCGGTGTGAATGGGAAGCCTCTCCCTGGGCGGAGTGTTAATGATGGACATGTCCCTGGCTCCCAGCAGGGAGAACTGCAGGGTGCGGGGGATGGGAGTGGCGGTGAGGGTGATGACGTCCACCAAACGACGGAGTTTCTGTATCCTCTCCTTGTGGGTAACGCCAAACCTCTGCTCCTCATCCACCACCAGAAGCCCCAGATTCCTGAAATCGACGTCCCTCTGAATGAGCCTATGGGTGCCGATTATCACGTCCACCTTCCCCTGCTTCAATCTCTCCACTATCTCCTTCTGCTCTTTTCTGCTCTTGAAGCGGGAGAGCATCTCCACGGTCACCGGAAAGCTCTTAAGTCGTTCGGAGAATGTGACATAGTGCTGCTGGGCCAGGATGGTGGTGGGGACTAAGACCGCCACCTGTCTTCCGTCCATCACCGCCTTGAACGCCGCCCTTACCGCCACCTCGGTCTTGCCGTATCCCACGTCTCCGCAGATGAGCCGGTCTGCCGGGGTGCTCTGCTCCATATCCACTTTGACCGCGTCCAGCGCGGTGAGCTGATCCGGAGTCTCCTCGTAGATAAAGGATGCCTCCAGCTCCTTTTGCCATACCGTGTCCGTCGAGAAGGAGATGCCCGGCTTGGCCTTCCTTTCGGCGTAGAGCTGGATCAGCTCCCGGGCCATGTCTTGGACCGCCCTTTTGGTTTTTTTCTTCAGCTTCTCCCAGGAGGTTCCGCCCAGTCGGGACAAGCCGGGAGCACCCTCCTTGCCCACGAACTTGTGCACCCGGTTGAACTCCTCGATGGGAACGTATAACTTGTCCTCCCCCAGATAAAGAAGCCTCAGACACTCCCTTTTTCTCCTGTCCACCTCCAATATCTCCAGCCCGTCGTATCTGCCGATGCCATGATCCACGTGAACCACGAAGTCGCCTAAGGAGAGGGCGGAATAGGAGGAGAGGGCTATCCCCTCGTTGAATCGCCTTCTGCGCCGGCGCCAGAAGTACCGGGAGAATATCTGATGGTCGGTCAAAACCACCAGATTCGCCTGGGGAAAGGCAAAACCGCCGGAGAGGTTCTTGACTTCCCAAGCTATCCTGTCTGCGTTGGGACCGAGAAGCTCCACCAAACGGTCCTTCTGCCCGACATTATCGCAGAAGATGAAGACCTTGCGATTTTCCGCCTGATATTGCCTGACTGACCTTTTGAGCAGCTCGACATTGCCTCCAAAGACCTCCGGCTCGGTCATCCCCAGATTAACCGACTCCCCCTTTTCCCCCACCGAAAGGTGGCGCACGGTCCTGAAACGGTCCATCGTTTCGAAGAAGTGCTGCCTTTGGCCCCAAAGGTCGGACGGCTCCGGCACCGCCTGGCCCTTCTCCCGAGCCTCGGTGAAGAGCTTCTCGGTCTCCTCGAACACCGCATCCAGTTCAGCCTCGATCAAAGATGGCTCGTCTATAAACACCACCGAGTCCGGAGGAAGGTAGTCGGTTATTCGGGCCCGGGGCAGATGAAACAGGCTGGCCAGCCATTCCAGGCCGGGCACCTCTTCCTGAAACTGCATTTTCTCCCGCAAGCTCTCCGCCTGCTGGGGCTTGAGCCCGGAGAGAAGCTCCTCCAATTTCTGGTCGGTCAAGAGCACCTCTCTTCTGGGCAGAATCAGGGCCTCTTTGGTCCTCTCCAGCGATCTTTGATCGGACACGGCGAAGGTACGGACGGATTCTATTTCGTCCCCGAAGAACTCTATCCGGAGGGGGTCGGGAGAGGAGTAGGGGAAGACGTCGACGATCCCGCCCCGGGCGCTGTAGGTGCCGACTTCCTCCACCTGGGGAAATCGCTTAAATCCCAAGTCCCCAAGCTTCCGGCAGAGGCCTTCCGTGTCGGCAGTCTCTCCCACCCTTAAGGTAATGCTTCTCTTTTTGAGCTCCTTAACGTCGAGGGTTTTCTCCAGGCATGCCCGAACGGTGGTCACCACCACCGGGCCTCTTCCCGTGGCCAGATCGTACAGGCTTTCCAGTCTCCTCCCGATTACCTCGCTGTGAGGGGTCTTTAGTTCGTAGGGCAAAATCTCCCAAGAGGGAAAGAGCCTGACCCGATCCTCCCCCAGGAAGCGGACCAGATCTTCGTATATTTTCCAGGCCTCTTCGGGATCCGAGGTTATCACCAGCAAAGGGGAGGCAAGTTCGCTTTTGAGATAGGCCAAGAGCAGAGATTTTCCCGATCCCACCAGGCCGGAAACCGATAGGCCGGTATTCTGCCGGGAAAGAAGTCTTTTGACTTCCACGAAACTCTCGGATAAACCGGCGGTTTTTAGAATCTCCGGTGCTTTCATCTTGCCTTTCCGGTGAACCGGACTGTTATCGGCACCCGGCATCCTCCCGTCCGGAGCATGGGGAGCGGTCTGCCGGCTCCCTCCCTCAGATTGCGTCCCACCACACTGGTCGGCAGCCGATCGGAAGAAGGTATGCCGACTCGGCATTCCAGCGAGAACCGAGAGGCTGCGCCTGCGCCCGCTTCCGACTCACGGCGCCGCATAAATAATCAATACGTCTTCCCCTGTTCATAATTGGAGGAAGTGCCCCCGGGGCGGATTTACACAAAAAGGGGACCGGCACCAGACAGAAGAATCTTCCCATGGCGGGGGCGGGGCATCAAACCTTGCGGGAGATCAAGATCATTCTGGGGGAATCCAGGCTGTATTCTGCGAAGTCGAAATCACCGTAAACCGATTCGAGCATGAATCCGGCCCTCTTAAGCAGATCCAGCATCTCGGCAAAAGAGTACAACCGCAGGGAAAATGAATGTTCCGCCCGCTTCCCGTTGCCGAAGACCAGCGTGCGGGTGCT
>CAYMNI010000092.1:0-9299 GCA_964391755.1 uncultured Ignavibacteria bacterium
TGCCGTCTTTGGTGTTGTGCAGATAGATGGGTTTGGGATGAACCACCTGCTTGTTTTCGTTCAGATAATCGACGAAGGAGACGATCCCCCCCTTGTACTTGAAGAGATTGGACTTGCCCGTGGCCTCGTCCTCGATCTCGATTTTCAGCCCGCTGTTTAGAAAAGCCAACTCCCGCATGCGAGAGGACAGCACGTCGAAGTTGTAGCCGGTGGTTTTGAAGACCTCCGGATCGGCCTTGAAGGTGGTCTTGGTGCCGGGATGTTTCCCCTTTCCCACCTCCTTCAACTCAGCTACGGTGTTGCCCCGTTCGTATCTTTGGAAATACCTCTTGCCGTCCCGGGTCACCTCCACCTCGCACCATTCGGACAGCGCGTTCACCACCGACACCCCCACGCCGTGAAGTCCCCCGGAGACCTTGTAGGTCTGATGATCGAACTTTCCCCCGGCGTGAAGCATGGTCATTACCACCTCCAGTGCCGGCTTCTTTTGGGTGGGATGCATGTCCACCGGTATGCCCCTGCCGTTATCCTCCACCATCACGCTGCCGTCCTTATTCAGCACCACCTTTATGGCGTCGCAGAATCCCCCCATGGCTTCGTCGATGCTGTTATCCACAACTTCGTACACCAGGTGATGCAAACCCTTGGCGCCGGTATCGCCGATGTACATGGCGGGCCTTCGGCGCACTGCATCCAGCCCCTTTAAAACCTGAATGGTGGTAGCGTCGTAATGATGTCCCATCGGCTCGAATTCCTTTTCGTCTGGTTTTGATGCAGCCATATGAAGTGTCTTCTCTCCTTTTGAACTACAAGATGTTGCTGCTTCCCCGCAGAATGAGGCGGATTTCGTCGATGCGATTGAGTGGAAAAAAACCCGTTTATCTTATGGATTTTCTCAATTGGTGAACACTATATCTCTTACTACGTTGGCCTTGACCGATTGGTTGAGTTCCTTGATGATCTTGGGCTTGAGAAAAACCAGCTCGTTACGCCAGGATGGATTCTGCACCCGAACGAAGAGAATCGAATCCCTCACCCGGAGGGGGCTGGTTCTGGCGGCTATGGCATCCCCCACCACTTGGTTCCAGTTCAAAACAGCGGACTCTTGTTTTATCCTGTGGTCAATCTCCAGGCGCTTAAGGGTGCGACTCAGGATGGCGCCGATTCTCTCCGGCCGTCTGAATTTCTTTATCATAACCTATTAATATAATACAAATTAGCCTTAAAAGCAAATTCTTTTTTAAGCTTCGCTATTATTTTTATTAGAAGAAAAGGACCACTCCCCCCACGGTATGGTCCCTTCCGTTTCCTTCAGCAGGGTCTTGTTCTCACCTCATTCCGCCAGGCGCAGGGGCATCAGAAGGCAGAGGTATTCCTCTCCCTCCTTCTTCTGAGCGGAATAAACCTTTCCCGCGGATATGGGGCTGCCCAACTCGAATACCACTTCATCTCCATCCATCTGCTTGAGTATATCCAGCACGTAGCTGGCATTGTATCCCACGTCCATAGGCTCACCCATATAATCACAGGGAAGGGTCTCTTTGGCCTCGCCGCCCAAATCGAAGTTGGCCGAGGAAAGCTCCAGTTCGTCCTTCTTTAAAGAGAACTTTACCTGATGAGTCAAGGTGTTAGCCAAAATTGACATCCTTCTGACTGCACCGGTCAAGAATTCTTTGTTCACCACCAACTTCTTTCCGTTCTCCTTGGGGATGACCTGCTCGTAATTGGGGTAAGGACCTTCGATCAACCGGGACGTCAGCACGGTTTCTCCCAGGTTGAAGATGATGTTGTTCTCTCCAAAGATGATGCCTATCTCTCTCTCCTCGTCTCCCATCAATTTGGTTAAAAGCCCCAAAACCTTTGGAGGGATTATGATGTCGTCGTGCAGACCTTTGAGTTTGGTATTTTTCAATGATATCTTGGCCAGCCTATGGCCGTCGGTTGCCACCATTTCCATGTGAGTGCCGGAGGTCTGCCAGAGCACTCCATTCAAAGCCGGTCTGGTCTCGTCGTTGGACACGGCGAAGACGGTCTTTTTGACCATCTTCTGCAAATCCCCACCGGAGATTTTTATCTCCTTGGCCACATTGATGCCCGGTAATTTGGGATACTCTTCCGCCGGGATGCCAGAGAGTTTATAGTTGCCCCTGTCCGCCCGGAGCTCCATACGGTTTTCGCCTATATGAATCTCCACGTCACATTCCGGAAGCTCCCGTAGGATATCATGGAAGGTCCGGGCCGGTATGGTCAAAGCTCCCTTTTTGGCGGAGCTAATGGAGAGCGTTTCTATTACCGACAAGTCCAGATCGGTGGCGGCCAAAGTCAATTTTGAGTTCGAGGCATCCAATAGTAAATTTGAGAGAATGGGCAGTGTGGTGCGGGTTGGAACTGCATTCATGACGTTTTGCACCGAGGAGACTATCTGGGATTTAGGCAGTGTGAATTTCATAAATTGACCTCCGAAGAGTTTTGTTAACTTTGGTTGACAATCTTTTAGATGTAATTAAAGGGAAATACATTAAATATTCTTCATAATAATCGTGTTGATATGTTGATTGGTTTTTTATATACACCATAACACATTGCCCTATTGTGTGTTATTTAAGGGCCGGTAGTATTGTGTGTGTTGGGGATGTGTTGAAAGAATGTTGTCGTTCTCCTGTGTTGGTTAACAAACAAATTGGTTTGTAGTAATCAATAGATCATTAACAACTATTAAACATAAAGAGAGTTGATGATTTGGTCCACCTTTAGTTTGAAGTGGGGATCTTTTTTTAGGTTCTCAGCCACCAGGGTGCAGGCATGGATAACGGTGGAATGATCTCTTCCCCCAAAGTGAGCGCCGATGCTCTTAAGTGAGTTGCTGGTCAGGCTGCGGGCCAAATACATGGCCACCTGACGAGCCAGGGCAATTTCCTGAGTTTTCCTTTTGGAACAGAGGGCCTCGCTGGGAAGGCTGTAGCTTGTCGCTACTTTTTTTTGGATCTGCTCCAAGCCTATCTGTTTGGTTCCGTTTCTTATGGTGTCTTTCAGCACTTCCTTGGCCAGATCAACCGTTATCTCTTTGGAGTTGAGGGAGGCGTAGGCCAGCAGCCTGATAAGCGAGCCCTCCAACTCTCTGATATTGGAGGTGACGTTGTCGGCGATGAAGTGGGCCACCTCGATGGGAATGGGCGTGCCGTCCGACTCGGATTTCTTGTTTAAGATGGCTATGCGGGTTTCCAGATCCGGAGGCTGGATGTCCGTGACCAGACCCTGCTGGAACCGCGACAGCAGCCTCTCCTCCACCCCCCTTATCTCCCGGGGGGGACGATCAGAGGTCAAAACGATCTGCTTGCCGTTTTGGTAGAGCACGTTGAAGGTATGAAAGAACTGAACCTGGGTGCTCTCCTTGCCGGCGAAAAACTGGATGTCGTCTAAAAGCAGGATGTCTACGTTTCGGTAGAGGTTAACGAAATCCTGGGTGGTGTTGGAGGTGAGGGAGTTGATGAAGTCGTTGGTGAACTTCTCGCTGGTGACGTAGAGGATCTTCAGCTCTTCGAAAGAGTCGCGGGCGTAATGTCCGATGGCCTGAGCCAGATGGGTTTTGCCCAATCCCACCCCACCGTAGATGTAGAGTGGATTGAACTGGGTTCGGCCCGGAGCTTCAGCCACCGCCATGGCGGCAGCATGGGCGAACTGATTGCTGTCCCCCACCACGAATGCGTCGAAGATGTATTTGGGATTAAGCCCCATCTCGCCGGGGATGCGTCCGGGGGAGCCGTTCCCCCGGGTCGGTCGCTCGAAATTCATGGCCATCTGAGGATGATAGTCTCCGGAGTCTTTGGTTACGTGGAAGGCCAGCGCGAAATCCCTCTGCGCTACCTCCTTTATGGTCTCCCTGATCAGATCCATATAGTGCTCCTGCAGCCAGTCCGCCACGAACCTGTTGGGGACCGCCACCCTCAGAGTCCCCTCCGGAGAAGGCAATCCCCGGGTGGTCTTCAGCCAGGTGCAGAAGCTCTGCTTTCTGATTCTCTTGCTTAAGTGGGAGAGACATTCTCCCCACAACATGGCGTGATCTAATTCCATATAGATTCTCTCACTTAGTCCTATGTGAGTAGGTTGTTTGCCGTTTGTACTCCCCCATATTAGGGATACAGATGCTCTATAAGAAGTAATTCACATTTGTTGAAAAAGACTAATTACGTGATACGCAAAAAGTTGGTGGAGCTGGGATGCGGTAATAAGGGAGGTTTTCCACAATCCGATTATCTTGAGGCCCTTCCCTTACCTGCTCTTGTTTATGGGGTTACAAAACTCCACGTGGTTGTCCACATCCTATTAACAGATAATCACTTACGACGGGTTGTCAACTTGATAATAAGGTGGCCGAAGTACCTTGTCAAGTCTTTTTCTTGAGTAACCGGGAAAAAATCATAACTGCCCGATGATGACTTCGTTAGAGAGCCTGATAACACTAGCGCCCGTTATTCTCCGGTGAATCAACTTCGTTTATCTGTGACCTCGGTTACCTTCTCTATAGACCTTTTCTTCTTATGGGATTACGAGGGATGGTTTTTCTTTCAGCCAAACTTCGACCTCGCTTCTTGATGATAATTATGAAGACAATCATGATTTCTGTAGTGTACGCCATTACGCTGACGTCAACGCCTGGACGACAAAAGATGGAGTGTTCGAAGTCTATTAGTGGAGACAGCCTGGGGAGAGAATACTTTTATTCCACCCACAGGGAAGAATCGCCATTCGGATGTGGCCAAACGACCAAATGTGGATGCCGGATTTTGTCATAATCGTATGTATGAAGAGTCTTGCTATCCGAAAGAGCTCTGACTAACCGCCACCAGAGAGGATCCATCCATTGGGTTGGGCGATTCAACGGCTGAGATCGGTTTTTTGCAGGGCCAAGGCTTGTCTAAGATAATTTTCTATGTATAGATGTATAACTGCGGAAAAGGAGAGGTTTTCACATCTTTACCCCATCTCACCCGAGCCGACACCATTCCTTCAATTCAGGGCTTGGTTTTGTGTTTTCGTTTGCATTCAACCCCAACGCCCGCGGATATCACGCGTTCGCACAACAGCTACAATCACCAAAAACCGATTGACAAAATGTGAAATCGTGGTAAATTGGACGTAGAAGGTATGATAGGTGAGAATTGCTTCCACTTGAAAGAAGGGAACCGGTTACAGGTCCAACTAATTCCGGTTCGTAACGAGAAGTGATTCATTATTTAGTTTTCCCTGTCGAATCTAATATCGTGAGGAGAGGAGTATGACAAGACCGATAACTCTTGGCATGCTTTTAACGGCAGTAGCTGTTTTGCTTTCCGTTCAATTCGCCCTCTCCGGGGATGGCTACTCGGTGCGGCATACCGCGGAATTCTCCCTGGAGGAATTCTCCTTCGGCACATACAAAGGCTATGACCTGGTGCAGTTGAGGGAGGGAACCAGTCTGGCTGAACCGGGGAAGCCCATGTTGCCCTCCCGGCAGATAAGAATCGCTCTGCCGCCGGGGATGAGGACCAGCGGCATTCAGATAGTCGGTTCCATCTCACAGGATATCCCCGGAGAGTTCAACGTATTTCCCGCGCAGCCGGCTAAGGAGATCGGGACGTCCGGCTCCGAAGCCGATTTTGTCGGGCCCGACCCGCGGTTGTACTCCTCCGGCCAACCCTACCCCTCGCAAGTGGCTGAACTGGTGGGCCAGACCGACTTAGCTGGCCAGGCCATGGCGGTCATCCGGCTGTTCCCCTTACAATACATCCCCTCCCAGAAGAAGCTTGTGCTCCACACCTCCATAACCCTGACTTTAGAGGGCGTAGGAGGTTACCTGTGCGCAGACAACCTATCGCCCAAGGTCTCCGAGCGGAGCAGGCGGGCTTATCAGCGGATGGCGGAGGATATGGTTGAAAATCCCGGGGAGGTTAGGCTGATTGCCGGTTCGAGCGTCAAGGGCTCGGCCGTGCTGCCGGCAGGCGGGTTCGATCACGTGATCATCACCTCTCCTTTGTTGGCTTGGGATTTCCAGCCGCTGGCGGACTGGCACAATCAGAAGGGGGTAAGGGATACGGTGATCACCACCGATTGGATCTACTTAAATTACGCCGGCGCCGACACCCAGAAGATCCGAAACTTCATAGCCGACGCCTGCACCACCTGGGGCAGCATCTATTTCCTGCTGGGCGGCGAGCACCCGACGGTTCCCTTCGCCTACCGCAATTACCGCATGGACACCTCCAGCGACCAGTACTATTCCGATTTCGACGACGACTGGACCCACGAGGTCTACTTGGGAAGGGTGAGCGCAGAAAGCGCCCTCGAGATTTCCACCTTCATCGACAAGGTTCTGAAATACGAGAAGGACCCGCCTCGCCAGGACTACGCCTTAGACGTTCTGCTGGTGGGAATGGATTACGATGCCGACACGCACTGTGAGGAGCTTAAGGAGAACATCGACTTCGGCTACATCCCCTCCCGTTTCAATCCCACCAAGGTGTATGACAGCTATCAGGAAAATCACAGGACGGCGGTGATCAACGCTTTGAACGCCGGACAGAATCTGGTGAACCATGCCGACCATTCCTCCATCGAATACATGGGCACCGGCGACCGTAACCACGGTTGGGGCATAGTCAGCTCCGACGTCGACGCTCTGAACAACGACGGCCAGCTGTCGGTCATCGTCTCCACCGGCTGCCACCCCAATCATATGGATTTCGACGATTGTATCGCCGAACATTTCGTGATTTACAATCCCCTTCAAGGGGCAGTGGCTTTCAACGGAAACACGCGCAGCGGAGTGTATTATGAGGGGGATCCTTTCAGCCTTTCCAACGCCCTGGAGAAACAATGGTGGGTAAGCCTGTTCTTCCGGGGAAAGTACAATCTGGGTCAGATTTTAATGGATGCCAAGCATCATTTCTCGCATTCCGACGACACCCAGAAACACTGCCACTGGACTTTGAATCTGTTGGGTGAGCCGGAGATGCCGGTGTGGACGGACGATCCGGACAGCTTCGTGGTGACTCATCCCACCTGGCTTCCGCCGGAATCGTGGTCGTTTTTGGTTCACGTTGATGACGCCGCCTCGGGCGCTCCGGTCAGTGAGGCTTACGTGTGCCTGTGGAAGGCCGGTGAGGTCTATTTAACCGGATATTCCGATGCCCAGGGAGACGTTGATTTCAGCCCAGCACCCTCTACCTCGGGGGAGATGTACGTGACCGTGACCATGCAGAACTACCTCCCCCAGCAAAGCCGGGCTCTGGTTTCGGAATACATGCCCGGTGACGTGAATTCGGACATGCTAATCACCATTGACGATGTGGTTTATCTCCTGAACTACCTTTACAAAAGTGGGCAGGCACCCGATCCTCTGGAATCGGGAGATGCCAACTGCGATCTGGTGGTGGATTTGTCGGACGCGGTTTTTCTGCTCAACTATCTTTTCAGAAACGGGCCCGCTCCCGGATGTCTGTAGACTGCAGGCTCCAACCAAACCTCCCCGGTTCTTCAAAAAGGAGTTCTAAATGTCAAAATCGAAAGCTGCCGTCCTGCTCTTGGCGGTTATTTGTATGAGTCTGTCTGGTCCGTTAAGTCATTCACAGAGCTCATATAGGATCAGCCATACAGCGGAGTTCTCCGAGCAAGATTTTTCCTCCGGCAGAGTCGGAGGGTATGATTTGATGCGACTTACCCGGGGAGGATATTTAGCCGAATTGGGGAAGCCCATGCTGCCGTCTGAGGAGATCAGACTGGCCTTACCTCCGGGGATGAGAGTAAGCAACGTGCAGGTGGTGGGTTCGACCCAGAAGGAGATTGCCGGAGAGTTTGACATACTCCCGGCCCAGCCGCCGAGAGAAATAGGCGTTTCGGATCAGGAGGCGGATTTCGTCGAACCCGACAAACAGACATACCAATCGGCCCAGCCCTATCCCGCCGGTGTGGCCGAGTTCGTCAGGCAAACGGACTTGGCCGGCCAGAACATGGCCGTCATCAGGCTTTTCCCCCTGCAGTATGCGCCGGCAGAGAAGAAGTTGACCCTGCATACCTCCATCGATCTGGTCATCGAGGGTGGGCAGGGTTACCAATGCAGAGACTACCTGTCCCCGAACGTCTCGGAAAGGGGCAGAAGAGCCTACCAGAAGACCGTCGAGAGCATGGTTGAAAATCCGCAAGAGGTGAACTTGCAGGCGGCCGCCAAAACCACCGCAGCCCAGCTTCCGGTTGGCGGTCCCTTCGATCACCTCATCATCACCTCTTCCTCGTTTGCCTCCGGCTTCCAACCTTTGGTCGATTGGCACACGCGCAAGGGGGTGAGGGACACGGTGATTACTGTGGATTGGATCTACTCCCATTACGGCGGCTCCCTCAACCAGGAGAAGATCCGCAATTTCGTGGCGGATGCCCACGCAAGCTGGGGCACCAGCTATCTCCTCTTGGGCGGCGAGCACGAGACGGTTCCGTTCGAGTACCGGATTTACTCCTCCGACGAATCCCCGGGTGACCAGTATTATTCCGATTACGACGACGATTGGACTCACGAGTTGGCCGTGGGGAGGGCCACGGTGAGCAACGCCACCGAGCTCAACACCTTTGTCGACAAGGTGCTGAAATACGAAAAAGATCCTCCTTTGACCGGCTATCCCAAGGACGTTCTGCTGGTGGGCATGGACTATGACGCCGACACGCACGTGGAGTATCTCAAGATGGCGATCGACTCTTACATTCCCCTGGGGTTCAACATGACCACGGTTTACGACAGCCATACCGGTGACCATCGGGCAAACGTGCTTGCTGCCCTCAATGCCGGCCAGAATCTGGTGAATCACTCCGACCATTCCTACATCAGCTATATGGGAACGGGCGATCGGAATCACGGCTGGGGAATAAACAGCTCGGACGTGGATGCCCTGACCAACGACGATCAGTTGTCTGTGGTGGTGAGCACCGGCTGTCACCCCAACCATATGGATTACAACGACTGCATCGCCGAGCATTTCGTCATCCACAACCCCAATCAGGGGGCGGTGGCGTTCACCGGCAACGCTCGCAGCGGGTACTATTACTCGGGGGATCCCTTCAGCCTGTCCAACGCACTGGACAGGCAATGGTGGATAGCTCTCTTCGAGGACGAAGTGTACAACCTGGGCGCGCAATCGGACGTTCTGGAGGCGTGGGCGCTAACCGGACACGAGGCGGCGTCGAGCGCCCTGGGCGCTGTACTCGAACCTGTGCGTGCTGCCGCGAGCGGATCAATCAGCGCGGCCTTTGGGCTCTCCAGCACGGCGAGCGGCAAC
>CAYMNI010000093.1:0-9261 GCA_964391755.1 uncultured Ignavibacteria bacterium
GCTCGGCTGGTCTCACCCTGCCGGGCCACTCACCTTCTGCCGCGTCCCGGGCCGGGTCGCTCACGGCAATCTTCAAGGATTCGGAACATACACCGGCCATGGTGACGAAATGCCCGCCATATATGTACCACTGTTCTGAACCTTCATCGTACCAGGTGAAGGTCAAAAGCAGGATGATGTCCTGGCAGTTTTTCAACGAATCCTCCATTTCGAAGAAGTCCGGCGCCGCGAAGGTGGATTCCTGCAAGGCGAATCCATAATCGCTGAAATACTGCTCCAATCCCAACTGCATCGAATCCACATAGGTCCCGTCTCCATAGGGATCACAATGCATGTAATCGGACAGAAGCCGGATGAGACCCGCAGGGGAGGTGTCCGGAGGGACCGCGTTGTACCACCACAGGCAGTTTGCCACCGCAGTCGGTCCGCACAGAGCCATCGAATCCCCGAACTGATATTGATCGAAATCCGGCATGCCGCTGGGAGCGGGGAAATCCTGCTCCGGCTTGTCCGGCTTCCAGTACCACAAATCCGTGCACTCCGGAGCCTCAGTGTATCCGGTAGCTCGAATCATGGCGTCACCCACAGGATCTTCCCAAAAATCGGACCACTCATAGTAATTACCCATATATATGCCCCAGTTGTCGCAGGTGTCCGCCGGATCGGAAGTGTCGTTCATCAGCAGACTGGGGTGGGGATGAACGGGATCGTGCAACTCGGTGTAGATCACCTCCAGGAAGAAAGGCTGCGTCACGCAGCAAGGGTGGCTCAAGGTCAAATTCGCCATGATGGGATAGGCAGAATCCTCCAGGACGCTGAAATCCTGGGAGCAGAGCACATCCTGCGGACCTGAACAGTTGTAACCCTGGTTCGAGTCGCGGATGTTGACCCTTATGGCTACCGGCCAGTGATAGGTGCCGTCATCGTCATAAAGATAGAGATGAACGTCGGTGATTCTGAACGGATATGGAGATTGGCTGCACTGCGTCGGATCCATGTACACCGCGAAACCCTGTATGGTGTCCGCATCGAAATTACCGAAGAAGTAACCCGGGATATCGTTGTCATTGTAAATCTCGCAGTAGGTCCCGGATTTCTCAAATTCCCCGAAAGCCGAAGGGATCACCCGAGTTTCCGGAATCCGGCTGGGAACCTGCCTTTCGAGAGACCAAACCACCGAGTTTGTCGAAAAGACGGCGGCAAAAACCAAAACCACCGCAATCGCCGGCATTAGCTTTTGTCTTTTCACTTTTTCCTCCTTCAAACTGGGGAACCCTGCCCGGGTTTCCGGTTAACGATAGGGGCCTACCTCATGCAGTCAGCACCTTCATTCGATTCTGTCGTGATTTCGAGGTTAGGTCGAAAGCGTGGGTGGGTTTCTTCAGCGTGAGTAGACTCCGGAGAATGAACCTGACCCCACACGTTCGCTTTTTTACCTCCGCTTCAGTGTCATTTCCATTTGGTTGACGGCTGTAAATAATCAGATGTCATCAGGAAATGCAAGAGGTTTTTCCTTAAAGAGCTTGGATTTTGCTTGTCGTAACAGTCGGGAATCCCGCAGGTTATTGCATCAACACCCCCAGAAACACGTGGCCAAGGCATCCGTTGAATCGTGTATCCAGAGGACCTACCCGGACGGACGTCAGGGCGTTTCATCCGTTGACCTATTGGAGCAGAACCATCCTTTTGGTTTCGGATAACTCTCCGGCTTGCAGTCGATAGAAATAGATGCCGGAGCTTAGGTCGTTTCCCTTATCGTCCTTGCCGTCCCAGATCACCGATACCCGGCCGTTCTGTGTCTGTCCTTCTACCAGCATTCTGACTTTCTGTCCCAGGATATTATAGATGGTCAGCGAGACGCTGGTGGGCCGGGACAGGGAATATTTGATGATGGTCCGGTCGTTGAAAGGATTGGGATAGCTCTGGTGAAGCTCGAAATCTCTCGGAGTCGACGTCTCTTCTTCCTCCACCAGCGTGGGCTTCTCCAGGATCATGAGCGCGTATTCCACCACCGCATACAAGCTCTCCGCAGGATCGTATGGGTGGGCAGAGCCCTGGCCGGGCTGGAAGTTGAGCCCGTCGAACTGCGAAACCCAGGGCAGGCTGTCCGCCAGGAGGTCCCTTAGAATCCATGACGCGGTATCGGAGAAGACCGAGAGGGTGTCCGAAAGATAGGCGTCGTGAGAGACGTAGCCATCCGTATTGTGCAGGGTGTGATCCTCCGCATGCCGTTCGTGGGGTGGAAGAAACCTCCCCCTCCCCCCGGCTTCAGCGTTGTCCAGGCCGGGATCGCTCAGGGCCGTCCACGAGTTGCTCTTGCACACGCCGGCTATGGCCACGTAGTGCCCGCTGATGCGATACCAGGTGTCATCTATCTTCTGCCACAGACCCACCAGCAGCGCGATGGGGACGTCCTTCTTAAGGGAGTCCACCATGCTGTAGAAGGTGGGATTGCTGACGATCGTATCGCGCAGGCTGAGACCATACCGTGCAAAAACCGAATCCAGGCCGGCCTGGATTGAGTCGATTGGGGTTCCGCCATTCTCCGACGGATCGGTATGGAAATGGTAAGAGAGCAGCCGGATCAGGCTGTCCGCATCGGCTATGGAGGGAAGGACGTTCAACCAGGCCAGAAGGTTGGCCACGGCCGCCGGTCCGGACATGGCTGCAGAGTCGGATCCAAACTGGTACTGGTCGAAATCCGGCATCCCGTTGGGAGCTTGGGTCTGCTCGGACGTCCATTCCCAGCATAATTTTTCGCAATCGATGGCATAGGGATAGCCGGTGACGCGCATAATGGCCCTGCCCGGAATCGGCGTACCCCAGTTGTCATACCACTCCCGATACTTGCCGGACCTGTAAACCCAGTTTTCGTTCGTATCCGGCCTATCGGTGAGGGTATCGCTCATAACCAGGCTGGGATACCTATCCTCCTGCTCCCCGTTATAGATGATTTCGAGAAAGAAGGCGGTGTCGACGCACACCACCTCATCCAACGTCGCGGTTATGGGAAATGGGTTGGTCACCGGGTCATAAGCCAGATTTTCGTAGATGGAGAAGTCTGCGTAATACCGGCTGGTGCCCGGCATCAAGGTATCCTCGGCGACGTAAAGGTCCCGGATGCGTATTCGGATTTGCGCCGGCCAGACCACTGCCGGCCCGAAGTTGTACAGATAGAAATGAACCTGGTTTATTTTGAAAGGATAGGTGCTGTCGAAACCGCAGTCTGCCGGGTCCATCAATACCGCTATCCCATCGCCGGTCTCGAATTTGTCAGAATACCATTGGACGGAATCCGCATCGTATTGGATTAAGCAGAAGTTGGCGTCGCCTTTTGGGGAGACGGACGGATGTTCTCGCTGGTAAGGTGGGATGGGCGCGGGGTGCTGTTTTTTGAAATCTTGCCCGGAAGAGACCACCCCCCACCCGAAGCAGGCGAGGCAGGACAAGACGAAGATGATGAAACGGAACTGCCGGCTCAATTTGCTCCTTTCAATTGTGTCTACGCAAGAGTATATGGAGCGATTATAGAAAAAACAAAGAATTTCTGGTTCACCGGCCTGATGCGATGGGCTTTTTCTGCGCCGCATCCTCTTAGCTGGGCAACGGTTTTTAAATGCCCGATAAAGACGAATCCAAGGGTTAAGCCTTGGCTCCGCTGCAATCCCTTTATAAAGACGCTATTGAACATGGGCAAAATCAGGACCTAGCTTAAGCTAGGTCCTGGTTTTCAAAACAGCATGAGTTGTGGTCGGAATTTGACCTAAGTGAAGTTTTCATATTCCGATAGGTTTTGACCGCCCTACGGGCGCAGCCTCTGGGGTGAACCATACAGTTCACTCCTCTGGCGGGGCCTGCTCTGAACCACATGGTTCAGTAGGTCGGATATGACCGAAGGTCTATCCGACATCTTGCTTTTCAATTGACAAGTTGCTGTTTTGTGTTAACTTGCTACCTTCTGGAGGAGATTTTCTATGGGAGCGAAGGCTGCCAGCACATTGGAATTGATACTCCTGGCACTGTCCGAGGACGAAGGAGAAGGCGACATAACCTCTGAAGCAGTGCTGGGAAACAGAATCTCCGGCAAGGCGGTTATCGTTGCCAAACAGAAGGGGATTCTGGCCGGGCTGTCGGTGGCAAAGGAAGTTTTCCAAACGGTGAACC
The DNA here is from genome assembly GCA_964391755.1 of uncultured Ignavibacteria bacterium. Classification (GTDB taxonomy): domain Bacteria; phylum Zixibacteria; class MSB-5A5; order MSB-5A5; family SM1-73; genus SM23-73-3. Next base: position 4,165 of record CAYMNI010000093.1, read on the forward strand.
GACGAACCACCTTCAAAATGCTGAAACGGGATGGGGACAAGGTCAAAAAGGGACAGAAAATCGCCGTGATTGAAGGAAAAATCAAAGACATCCTGACCGCCGAAAGAACCGTTCTCAACTTTATGCAAAGACTCTCCGGCATCGCCACGCTTACCTCAAGCTATGTGCAGAAGATCAAAGGCACCCAGGCCAAGATTCTGGACACCAGGAAGACCACACCGGGCTTGAGGATGCTGGAGAAGCAGGCGGTCAAAACCGGCGGCGGCGAGAACCACAGAATGGGCCTTTTCGATATGTTTCTGATCAAAGAGAACCACATCCGGGCGGCAGGCGGAATCCCGCAAGCGGTAAGAAGGGCGAAATCAAAAAGAAGAAAAGAGAAAATAGAAATAGAGGTTGGAAACTTAAGTCAACTCGAAGAAGCGATCAGAGCAAAGCCGGATTGGATCATGCTGGACAACATGAGCATCCAGCGAACAAAAAAAGCGGTGGGGGTGATCCGCTCGATTGATCCCGGAATCAAGATAGAAGCATCCGGGAACGTCAGTTTGAAAAACGTCCGGAAGATCGCACTCGCCGGCGTGGATTTCATCTCTGTGGGGGCTTTGACACACTCAGCCCCGGCGCTGGATTTGAGCCTTATTCTCATGAAACCATAAAATCAAATGCAAAGGCGAGGCTGCCCACGCCTTGAAACTCACCCTCCATGCCATCCCAAAACAATCGCAACTCCATAAGAACCCTCAAAGCGGCCGAGGAAGACCTTCTCACTCTTCTGCGGGACAACCGGGAGTCCTTCCTGAGCACCAGAGAGATATCGGACAAGCTGGAATTACATCCCTACGTGATCTATCAAACCATAAAGGAACTGAGGAGATGGGACTTCGAGATCGCCTCGGAGAAGGGTAAAGGATACAAACTGCTGGAGGCTCCCCAGTTCCTGTTGTCTGCCGAGATCAGAGAAAAACTGAAGACAAGAATCCTGGGAAAGGAGATCCTTTCCTATCGCACAGTCGGATCGACCAACGACTTGGGATTTCGTCTGGCCGAAGGCGGTGCCGCCGAAGGCACCCTGATCGTGTCGGATCAACAGACCAAAGGCAGAGGCAGAATGGGAAGAGGCTGGTACTCTCCCCCCAAGCTGGGTTTGTGGATGAGCCTTATCCTTCGACCCCAGGTGCCTCCTTACAAGGCCCCCGGTCTTTCCATCTGTGCCGGTCTGGCGCTGGCCCAGGCCATCCAAGACCTCTCCGGACTGGATGCCAGAATCAAATGGCCCAACGACTGCCTGATAAACGACAAAAAGGTGGGGGGAATACTTTTGGAATTGTCGGCGGAACTGGACCGAACCAATTTCGTCATCGCCGGAATCGGAGTCAACGTCAATCACCAGCCCGGCGATTTCCCCAAGAAGCTGTCGGCGAAGGTGACCTCCATCCGGATGGAGTGGGGCCGGGAACTTTCCCGAATGGAGCTTTTGATTTCGTTTCTGGAGAGGTTTGAGGCCATTTATCTGGATTTCAAAAGCAACGGGCTTACCCATCAGCGGCGATTGATAAAGAAACTCTCCTCGCTTCTGGGCAGGAAGGTTCAGGTTAAATTCGGCAAAGAGATAATCGAAGGTCAAGCTCAGGACATAGACGATAACGGCTCTCTGATCATAAAGACCAAAAAGGGAGAAAGGGCGGTCAGGGCGGGCGAGGTGACGGTGGTGTAATCACCCGCACAACCCAAACGCTCCGCCCGGCAATAGCAGAGCGAGAGCGAGTTTCTATCGCGCCCGAAATCGAATCGGCAAGAGTCCGTATAATCTCAGCTTCCCGCGAGGAGAAGCGCGCGAAGTTTGAAGCTTGATCCAATCCGTTGCCCTCGAGTCATGGAAGACAAAATCAACCCATCCAGGACGCTCGCCTTATTTGTCGCGGTGGTGGCGTTATTCTTCGTCCTCTTCGGCTTTACCGCATTCACGGATTTCGGCGGAGCGCAGAAGCTCTTTCTACACCTGAGCCCCGATGGCTCTTTTGCCCCCCAAACGCTTCTGGTTTTGAAAAGCTCCTTTCTGTCTTTCGGACTTGTGGGGATCTGCCTTTTTCTCTTCCTGTGGCGCAGAAACGCCCTCAGAGGCGCTTTGGCAAAACTCGAGAACACAAACCAGGTGAAATTCCTCTTGTTGTTTTTGGGACTGGGTCTGCTTTTGAGGATGTTGTGGATCACGTTGGTCCCCACCCAGCTTTATGCCGACTGGAAATGGTATGACGACGCAGCTTACCACATGTCTCAGGTTTGGAGATACGAAGAGAACGGGATGCCCACGGCATATTGGCCCATCGGCTATCCTCTTTTTTTAGCTGTGATCTATTGGATATTCGGGCACAGCTACTTTGCGGTTCATTTCATCAATGTGCTTTTGAGCTTGTGCATCTGCGCGTTCACCTATCTGGTTGCACGAAGATTGATTAGCCCGGTTTCCGCCCGCCTGAGTTTGGTCATTCTGGCGCTCTTTCCCAGCCAGATCTTCTTCACCAACGTCTTGGCTTCGGAGATTCTGTTCACGGCTTTGCTCTTGGCGGTTATCCACCTCCTTCTGAAGGAGCGGGAACGTACCTTTATGTTGGTTCCGTTGATGGTGGGAATTCTCCTGGGTCTTATGATTCTGGTAAGAGCCGTGGCGCTGGCGCTTCCATTCTTGATTGTGTTATTCTACCTCGGATCGAAACGAAGATTGGTCCTGGTGCTGAGAGATGCGGCATTGACCATACTGGTCTCATGTTTAACGCTGCTCCCCTGGCTGGTAAGGAACAAACTTGTGCTGAATGATTTCACCGTGGCCACCAGCGGCGGCATAAACCTGTACATCGGAAACAGCTCCATCTCCAGCGGAACCTGGGTCTGGACCGGAGAGAATCCCTTTGAGGATCTCTCCGCCCCCAACGAGGTGGAGAACAACAAGCTGGGTTACGAGTTGGCTACAAAATATATCCGGGATGATCCGGTGGGATTCATCGTCCGGGGAATCAAGAAGGAAGTATATATGTTCGCCACCGACTTCGGAGCAATTGCCAAAGAGCTGGATCTGGCGGCAAACGCCGGCAGAGTTGACCGCTTCGTCATCCTCAACGTCCTGGGGCAGACGTACTATCTCGTGATTCTAATCCTATCCGCCGGAGGGTTGTGGGTGATAATAAGAAATAAAAAGGGAAGAGGACCGGGTTTCTTTCTGTTGGGGGGGATTTTGGTATACTGGCTGGCCGTTCACTTTGTCTTCTTCGGCATCGACCGGTTCCATTTCCCGCTGATTCCCATCTTGGCCATTTGGGCCTCCTTGTTTGTCGTATCTCAAATAGAACCCTCTTCGAAATGGTATAAACAGGGCGGCTGAGGGAGTTTCAGCGTCGGCTGCCGGCGATGATTGCCGCAAAGAGCACCGGAAAGGAATACTGATCCATGCTTTTGGCCATCGACATAGGGAACACTCACACCGTGTTGGGGTCGTTCCGCAAGGAGAAGCTGGTCTGTCATTTCAGAATCACCTCCAATCACGCTCTGACCGTGGACGAGTGCGGATTATTGGTGAAGCAGTTCTTTGCCGATCACGGTAGACTGAGGGAGGTGATAATCTGCTCGGTGGTTCCTCCGCTGACCCCAATCTATCAGGAGATGAGCAGGAAGTTCTTGAAGGTCGATCCCCTGTTGGTCCGATGGGATCTTCCTTTGGGAATCAAGATTCTGTATGACGATCCTTCCCAGGTGGGTGCCGATCGGATCGCCAATGCGACAGCGGCGTATCAGATCTACGGCGGTCCCGTTATCGTTGTGGATCTGGGAACCGCCACCACCTTCGACGTGATCTCCGAAAAGGGAGAATACTTGGGAGGCGCCATAGCTCCGGGCCTGGAAACCTCTTCTCTGAATCTCTTCCACCGGGCTGCACAGCTTTTCAAAGTGAGCTTGGAGAGACCGAAGAAAGCCATCGGAAAAAACACCGAGGAGAGCCTCAGATCCGGCATCTTCTTCGGAGCCGTGGCCCAGATAGACGGAATAGTGCTAAGAATCCAAGACGAACTGAAAAAGCAACACAGGGTAAGACGGCAGCCAAAGGTGATTGCCACCGGGGGCTTGGCCGGTCTGGTAGGCAAGGAGTCGAAAACGATTCAGGAGGTGCATCCCACCCTTACCCTGGAAGGTTTGCGAATAATCCACGCGCGGGTGAAAAAATCTCAAAAAAACAGTTGACAAGGGAAAACCGGGCGTTTATATTCACCGACCAACGCCTGATCGGCTTTTTCAGAACGCTTCTGAGACTCTCGGAGCCGGTAGATTGAGGCGATGATTTTTTTTGCAAACCGTTTAGCACTCACCAGCGTAGAGTGCTAACAACTCCGCCGGTAGGTTGAGCTTCCGTAACTTGAAGGGGGAAAAGAGATGACGCAGAAACCCGAGGACACCCCAGTTTTCGCTAAGGTGTATCGCGAAATCCTTAGAGGAAGAAGCGAACTGGAACTGGGACACAGGAAGAGAGCTGAGCTCATAGAGAAGCTCGAGTCAATGGAGAGGGGCAAGAGAAGAAGAATCGTGATGTATATAGCTAGTTTTGATGTAGCCGGTGGCTCTCTAACGCTGGAAGACACTGCTATCTTTTCTGATATTCTGAGATCCATAGGGAAAGTAGACTATCTTGATCTCGTTATACACAGTCCGGGTGGTGATGGCAACGCTGCTGAAGAAATTGTTGACATGTGCGGCAGATACTGCAGGAAGCAATTCCGCGTAATCGTCCCGTTTTGGGCGAAAAGCGCCGCCACGCTTATAGCTTTGTGTTCCAATAAGATCGTCATGGGGGAAACGTCACAGCTAGGCCCTATAGACCCACAGATACAGGTGGTTAACATGGGGGTGGCTCAGTACGTATCCGCACTGTCTTTCATAAACAGCGCTAACGACTTGACAGAAGCGATAGGGAAAGCGACCAAGCAAGGTCAAGATCCTTTAGCATATTTGCAGCAGCTCTCTGCTCTTAATCCTGCCTTTATCGACCACTGCAAGCGATTGCGGGATTTCATGATTGACTTTGGACTCAAGTGGATGCCGAAGCGTATG
>CAYMNI010000094.1:0-9246 GCA_964391755.1 uncultured Ignavibacteria bacterium
TTCTCAGCGCTTCCTCCGCCTGCTTGCGCTCGGTAATGTCGATGCCGATCTCCATAACCATCTCTTCGCCGTCCGTGCCCGGGAAGAGGTCCTCGTAAATCAGATAGGTGCGACCCTCCTGACTGGTCCACTCCCAAGTCTGAGGACTTCTGGTTCGGAGGACACGAAGAGTGATGCAGGGATCGCAGGGTTTCTGTCTCCCATAGAACGCCTCATAGCACAGCTGGCCTTTTGGGTCACCGAAAAGCTCCCGGAATTTGCGGTTAACAAAAGGGACGGTGTAATCCGGCGCCTGCAGATAGACGAAAGCGGGTATGACGTCTAACACCGAGAAAAGCCTTTGGCGCTCTCTTTCCAAGGCTCGCTCAGCCTGTCTGCGGTCGGTTATGTCGATACCTACCAACAAGACGTCGGCGGATTTGACTTCGCCAGACGGTACCACCCGGCTGGAGGAGAAAAGAAAGCTGCGGATCTGTCCATCCTTGGCTGGCACGTCCATCTCAATATCCCGAACCTTGTCCCCGTCGGAACCCTCAAGCAGGTGAGTCAGCCGGGATCGGTGTTCCGCTATCACGAACTTAAGAGCCGGCCTGCCCACAAACTCGCTTTTCGCTGAGCAGCCAAAGGCTGTCATCGCCGATTTGTTCACGTCCTTTATGTCGCCGTCCGAGCTGATTATTATGTTGGCGGTGGGGCTCTCCTCGAAGAGAATCTTGTATATTTCCTCGAAGTCGGATCCGGTTCGCTCCCGGTCTCCTCCGCCAAGGCTGAACAAACCCAGCAAACCCGACGTTATGAGCAAACCCAGGGCCAGAATGCCGATCCGGTTCCCATCCCAGCGAGGATCGATTGCCTGTATCGGGCTTCCGCCGGGTTGATGCGCCAAAAGGCCAACGGCGGTACATCCAAATGAAAGCAGTACCACCATCCACAACAGGAGGATTTTACCGAGCCTCCTTTTTAAGTAATTTCCCTGATTCCTTTTCCTAATATTCATGTCAATCTCCTTGATGGGAGTTGGAACTTTCAGTATCTGCCGTGATTTGCCCGGTGCGGAGATGCAGCAGTCAGACGGAGCCCGACCAACCGGCAGAAAAACGATAAAAAGCTGTCGAGTGGAAGCGCAGACTTCGCGCATTAAGCCGTCTCAACCTTATAGGACTTTGCCAATTAAGATAGCATCCGCCCATGACGTTGTCAATCGGAATGTATTCGGGTTCACCCTTACGGTTGCTTGTACAACTGGCCAGAAAGGAAGGACTTCGAGGGGACGATCGAAACACTGGTTGCTGAGCTCGGATAGTGATACCAACTCTGACCCTGCTCCTACCCAGCGGAGGTTCCTGACTACCTGCGTTTATCGGAAGATCCTGCCAAAAACCAATCCGAAGAATCGGTGAGAAAGGGTAAATTTGTCTCCGGGTATGGCTTCACATAATCAGGGGATGTACACAAAGGGGATAGCCACCATGTCGGGGTAAAAAAACAGCCAGCCTCCCGTCCCCTTAAAGGCTGGCTGATTGGGCGCACAAGCTCTGGTTGTCACGTTGGCCTGAGTTCTTTCGCCCAAATTGTCTCATTATTAGTTATCGAACCTCAGATGACAGCTTGTGTCATGTGCCTGGATGTTTCTTCGTCAGTTCTCCGCGGACTAAATCAGACAATCCTGAGCGGGTTGGTTCAGAATGGAAGTCTCAGCCGGGAGGTTATCTGTCCGTGGTATCCAAGTGGCGCAGGCCAGAGTTAGTCCGGTTCCCTGACAGACTGAGTTTGTGCCAAAAGAAGAAGCGAGTCCTCTCGGATTGATCTTATGCTGTTGACAAATCTGCAATGCAAGTTATATTACTATAAATAGACCAAAAGGGTCTTATTTCATGGGTGAGAGTCTATCATGAATGCCTTATTCAAATGGTTGAGAATCGCGATTATGTTGATCCTGTTGGGGCTGTTCGTGTACGGCGTCAAGCTGGGGGATTTTGAGGAGATCCGTTACAACGGCTCCATTTTGTGTGTTTCCTGCATTGGGATAGAGTAGCTTGGCCCGGTCGAGTCCATAGATTCCCGGCATCAGAAAAGCCGTTTTTGGAGAAGAATGAAGCGACGCCTGTTTCAGATAGGGGCACTGGTAATTTCCAACTCTTACTTGGGCTCGGTGTTCTTCAGCCGGATCTATCAGGGCTGGTTTAAGGGAGTGTGTGTGCCCTTTATGAACTGCTACGGCTGCCCCTTGGCCATGGTGAGCTGCCCCATAGGAACGCTTCAGCACTTCGTGATAATCAAGGCCTTCCCTCTGATGTTGGTCGGCCTACTGGGAATCATCGGGCTTACGGTGGGACGAATGACCTGCGGATGGCTCTGTCCCTTCGGTTTCTTTCAGGAGATGCTGTATAAGATCAAGACCAAAAAGTTTTTCCCCGACAAAGCCTGGAGCTACAGCAAGTACGTGGTGTTGGTCGGCCTGACGTTATTGGTGGCCTTCTGGGTGGGGGAGCCCTGGTTCTGCAAGCTTTGTCCGGTGGGGACTCTGGAAGCCGGCATACCCATGGTGGCCTGGAACCCAGGCGGTGACATTTTCACCGAAGGGGGGAGCATCGTCTCCCGGGTGGGAACTCTATTCTACTTCAAAATTCTTATCCTTCTGGCACTCATAGCTGCTGCCATACTGGTGCGTCAGCCTTTCTGCCGATACGCCTGTCCCTTGGGTGCGATATGGTCGGTTTTCAACAAGCTCAGCCTCTTCAGGTTGAAGGTCAACGGCGGAGCCTGTGCATTCCTTGAGGATTGTCATCAGACCTGTCCCACATACGTCGACGTTCATCGTGATGCCAACGACGGGGACTGCATTCGCTGTCTGGAATGCACCAAATGGAAGTGCAAAACGGTCAAGTTCAAGCCGGTGTGGGCAGAGGAAGAAGCCGCCTGCGAACACCAACAAACTGATCCTGAAATTAAACCTACTCTAAAGGAGATGAGAGAAAAATAGCTGTAGGATCACCATCACCCGCACTCAGGGTAAACTGAAAGGAGCTGCGAATCGGATTGGGACGGGAGCTTTTCTGATGTGACGCGCGCGTCAGGTGGAGTTTTCCACGTGCCGGTGCGTATATTTCGCGGTAGTTGTGAGTTCCGGATTTAAACGTTTGGGGAATCGCAATGAAGATTGCTCAGAAGATGCACAGGATAAGGCGCGAGCTACAAGTTATCTTTACCTTGGATATCAGGTTTGAATTCATAGTATGAGATAAAGAGAGATGTCACTTTAAACTTCTAAGCTCCAAAGGAGGTTTCATATGCGCCAGGTATCAAGAGGTCGGATCGCTCCGCTGATACTCTTGCTGTTTGTTTTGGGCGCAATCGGCTTGGCTTATGCCGGGCCAGACGAGTTGCCATGCGTTGCCGGCGAGCCATACGGTCCGTCGATTGAAGGGACAGAGTCTTCCATCGCATCCGTCAAGGGAATTCCTCGAGATTGCGTTCTGCTGGAGGTATTTATGCGACCCACCTGACCGTATTGCCCATACGCGTCAGTTGCCGCGGATTCGTTGGACAAACTAAAAGGGGACAGCTTGGCCGTCATAGAATACCATACCAGTGGCTCCTTCAACATCTCGGACGGCACAAACAGGCTGAGCTATTATGAGATAACGTCGGTGCCCCGGGCCAAGATCGACGGAAGGAAAACCTGCTCGGGGGGCAGCTCTGAAACCTTCGGCTGTTATCTCAACTATTTCAATTGGCAAACACAGTTCATTTACTCTCCCTGCACCTTGAACGTGGCCGTGGAATATGACTCTGTCACTCGTGAACTCAAGGTGGAGACCCGGACCACGGCCATAGATACCTTCCCCAGCGCCGATGCACATCTGCGCTATGTCATAGTGGAGAGCCACATATTCTACGAGTGGCAGGGGCTGGATAGCCTGCACCACGTTGCGCGGAAGATGCTCCCGAACGCGTTGGGAGTCCCCTTCAGCATCCAGCCGGGGGAGACTTTTGTCGACTCCCAGAGTTACACCCTGCCCTCCAACTGGGTGGACAAGAACTGCTACCTGGCGGTCTTTGTGCAGGCGGACGGTTACGGCGACAGAGCGGTCTTTTGCTCGGCCAGGGAGGAAGTCTTCCAGACTTACCTGGTCGGAGACGTCACCGGCGACGGGAATATAGACGTGTCTGACGCGATCTTCTTGTTGAACTACCTTTATAAGGGTGGTCAGGCACCGAACCCCATGGGTAGAGGCGACGTCACTGGGGATGAGCTGATAGATATTACTGACGCGATCTATTTGCTTAATTACCTCTATAAAGGTGGGCCGCCGCCTTTCTAAACCTGAGAGCACCTGATCAATGTATGCTCAATCACACACAAATCCAAAGGAGGAAAGATGCACGGCTGCCGCGCATCGCTGGTTTTGGGGGCTTTGTTTGTCTTGGTTTCCTTCGGAGTAGTGATTCCGGGTGGAGGGCAGGGAACAGCCCACGCCCAGTACAGCTTCACCTACACCTCCGACGATACCCTCAAAAGCGGCGTGCTCTGGGACACGACGGAGTTTCACGCGATATTGACGAACACCGGAACTCTGCCGGATACTTACCTGGTGACCCTCACCGAACTTATCCCCACACCGGAAGAGTGGTGGACCGAGTTGTGCGTAAATGGAGTTTGCCAGGATTCCTTGACCACCCAGGTGGAAGTGTATCTGCCGGCCGAAGCTTGGGAGGACGAGTACCTTCACGTTATGCCCAGGACGTCTGGAGCCGGGAGGTGGACGATCACCGTAGAGTCGTACGGGAATCCGGGCAGCAAGCTCACCTTGCAGCACACCTATGTGCTTAGCGCTTACCAGGGGCCGGTGACGAGCAAATGGGGTATGATAGCCCTGGCCGTACTGATAATGAGTTCAGGCCTATACTTGCTGCAGAGGAAATACAGATTGGCAAAACAGAGACAGGTTTAGAGCAATTGTAGAGCAGGCCGGCGGTCGAAATCCGGCGGATGAAAAAAGCGGTTACTCGGCTCATGGAGCAACTGAACTCGGCCTGTTGACTCAACCAACGTGCATATAAAGCCAATGTCGAAAAGACCTTTTTCCAAAAGGACCGGGTCTTTTCTCTCGGCAGGGTGGTTATACTGCAGGGGATCAGCAGAAAAAACATTGCTCCTGCGGATTCGTAGATTATAATGTGAGATAGCCGAAACCTTGCGGCGGACGATATCGGGCGAAAGGAGATCAAAACCGGTCATGTCGCTCATAAGTCGGAGTGTGGTACTTGCTTTCCTGATCCTTATGTTATGCCTGTGCGCCTGCAACACCAGGAATACTCTCTTTTCGGAGGAGACCGGCTCCATCGCCGTAACCTCGAACCCTATGGGCGCGGCCATACTCTTAGACGGCGGCCTTACCGGCAAGATGACTCCCGACACGCTTTTCGACGTGGCAGCGGGGGATCACGTGGTTTCGGTGATGCAGGCCGGATATCTGTCCTCGCCGGAATCCTTGGTGGTGACGGTAGGGGAAGATCAAATCAGCAGCGCGGAATTCGTGCTCTTGGAAACCTCGAAAGGCTCGCTTGAGGTTACCTCCAACGTCGGCGGCGCTACCATCTGCATTGACAACCAGCCCTCCACGGAGATCACGCCCCACGTGTTCTTCAACAACCTGGCAGTGGGAACCCATATCGTCTCCATATTCAAAGAGGGCTATGCAAACGACGATCCGGCCAAAGCCGTGGTGGAGATAGTCACCGGCGACACGGTGAAGGCCAGCTTCAACCTCACACCGGCCGAGACCGGAATACTACCTGGACAGCTGGCCCCGGATTTCGAACTGCAGGACGACTTCGGATTCCAACATAAGTTCTATGCTTATCGCGGATTCGTGACCATAGTAAACTTCTGGGCGAAAAGCTGTAACTACTGCATGCAGGAATTGCCGTATCTTGAGCAGCTATACACGGAGTACTCGACCGACAGCCTGGTGATCTTTGGAATCAACTACGAAGACGGTCTGAGCGACATCCGTCAGGTAAGAGAGAGCGAGTCTCTTTCCTTTACCCTGCTGTGGGGAGCGGGAACCGGCGTCTACGAAGATTACGACGCATCGCCTGCTCCCGTCACGGTGTTTGTAGATCGCGACGGAACCATATATCACTACGACAGGGGATTCCAGGTCTGGGAGGTTTCCGTATACAGACAGAAGCTGGACGAGTTGTTCGGCAGATGATCTGTTTCATTGACTCGGACATTCACAGAAAGGTTGCATCATGCTGGCGCATTCCCGGTACAACCGGAATTTGACGTTCACCCTCGTATTCTTCTTTCTGATCTCTGCTTTTATACCGGGTCTCTCTCCGGGCGCGGAGAAGTCGTCAAAAGCACCGGACTTCACGGCTCTGGATCTGGAGGGGCAGAAGGTGGAGATGAGCACCTTGCTGCAGAAAGGGCCGGTGCTTATCAGCTTCTGGGCCACACACTGCAAGCCGTGCATCAAGGAGCTGAGCAAACTGCAGAAGGATTACCCGGAATACAGGGAGAGGGGTTTCGAGATACTGGCCGTCGACGTGGACGGTCCCCGCAGCGTTTCCCGGGTGAAATCGAAGGTTAAGGGCTTAAAGTGGGAATTCCCCGTGCTCTTCGACACCAACAGGGAGATTTACAGAAAGTACCACGTTTTGGGAATCCCGCATACGGTGTTGATCGACCCGCAGGGTGAAATCAGATACACTCACACCACCTATCGCTCCGGCGACGAGAAGACCATCTGGGAGAAGGTGAACGAGATACTGGCCGAAAAAAAGGAGACAACGAAAAAAGAGGGGAAAGAGAGTGGAGAATAGACCATTCTTTCACTTTTGGCTCTTAACTTCTTGTCCGGGGCGTCGGGCTTCAGTCTGCCTGTGGTTTTCCGCGTTTCTGCTCTGCGGCATCGTTCTTCCGTTTTCGTCGGGATTCGGCCAGGATTTCGGTTTCGGCGATCCCGATTCCTGGATCGTCAGCGCCAGCAATCAACTGGAGTTCTCGTCCGACAGGAATACCGGCCAGGACATCTTTCACGACTGGACCGATCTTGACCTAACCTATGGCGACTTGCGGATAAACCTCCGTTATGAAGCCCATCAGCCCGACGACTGGGGAAAAACCTGGCAGGGTTTCTCCTTCCGCAATGCCCAGATGTCCAGCGAGTTTCTTGAGGTAACCGCCGGGAACTATTATGTGCTTTTCGGTCGGGGCTTGATTCTCCGGTCGTACGAGAACCGGGACTTGCGCTTCGACAACAACATCGATGGAGCGAAGGGGATCATAGAATTCGAGGGCTTCAAGTTGACCATGCTGACGGGCAACGCCACCGATAGATACAAACGGCTGGAAGATCCCCTGCATGCCGCCGACGCTAAGGTGGCCCTCACGGATTGGGCAACTTTGGGGGGCAGTTATCTGCGCACCCACATAACCTACTTCGGACTGGTGAGGATGTACGGCGGAAACGCCGAACTCAATCTTCCCAACGTCGATTTGTATGCCGAGTATGCCAAAAAGAACAACCCTTCGGGTGAGTACATTCCGGACGACGGAAGCGGCGTCTATGCATCGGCCAACGTATACACTTCGGGATTGGGACTGTCTTTGGAGTTTAAGGATTACGACAAGCTCAACTTCACCAACGGGGACGTTGTGTTCAACAATCCGCCTTCTTTGGCCCGAGAGCACGCTTATACTCTGCTCAACAGACATGCGTACATTTTGGACATGTACGACGAGCGGGGATACCAGGCAGAGATAACCAGCAGCCCCTTTGAGGATTTGTCCGTTCTGGTCAACGGCAGCTATACCACCAATCGCAAAGATGATCTGGTCTTCTCTGAAATCTATGGTGAAATGGAATACGATTTGGAATACAAGGCGACGATCAAAGGCGGCTTCAGCAGGCAGGAGTACAAGACCGAACAAGGCTCACCGGTCCGGCTGGCGCCGGTGGTCGACTTAGTCTATTATCTTTCCGAAGCCACCACTCTCAACTTCATACTGGAACATCTCTACACCGAGAAGCACGACGCTCAGCTTACCTACTACGATCAGATACTCTCACTCTCGCTTTCCCAATCCCCCGTAGCCTCGCTGACCCTCACCTACGAGAGGACCACAGAATGGGAGACCGCAGAGCAATGGACCGGCAGAAGAGACTGGCTCATGGGCTCCCTGGACTTGGCCTTAGGCGACAACCATAATCTCAGCCTGGGCCTCGGCTCCCGTCGTGAAGGCAAGGTCTGTGCTGGTGGCGTGTGCGTGGACAAGCCCGCCTTAGACGGTTGGGAGATAAAACTTCTCAGTCGTTTCTAGCTTACTCGAAGTGTTTATCCGTTCTTACTTGAACTAGGGAGGCTGTAGGTGTTCGATTCTCGGACGGGAGCCTCTTACTATCGAACCCGTGGCATATACCGCCACAAGACGGATCGCATCAATGCAACCCCTACAATCAACCTCAATGTTGTGTCAGGACCTACCAAGGTGTGACCTGGCACCCAGTTTCCAACTGTCGGGTCACGCGCCCTCGGCGAAAGACCTGATAGAACGCACAAAGCGAAAGAAACAAAAAGGCGGGTGAACCACACCCGCCTTTCTTTTATGCGTTGGGCTTGATTGGTTTCGAGTCTACGAGAATATTTTTCCCGGATTGACGATATTGTCCGGGTCGAAGGCGGACTTGATTTTCTTCATCAGTTCTATCCCCTCTTTCCCCACCTCCCACTCCAGATATTTCGACTTGGTCACGCCGATTCCGTGTTCTCCTGACAGGGTTCCGCCCAGCTTGAGGGTGTTCTCGAAAAGCTCGTCCACCGCCTTCTCCACCCGCTCCATCTGTTCGGAATTGTTGATATCGCACATGAAGGTGACGTGCAGATTGCCGTCTCCTGCATGTCCGAAGTTGTTTATGCTCACCTTGTGCTTCTCCGAAATCTCCTTGATCTTCTTCACCATGGCCGGCAGTTGGCTGGCCGGAACGCAGATGTCCTCGTTCACCTTGGTGGGGGCGATCTTCAACAGAGAGGCGGATATGGACCGGCGCACCTTCCACAGGTTGTCTTTGTCCTCCTGGGTCTGAGCCACCTGCAGGGTTTTGGAGTTGTTGTTTCTGCAAATGGTCAGTACCTCTTCGAATTCATCCTCCACGGCTTTTTGGTCACTTCCGTCCACCTCGATCAGCAGCACCGCTTCGGATTTCGGCACGCCCTCCAGCTTCACATACTCCA
>CAYMNI010000095.1:0-9225 GCA_964391755.1 uncultured Ignavibacteria bacterium
AAAAATGTGCTTTAACCTTCCCCATCGGTTTTCTAAACTCCTTCCGGCCTTAGCGGTCGTTCTGCTGTTTTTGGGAGTTTACGCGTCCGACTTGTGTGCTCAAGGCGTGCTCATCAACGAGGTGATGTTCTTCCCGGACTCACACGATACCACCTCTGAAAGAAATCACGAATGGGTGGAGCTTTACAACAAGGGAGATGCGATTAACCTCGGAGGCTGGGTTTTGTCCAATAACGACGCCTCGCAGGATGCGGTCTTACCTAATAACCTGGATTTTCCCGCATCCTGTTATCTAGTGATTCACTTTGCAAACGGCGCGGATGATTTCGACTTCACGGATGGAGAAGGAGATTACTACGCCGGTCCCGCTGACGTCTTCTCCGAGGCCATGGACGAGTGCGCTTTGTATGCCGGCACTCCCTCCGGCTCCACCATCAGAGATTTCATGAACTGGTCGGAGGATTTCAGCTATACTCCGGGCCAGTCCCACGACTATGCAATGTCGGCCGGGATATGGACAAGCGACGAGTACTTCACCCCCATCGACACCTCTGACCGGCAGGCTGAAGTGGCTTGGGTGATCAAAGGCGAATCCATGGGGAGGGATTCGTCCAGCACGGACACCAACTATCCCGAAGACTGGGCCACCTTCGGAGGGGCTGACGCCATCTATGCCACCCCGGGAGCGGTGAATTATCAACTGCTGCAGATTCTTCCCGCCAAGGGCAAATTGAAAGGCAACTTCACCATCTGGACCGTAATTTTCTACCTGAACGGAGAGAGCAACTTAGACGCCCTCTATTTCCGGCTGTTGGACGATATGGAGAAACAAGGATCGCTTGCCAACGTGAACATCGTGGTTCTGGCGGACTTCAAGACCGAAATGAGTGGCAAAACCTGGAGGGTGCATCTTCAGGCGGACGACGACAGCGGAACGGTTCACAACGGTGAGGACATGGGGGAGTTGAACATGGGGGACCCGGCCACCTTAGGCGATCATATATACTGGACCCAGCAAAATTTCCCGGCCAATAAATACGTTCTGTTCATCAAGGATCATGGAATGGGCTGGAAGGGCATCTCCTGGGATGACACCGACGGTCACGACGCTCTCTACATGCAGGAGCTGAGGGCTGCCTTGGAGTACACCATTCCTTCCAAGCTGGACGTGGTGGTCTTCGACGCCTGTTTGATGTCCATGGTGGAGGTGGCCCATCAGGTCAGGCCGCGGACGGAGATGATGGTGGCCTCCGAGGAGACCAAGAGAGTTTTCGATTTTCCCTACAACGACATCTTCGCCACCATGAACGCCAACACCGCCTGGACCGGAGAGCAGCTGGCGGTGGACATCGTGGCCAAGGCCAAAGCAAATGTTACCAGAAACAACTACACCTTCGCTGCCATCGACTGCCGGAACTTAAGTCCTCTGATCAACCAGATCGACGATTTCGGATTAGAGCTGGAATGGGGTTTGGACGACTATGATTTCCACTATGCCAATCATTACGATCCGAACGACAACGTTCAGATACACATCAGAAGCCAACTGATTCAGACCGAGCATTTCGACGAGCCGAACTATATCGATTTGTATCACTTCTGCCAGTTGATAGACGCAGACGGCGCCATACCGGACGATTACAAGAGCCAGGCTCAGCCCATAGTTGCCGCCCTGCAGAAGGGGGGCGACATCATAAAGGCCGAGGAGCACGGCGGCGCTCATCCCAACGCTCACGGGCTCTCCATCTACTTCCCCACGGCCCAAACCAAGTGGAACCCTCCGGTGAAGAAGCTGAACCTGCCCCCCGAGGGCGAGAGACCTTACGACGTCCCCTGGCCGTCCAAGCTGCCGGACAATTCGGACTATGCCAAATATGCCTTCGATCCCAACGACTGCAAGCCGCCGCACGAGCCCTGTGTGAATCACTTTGCTGACGCCAAGAATCATCCCTACCAGCCCACACCCGGTTTCGATTTCGTGGACGACACCTGGTGGGATGAATTTCTGCACCGGTATTACGAGCCGGTGGCCGACGCTGGAGAGGATCAGGAAGCCTTTGTGGGGGATATCGTCCCTTTGAATGGAGGGGGCTCATCCGATGCCGACGGGTTCGTCAGACATTGGTACTGGGATTTCAACTCCAGCGTGGATGCACCGCCCGACTGCCCGCCGGGAGATGAGGACTATGACCGGGACTGTTGGGACGAGACCAACGACGACAGCAACGGCGACGCGGTACAGATCGATTTCCCCTGCATAGATGAGGGAACATTCACTGTGACTCTGACCGTCTGGGACGACCACAACGAACAAGGCGGCGATCATTCCGAGCACTTCGAAACCGACCAAGACGTGGTGGTAATAGGTTGTATCGATACGACCTTCAACTTCGAGCCGCCGCCCAACGAGACCCAGCATATAAACGGCAACTTCGAGACCGAGGAGTTCGTGGCCAGCGACGGGACCGGCAACAATATCGTCCTGGTGGATGCTGTGTTCACCGGCTCCGGAGTGGACAGCGTCCAGGTGATCTACGTCTTTCCTCCCCCGGCTCCCTACGTAAAAGGTTACGTCAAGTACAAGGTGGTGGACCACTGTCGGGAGGGGGGTGTGGTGAGCATGACCGCGTACAACGACGCCGAGGAGACGCTTTCCGGCGAGTTTGACATCACCTTGATCAACACCGACCCCGTCATCACCTGCCCGCCGGATGAGAGTTTCGATTACACCGAAGGTTACACGGGTCAGGCCAGCGCTTCTGATGAAGACGGTGATCCGCTTTATTTCTTCAAGATGGACGGGCCGGACGCCTTGGAAGTGACTACGGAAGGAGCCATACTATGGGAGACCGATCTGGGCGACGTAGGCGGCCCGTATAACGTCATCGTGGGGGTCGGCGACGCCTGCGACGACGCCGTAGCCTCCTGTGAGTTCTCCCTTACCGTAACCGCTCCGGTGGGCTGCTGCCAGCACGAGGATTACTGTGAGATGCTGACCGAGCTGGAGTGCATGGATTATCCGGGTACCATGTGGTATCCTTCGCCCTACCGCTGTGTCGATGAAATTTCTTGTCAGATGCCCTGCGGCGACTGCAACCTGAATGACATAATAGATGTAAATGATGCCATATGCGGGCTCAACTATCTGTTCCGGGGATATCCCCCGCCCGAGCCCCTGTGCCTGATGGACGTCACCTGCGACGGTGAGGTCAACATCAACGACGTGATCTACCTGCTGAATTATCTGTTCAGGGGTGGCGATCCACCCTCCTCCGCTTGCTGTTCCAGCGATGGGAGACTTGGGGTTTCGCCTAAGCAGGGAATCCGGATCACTCCACCTAAGGAACAAACCTCTCCTCTTCCGACTCAAAAGCAGCCCAAGTAGTCTGCTCCAGACCGATAATGATTTAGAAAAAGTTGACGCCTACGAGGCCGCCGGGATTAAATCCCGGCGGCCTCCCGATCTTTCCGCTGCGGCTTTGGATTCGGTTGATTCTCCGGCTAAAGCAGGGAACTGGTCTGCAGAAAACCGACCATTCCACTTCCCTTAAGCAGCCTCAGCCGAAAAAAACACGTGGCGATCGAAACATTTCCCCAACCCCGCATATTTAAGTGCCGCCCTCCGGAGAATCTGTCTCAACTCGGTAAAGCTTGAAGTGCGTATTCCGATAATTTAAATTGAGACCACGGCCCGGAGACCGTTGGCTCCGAGCTACCGTTCCACATATCCAAGCAAGGCTCGTGTCTTGCCGGGGGGGTCTGCATGGAAAAAGTAAAGGATTTCGTGTTTAAACATTTCGAGGAGATGCTGATCCTCGCAGTTTCGTTGATAGTCGTTTGTGCCAGTTTCTTCATATTCCAACAGTTGGCGTTTCTTAACTTCTACTACCTTCCCGTTCTGGTCGCCGGGTACGTGCTGGGCAGGAGAATGTCCGTTCTCACCGCCGTGTTCTGCGTGGCATTGATCTCCTTCTCTGCGGTCAACAATCCTCAGATCTTTCACACCAAGAGCCACAGCTGGTTTCTGGCCAGCGATCTTATGATCTGGGGCGGCTTTTTGATCCTGGCCGGTTACGTTGTGGGCACTCTCTATGAGCAGAAGGAGCAAAAACTACACGAGTTAAAGAACGCTTATGTAGGAGTGTTGGAGATTCTGACCAAGTATCTCGAATCGTATGACAGATACACCCGGAGCCACTCGTTGAGAGTCGCGGATTACTCCACCAACATAGCCATCGCCATGGAACTGTCTCGAGGCCAGGTGGAGAACATAAAGGTCGCCGCCCTGCTGCACGACATCGGCAAGATAGAGATAAGCTCCGATCTTATCAAAAAGGCCGCCTGCCTCACCGAGGACGAGAAGAGGCAAGTGGACACCCACGCTCAGAAGGGATCGGAGTTGCTCTCCATGGTGGGCGGGGTGCTCAAGGAGGCCATGCCCATCGTGGAAGCTCACCACACCTATTTCGTGGAACACAATGCCGAGGGAAAAGGTCACGGCAAGCAGGTGCCCTTGGGAGCCAGGATACTGGCCGTGGCGGACTCATTTGACGCCATGGTCACCGACCGCCCGTACCGCAAGGGCAAAACTCACTGGGAGGCCATGGAGGAGTTGGAGCGTTTCGCCGGGACCCAGTTTGACCCCAAGGTGGTGGAGGCCTTCAAGAGAGTGTATGCCGAGAAGGTGGAGGTGGTGTGAAACCGGCTTCATGGTGCCGGTCTGCGATGCTCGATTCCTCTGTTTCCCCGATAGAGATTTCGATCGGTTCGGCATTGAAAGGAAAACAAGCGGATGGTAGTGCGAACCAGCACCTAACTTAAGTTAGGTGCTGGTTTCCATTAGACACCCTAAAAGTCGAATCCAAACTTGAAATAGAACTTGTCCCACTCATCGGTGGCTACGCCGTAGGCGAATTCCAAAGGACCCAGCGGCGTATCCAAAGCCAAGCTGCTTCCGAAGCCGTGCTTGAACTCCTTGAATTTGATGCTCTCCAGCTTGGACCACACCCTGCCCACATCGTACCGCAAAGTCCAGTACAGTCGCCGAAAGGACTTGAAGCGCAGCCCCAGGCTGCCCAAGAACACCTTGTCGCCGACCAGCTCCTCCGAGAACAATCCGTAAAAGCTGTCGCATCCCCCCAGGGTGAACTTCTCGCTTAAGGGAACGGTTCCGTCCGAGACGCCGATGGCCACCTTGGGATGGAAGTTCACCCCCCGGGGCAGGGGGAAGTACGATTCCAGAGAAGTAAACACCTTTCGGTACACCACGTCGCCCCCCAGAATGTCCCCCGCCAGTTCCGCGTACAGATGATGGTATTTCCCTTCGTGGGGAAAGGGATACTTATCGAAGGTGTCCACCAGCGATCTTATGATGAGGCTGCGGACGTTGTAAGAGTCCTGATGATCACCGTCTTTTATCTTCACCCCCTCCGCTTTGGTCCCCACCGAGATGATGCCCAGCCTGGCTATGTGCTGCCCCAAAGAGAAGTCCGCCCCCCATCTCTTCTGCCGAAAACGGTCCGACTTCTTGTGATCCTCAAACAACTTTCTTTCGTCCCAACGATAGTAGGCGTTCAGTTTGTAAGTTAAGTAGGTCTTGAAGAGGCGATCCGCCTTGAAACTCAGTCGGCAGAGCTGTTTTCTTTCTCCGTACTGAAGATGACCGGTGACCCGGTTTCCGATTCCAAAGAGGTTGGCGTCTACGAACTCCAAGAAACCCTCGGTCTGATACTCATCGTTGTAATGAGCGCCGATCCTGACGATGCTGAACTTCTTCTCCTTCACCTTCAGGTCAAGTATCACTCCCGTGTCCGCAGGCCTAGTGGAGAAGCTCACCTCCTCGAACAAGCCGGTATTGTAAATGTTGGATATTCCCGAGCTGATCTTGTGAGAGTTGAGGGGCTTGCCTGCTCTCTGAGGCAAATTCCTCAGCACCACCCAGTTTTTGGTCCGCCTGTTTCCCGAAAGATCGATTCGGGAGACCATCCCCTCGTCGAGGATGACTTCAAGGCTGCGGGCGGTGGAATCATATTCCACTTTTTGGACATGAGCCAGATTGTATCCATCCCGGTGATATAAAGAGACGGTTGAGTCCAGCACCTGCTGCAACTTCTGCCGACTTAAGATGGGGGAAGGGGAAAAGCCGCTGTGCTCGCAGAGCACCGAATCGGGATAAATGGTGTTGTTCACAAAGACCAGCCTGTCCCAAGCCGGGTTTTCCGAAACACGGAAACAGAGGGAGTATTCTTCCGGAGAAATCTCCCGTAGCGTGGCGTAGACGTCCGAGAAATATCCGCTGGCATAGATTCCTTCCAGATCGGATTTGATCCCCTCCGCGGTTACCGTGCTCTCCGGCCTGATGCTGGCCAGGCTCAGGATGAAGTCTTTCTCCAACCTCTCATTGCCGTTAAGCTTCAGTTCGCAGATCTTGAACTCCGGGGAGTCGGATCCGGGATTAGGCCGTTTGCCTCGGGAGATTCTCCGCTTCAGTTCAAGCACCGAATTCTCTGCCGCCGCTTCGCCGATGGCTATCAATTCGGCGGTTCGTTCAAAATCCATCGAGGAGAACCAGCCCAGATCCGGCTGGATCGTGAAATCGGCCTGATTAAGCGCCTCTCTCTGCCGCCTGAGAGACATGATGCTGGTGGCTTGGTTGGCCACGTCCAGGGCGGTTTTGATCTTGTCGGCGGGGAGCAGAGCAGAGACGGTGTTGACTGCAACGACTATCTCCGATCCCATCTCTCTGGCCACCTCCACGGGTATGGGATCCACCAAGCCCCCGTCCACTAAAAGACTGTCCCCCTTTTCCACCGGGCTAAAAGCCAGGGGAATAGACATGGTGGCCCGGAGAGCTTGTGCTAAATCTCCGGAATCCAAGATCACCCTCTCTCCCGTGACCAGATCGGTGGTGATCGCCCGGAAGGGGATTCTGAGGTTGTCGAAGCTGGAATAAGGCTGGCTGAACCACTTGGAGGTCAATTCGGCCTGCATGATCAAATCGGTGAACAGACCGGTAAGTTTCTGCCCCGAGGTCAGGGCGGAGGGCACGTAGGGTTTGATGCCGTCCAAGCGGAATTGAAAAAGGGAGCCCTCCTTTTCCTCCCTTTGAGAAAGAAAAAGGGAAAGGCGGGCCGGGGTGTCGGACAACAGATCGTTCCAATCGATGTCTAAGGCTATCCGTTCCAGCTCCTCGGCGGAATAACCTGCAGCATAGAGTCCTCCGACAACTCCTCCCATGCTGGTGCCCACGATCAGATCGATGGGAATGCCTTCTCTTTCCAGCACTTTCAATATCCCAATCTGGGCCAGCCCTCTGGCGCCCCCCCCGGACAGAGCCAGGCCGACTAAGGGCCTTTCCCGTGCGGCCTTTAGGGATAGCGGGCTCGTCCCTTCCGGAGTCTGCAGAAAATCCAACCTAATCACCAGGCTGTCCCGGCCGGGGTTCAACTCGGATGCTGCCGGATCCATCTCGGCCCACCGGCAGAAAAGCAGCAAAACCCCGATGATGATTGCGCTTGAAAGTCTCATAGATTCACCCTTGAGAATATGAGGCTTCGGGTGTGGAAATGCAAGTCAAATGTAGTCGTCGAATCCGGCAAGCCATCCCCTGAGGTTTGAAGCGCGGTGAGATTTGAGATTTTCGTCTTGCTTTCCGGAGTAACTTGTGCTATCAAATAACGGCCCGAAACGACTGGGTTCGGTTGAGGGTATCCTGAGGGCGTTAGGGCCGGAGTAGACTGTCTGTTGGAAACCGCCGGAACGGGTATGGATTTTTCAATACGACAGTCTGTGTTTCCACGCGAACTGCCGATGAAACCGCGAATTCACCGATTTTGAAGAATTTTCGACGCACATGGGTGTAATTTTCTAAAAAGGAGCGCCACATGTTCAAACTATACGAGAAGGGTACCGGACAGTACCTGGGGAGAATCGAAGACGATCAGCTCCGGTTCTTGATGAACAATCTGGAAGAGGAGAGCTTAACGGATGCAGACTACTATCTCAACCGCGCCACGCTTGATCTTCTGAAGGAGAAAGGCCTAAGCGAGGAGTTGGCCAAGATGATCGAGGGCGCCATGGGCGACAACGACGATGTGGAAATCCGTTACGAGAAGGCTTAGGGCGATCGTCGCCCTGATAAGGAGGTGAAAAAATGGGTATCAAGATCTGGTGGATATGGATGGCCATAGCCGCCTTCTTTGTTGTGGCTGAGATATTCACCATGGGCTTTTTTCTGTTGTGGTTCGGCGTGGGTGCTGCAGTGGCGGGGGTTTTGGCACTGGCGGGCTTGGGTCCGGGCTGGCAATTGGGCAGCTTCGTGGTGATTTCGGCCATACTCTTTGCCGTGTCCCGGAGCTTCGCCGAGAAATTCACCAAAAAACAGCCTCCCGGCATCGGAGCGGATCGCTTTGTTCACAAAAAGGGCGTGGTGATACAGGAGATCGACAACATGAAGAACACAGGGCGCGTCAGAATAGGCAAAGATGAATGGCGGGCAGACAGCCATGCCGACGAGATCATACCGGAGGGGCAAACGGTAGAGGTGATCAGCGTGGACGGAACTCATCTGGTGGTCAAAACCGTAAAGGAGGGTGAGTGAAATGCCGGTTGTAATCATAATCGTAGCCATTGTGGTTTTCGTATTTGCCGCCAGCGGCATAAAGATCGTACGGCCTTGGGAAAAGGGATTGATAGAACGCTTGGGCAAGTATCAGCGCACCGCCGACAGCGGACTTACCGTCATCATCCCCATACTGGAAAGGATGATAAAGGTGGACATGCGCGAGCAGGTGGTGGACGTTCCTCCCCAGGCGGTGATCACCCAGGACAACGTGGCGGTGGAGGTGGATGCGGTGATCTATTACGAGGTCACCGATCCGGTTAAAGTTACCTATAATGTGGCTCACTATTATACCGCGGCCACCAAGCTGGCGCAGACCAACTTGAGGAATTTAATCGGCGACATGGCCCTGGACGAATCGCTGACTTCCAGGGAGGTAATCAACACCAAGCTGCGCCAGATCTTAGACGATGCCACGGACAAATGGGGCACCCGGGTAACCCGGGTGGAGCTGCAGAGGATCGAGCCGCCCCGGGACGTCACCGAGGCCATGCATAGGCAGATGAAGGCGGAGCGGGACAGAAGGGCCATGATCCTGGAGGCCGAGGGACACAAGCAGTCGGCCATACTCAAGGCCGAAGGGCAGGCGGAGGCCATAAAGAAGG
>CAYMNI010000096.1:0-7252 GCA_964391755.1 uncultured Ignavibacteria bacterium
GCCCACTCGGTGCTCAATGCCAAGCAGCACCAGCAGGAGGCGGGGATCGTCTCCCGCGCCGGTCAGCCGGGGACGGTGACCATCGCCACCAATATGGCGGGACGCGGCACGGACATCAAGCTGGGGCCGGGCGTGGTCAAAGATCCTCATTGCAGGCTCATCACTCCCAACCGAGAGGACGGCTGTCCTCATCTGGAGGAGCTGAAATGTCCCCAGAACGTGCCCTGCGGTCTCCACATTCTGGGAACGGAAAGGCATGAGTCCCGAAGGATCGACCGGCAGCTGCGGGGCCGCAGCGGACGACAGGGCGATCCCGGCTCGTCCCGATTCTTCCTCTCTTTGGAGGACGACTTAATGCGGCTTTTCGGCTCGGATAGAATCGCCGCCATCATGGACCGGCTGGGCGTGGAAGAGGGCGATGTGATCCGACATTCCATGGTCACCAAAGCCATAGAGAGAGCCCAGAAGAGAGTGGAGGCGCAGAATTTCTCCATCAGAAAGCATCTTTTGGAATACGACGACGTGATGAACCAGCAAAGAGAGGTCATCTACGATCGCAGGTTGGCGGTGCTGGAGGGGGCGGATTTAAGAGAAGATGTTCTGGATTTAATCAAGATGGTGGTCGAGGCCAAGGTAGACGCACATACCGACGCCTCCACCTATCCGGAGGAGTGGGATCTTATCGGACTTAAGCAGGACCTCTTGAAAACCTTCTTAGTGGACGTCAAATTCGACCAGAAGGACATAGCCCAGCTTAAACAGGATAATCTGAAGGACAACCTGTATAAGATGGCCCTGCAGATTTACGAACACAAGGAGAAGATGCTGGGCGAGGAGTTGATGCGCCAATTGGAGAGATACGCCATGCTCCGCACCATAGACGACAAATGGAAGGAGCATCTCTACGACATAGATCAACTGAAAACCGGCATAGGCTTGAGGGCTTACGGGCAGAGGGATCCTCTGATCGAATACAAGAAGGAGGCCTTTGCGCTGTTCACCCAAATGCTGCAAGCCACAGACGAGGAGACGTTGGAGCTTTTGTTCAAGCTGCAGCCGGCCCAGCAGGAGCAGCCCCGAAGGGGCGAGCCGGAAAAAAGCATGCAGGCTGTCCACCAGTCCACCGTGGGGATGGGGTATGCCGACACCCAGCCGGCGGAGCAGGTGGCTCCGGGCAAGCCCAAGCCGGTCAAAAGGACGGGAAAGAAAGTAGGAAGAAACGACCCCTGCCCCTGCGGCAGCGGAAAGAAATACAAAAAGTGTTGTGGAGCATAAACTCTCACGAATCTCAAGTGATCATAGGTTCGGCGAGGATTCAACCTTGCCCGAAAAATGTTAGCCAATTGGTACGGCTTGCTCAGAATCCAGCCTTTTTAAGTTGACTGCGCTTCTCCTATCTGTTAAATTGATCTTCGCCGCCTAGGCCGAGAACACTCATGTGGATGAGTGCTTTTGGGCTTTTCCTTCGAACCTGCATGCAGCCAGACCAACCGCAAGAAAGGTGACGCTTGCGGATCTGCAGGGTTAAGGAAGGACCAAACAACCCTTAACGCCGAGGTATTGTGACATGACCAGATTCGCAAGCTTGGTGTTGGTCGCCTGCATGTGGGCTTGGCTGGGAGCGGTTCCGTCCCCCATGGCGCAAGAGAACTCTTCGCTCGAATACGAGTACCTGCTGGAACCTCCCTCCTGGGGGATGCTGGAATGGGGAAGCGCCACCCTGCCCCAGGGCTTCTGGTATCCCACCTTCGAAATCGTCTACCTGTACCACGGCAGCTATTTTGAGGCAGGAAGAGAGGTGGATTATGCCGAGGGAGGTCGCGATTCAGCCAGCTACATGCTTACCGGCAGCCTGCTCTACGGAGTTACCAACTATCTGACGGCCGGGATTTATATCCCCCTGGTGCTGGACCAGAAGGTGGACAGTGGTGGGTTGTATGCCACCAGCAAGAAGGTCAAATCCGGGGTGTCCAACGTGGGCGACGTGCAGATTTTTCTAAAGTATCGCCTGTTCGACAGGTATTTCTGGGGTTTGGCAACGGAAGTGGGTTTAACCCTCCCCTCGGGCCTGCCTTACAACAGGGTTGATGCTTACAAAGAGTCGGGCACCGGCGACGGCCAGACGGATTTCAATCTCTCGGTCGTGGGAGACATCTTCGTGACGGAGGAAGCTTTCGTAACCGCGCGCACCCGATTTGTCCACCAGTTTAAAAGAGAATACATAGACACCTCGGGAGAGAGAATCGAGGAGAAGCTGGGAGACTTGTTGGGTCTCGACTTGGGATTCGTGCGCAACTTCAATGAAGTCGGAATGGGCGGGACCTTCAGATATACCTGGTGGGCAGCCACCAAGTGGAACGGCGAGGTGAAGGACGAGCAAGCAGATCTCTTCAGCCTTCTGCTCCGCTTCTCCATGGGTAAGCTCAGTCCCCAGCAGCACGGGAAGATCGGCTTCAGTCTGGAGTTTCCTTTGACCGGCAAAAACGCCGCCGCCACCTACAGAGTCGGCGTCAACATTCAAGGCATTTTCAGGTAATTCAGCGTTCTTCTCCGGTTCGTCACAGTGCAGCAGAAGACGCCCGGGAAGTGGGCAGGTGTGTCTGTCTCACAAAAGATCAGAATAACCCGGTCTGAAGGCGGCCGAAGAATCTTCGAAAAGTGTATCGACTAATCTGATGAACGAAGAAACCCACACCAGAGCCTTGACCGTGAAGCACGGCTTGGGCATCTGGATACTTCTGCTGGTGGCGGAGGTGATCGTCGCCGGGGTCAGCATGGTCCTCTTCGGATTTCACCTGATGGTGATCCTCAGCGAGGCATTGGTATTCTTTTTGCCGTTGACCTTTTTCTTCGCCGCGGGAGGCTCCTTAAGCCACGTTCTGGCCTTTCCCCGAAGATTGAGTTTCGGTTTCTGGATTTCCGTGGCGGCGTCGACGGTATTTCTCCTTCTGATGATCTCGGACGTCACCGGATACGTCCACCAACTGGTGCCCATGCCGGAACTTCAAAGGAAAGCTCTGCTTAAAGTTCTGGTGGCCTCAAGCTGGCCGGAGTATCTCTTCAGGCTGTTCGGCGCCTGCGTCCTGGCCGGATTCTGTGAGGAATTCGCCTTCCGAGGATTCCTGCAGTCGATCTTCTCCAGGAGACTGGGGGGAGTGAAGGCGATTCTGCTGACCGCCTTCCTTTTCGCGGTCATGCACTTAGACCCGTGGAGCTTCGCAGGCGTTTTCCTTCTGGGGCTGTTTTTGGGATATCTGGTTCATCTGACGGGCAACCTGTGGACTGCGATTTTCGTTCACGCTTTTTCCAACGGCCTCTCTTTTTCCATGGCCTTCTTCCTACCCGATCTGGGAGGGGATTTTGGCTACACCTTTCCGCCGTACGTAACACTTCTCTGTGCTTTCCTTTTCATAATAAGCTTGAAACTGATTCGAAGAAATTACGAAGAAGGCCGGCCACCGGCTTCGTTGGCCGGATGACGATCGCCTGACGGATCAGGTACCCACATCAAACCGGAAAAAGGGAAAAGCGGAGAGACAAAGTGGTCTCTCCGCTCTATTTTCCACATGTGATGCGGTACCGATCAACACTGCGAGAATCCGCACTGGGAGCAGACCACACAGCCGGATTCGTGATCCAATTTGCTCCCGCAGTCCGGACAAAACTCGTAAGTTATGTCCTTGTCCCGATTGGCATGATGGTTTCGACCGAAATGCTTGTTGAGCACCCTGGCTATGGCATCCGGGATGGACATGATTCGCTCCCCCTCCTGGAACACCTGAGAAGCTCCCCCGATGCCCATCAACTGCTCTACGATCTTGTCCACGGGAATGCCGCTTCTCAAGGCCAGGGAAATAAGCCTGCAGATGGCCTCGGTGTCGGCCATGGTGGAGTAGCCGGATTTGCCTATCTGGGCGAATACCTCAAACGGCTTTCCGTCGAGAGTGTTGACGGTGACGTACAGATTTCCGTAGCCGGTTTTTATTTTATCGGTAATGCCGGAGAGGGTGGTGGGCCTGTCCAAGGGAACCACCTTGCCATCCTCTTTCTTTTCCTTCTTGGTGGAGAGGACCTGAGCCTCTCTGGATCCGTCGCGGTAGATGGTCACCCCCTTGCATCCCAACTGGTAGGCTAACTGGTAGGCTTTCTGGACGTCCTGGACCGTGGCCTGGTTGGGGAGGTTGATGGTTTTGGATACCGCATTGTCGGTGTATCTCTGGAAGACCGCTTGATGCCGAACGTGCCATTCCGGTCCCACGTCGTGGGCAGTCACATAAACTCTTTTGACCTCGTCCGGTATCTCTTCGAAGGCTCGAATGGAGCCTTCCTGCGCCATTTTCTCCATCAGCGCCTCGCTGTAGAAGCCCCTCTCCTGGGCCTCCTTTTCGAAAAAAGGATTGGCCTCCACCATCTTGGTGTTGTCCATCACCGTGCGGATGTAGGATATGGCGAACAGCGGTTCGATGCCGGAGGAGCAGCCGGCGATTATGCTGATGGTTCCTGCCGGGGCTATGGTGGTGACGGTGGAGTTGCGCATGGGCATGTGCTGGGCATGATAGATGCTCCTCTCCCAATTAGGGAAAACCCCCCTGGCTTGTGCCAGCTCCGAGGAGGTGTGGTGCGATTTCTCCTGGATGAAGCCCATCACCTTCTCCGCCAGCTTCACCGCCTCGTTGGAGTCGTAAGGTATCTTGAGCTGGATCAGCATATCCGCCCATCCCATCACCCCCAGGCCGATCTTCCGGTTGGCCTTGGTGTTTTTCTCTATCTCCGGCAGGGGGTATTTGTTGGCGTCTATGACGTTGTCCAGAAAGTGAACCGCCCTCTTTACGGTTTTCTCCAGCTTGTCCCAGTCGATCTCGCATCGATACATGGTCTTCGGATCGCTGGAATCCACCACCGCCTTTACCATCCGGGAGAGGTTTATCGATCCCAAGTTGCACGATTCGTACGGCAGAAGGGGCTGCTCCCCGCAGGGGTTGGTGGATTCGATCAGTCCCACCTGGGGAATGGGATTGCCCTGGTTCATCTTGTCTAAGAACATCACCCCCGGCTCTCCGGTTCTCCAGGCGTGCTCCACGATCATGTCAAAGACTTCCCCGGCTTTGTGGCGCACCGGCTCTCCGTCCTTAACGTAGGTCTTGCCTGTTCGGGGATCGATCAGATCGTAGTAAGAATCCTGCTCCACCGCCTGCATGAAGCTGTCCGTTACGGCCACCGAGATGTTGAAATTGGTCAGCTCGGATAAGTCGTCTTTGCAGGTGATGAATTCCAGAACGTCGGGATGATCCACCCGCAGCACTCCCATATTGGCCCCCCGGCGGGTGCCGCCCTGCTTCACCGCCTCCGTGGCCGAGTTGATCACTTTCATAAAGGAGATGGGCCCGGAAGCCACTCCG
Source organism: uncultured Ignavibacteria bacterium (assembly GCA_964391755.1). Lineage (GTDB taxonomy): Bacteria > Zixibacteria > MSB-5A5 > MSB-5A5 > SM1-73 > SM23-73-3. Next base: position 5,400 of record CAYMNI010000096.1, read on the forward strand.
CTGGTGGAAGCCACCGGAGCGTTTCTGGGTCTGAGCCGGGAAAAGGAAAAGCCGGTGCCACCGCCGCTTTTGTGGATCAGCGCGGTGTTCTTCACCGCATCGAAGATGGATTCCATGGAGTCCTCGACGGGTATGACGAAGCAGGCGGAGAGCTTCCCCAAGGGGCGGCCGGCGTTCATCAGGGTGGGGGAGTTGGGCACGAATTCCAGCCGGGCCACCATCTGGTAGAACTCCTCGACGGTCTTCTCCACCTCCGCGTCGCCGGCGCCGTAGTTTTTATCCGGCTCCGCCACCACCCGGGCGACCCTTAAGAACAAATCCTGAGGGGACTCGATCACCCTTCCCTCCTCGTCCCTTCGCAGATATCTTCTCTGAAGTACCTTCATGGAGTTGGGCGTCAGCTCTATCTTTACCGAATCAGTTATCCTTGTGTCAGACACTTCTCCCTCCTCACTTTCTATATCGGACAATTCTGATTGCCCATGTTATTATTCGGATAAATGGCCCTTTGCACTAAAACTTTTTCAGTCGCCGTCACCTCCCGTAGACTGCTTCTGTAATGCCAATAGGATTTCACTTTCGTTTCCGTTTTCGCTTGCTCGCCACCACCACCAGTCTTTTGGCTTGATGGTCGTAAGGGGCGCCTGATAAACTCCCGTAGACCTCGGTCTTGGAAAAGCCGCAATCTGCCAACAAGCCGGTCAGCTCTGCGGCCGAATAGGGCCGATGGGAGAACCGAAACTCCCGAATTCGTCCGTCCTTCAACAACATCCAACGGTTCTCCATCCAGCTCCAGTCCTTAGAGATCTTTCGCTCCTCCAACATGATGGTCCCGCCAACCTCCTGCCAATCCCGCTCCCGGAATATCCGGGCCATGATCTCTTTGCCCATCAGGTCCACCACGAAAACCCCTCCGTCTTTGAGCGAGCGATATACGTTCCTTGCGACCAGTTGATCGTCCTTCTTGTTCTCAAAGAACCCGAAGGAGGTGAACAGGTTCAATGCGGCATCGAATTTCCCTGGGCGGCAGAACTTTCGCATATCCTTTTGGACGAACTTCACATTCAACCTTTGCTTCTTTGCTCGTTTGACCGCCTCTTCAAGATACTTCTTGGTCCTGTCTACTCCTGTCACCGAAAAGCCGCGTCTGGCGAATTCCAACGAATGTCTTCCCGGGCCGCAGCACAGATCGAGGATAGAAACACCCGGTTTGATTTGCATCAACTTAACGAGGTTGGTCACCTCCTCTGCTGCATTCTCCCACCGCTCCCGGGAGAACATGAAAGAAGCCCAGGTATGCCAGAAAGAATCACGTTCGTACCATGGTTTCAAGGAAGCTTCTCCTCCGACCCGGCCGTTTCTTTCCATTCCCGCAGAAGCGCCAAAGACCGCCTGGCGTTGTCTGCATTATAGAGAAACTTGCCCTGAGGCATCATCTCGGCCAATTGCTGTGGCCTCTCTTTGGAAGCCCATTCGGTCAAAGGGCCGAGAACCCGGTCGAACGCCTTTTGGGTCTCCGGTGTCGCGTCCGCCCGGATGTGGGTTATCAGACCTTTTCGGAAAACGAGCTTCGCGGAATAATACGCCTCTTCGATTTCGGCGGCTTCCAGCCAATCGTTCATCTCGATAAGCTCGCACCAGACCGTGTCACCCCCGGGGACTATTTTGTCTATGGTCATGTGAACATGCAATGCGAAGTCGTATTCCGCCTCGCGCCGGATGTCGTCTTTGCCTTTCAAACCGAACGCGCCAACCATCTGGAACGTCGCATCTTCCGCCAACAACGGCAGAAGTTGTCCCAAGTCGTGGCTGTTATATGCGTGCTGGTATCTCATGACCAGATCCACCGGCTT
>CAYMNI010000096.1:7262-9225 GCA_964391755.1 uncultured Ignavibacteria bacterium
GGCAACGCAACTATGCATCTCCGTAACATCTTAACCGCTCCTATCCTGTAATTAGACATGTGCCGACCACCCATCATCATCAGCTCTCAAAAGAAATCGAACCCCGCGTTCTTGAGCGCCCCAATCAAGCTCCGGTTCATCCGGATCATCGTCTCGGATGGGTATCGGAACTCGAACAAAAACTGGGCATTGTTCTTTATGTTCAGCTTCTTCAATTCCTGCCTGATCTTCTCCGGATCGCGCCAATCGGGCTCCCCCTGCTTTTCGGCCTCCAGGGCTTCCACGTAGATCTTCTCGAAATGCCTTTTCAGGTTATCGTCGAAGCTTCCATATTTCTCCTGGAAAGCCCTCTTGATCTCCTCATCGCTCGGCTGTTTGTACTTCTCCCTGTGGGCGACAAACTCCCGCCCCAATTTGGTGATTCCTTTGGGAACGGATTTGGGATATCCGATGGAGAGGACCATCATGGGAAGGACGTACTGCGGCATGGAGAAGTAGTCCCTGGCCTGGTCGATTACGTCCAGTATGGTGCCGATATATACCGAGCCCAATCCGTGGCTCTCTGCCAAGATGACCACGTTTTGAGCGGAACACATAAGGTCCGCATAGGCGATCAAAAACGGCAGAAGCGCCCTCTCCGTCCTGTTGTCGGCGTCAAGCATGGATGCCCATTTCTTTGTCCGAAGGAAGTCGATGCAGAAGATCATGGAGAGGGGTGCGTTTCTCACCCAGGGCTGGTCTCCCACCATCTTGGCCAGCTCGGCTCTTGCCTCCGGCTTCTGCACAAGGATGACCGATATGGGCTGGATGTTCCCGCCGGATGGAGCGTTATTCGCAGCATCCAGGAGCTTTTCGATGGTCTCCTCCGCAATGTCCTTAGCCTCGAAGTTCCTGACCGATCTCCGCTTCATCATTAGGTCATACACATTCATAAGTCACCCTATGGCTTCCGCCTGAAATGGTTCGTTATGTACAACTCGAATTCCTGTTCCTGCTTGGACATGCTGCCTCTTCAGCTTGCCCCGGCGACTCTCGACACCGTATCCGCCAATCCGGTGAGGCTACCCAACTCTGCATCCGGGAGCTCGAAGGGAATCCTGGGCTGCTGGTTTCGATGCAGCCCTGAGCGAATCAGGACGGTTTTCATGCCGATCAATTTCGCCGGAATCACGTCTTTGTCTATTCTGTCTCCGACCATGATGCACTCTCTGGGATCGACTCCGCATCGCTTGACTATGGACTCAAAGAATCGCAAGTCCGGCTTGGTGGTGGCGAAGTCGTCCTGGGTCAGGCGATAGGTGAAGCACTCCAGGATGGTATTCTCCTCCAACAGCCCCAGCAGCTCGCGGCCGTACTGCCCGGCTATTCCCAGCTTGAAGTCCTCCGAGATCGCCCGTATTTCGGTCTGTAGCTCCAGGGTCAGCCTCAACGGTGGGCGGCGCTGTTTGAATTCGCCCAGGTAGGCCACGTAAAGTTGGTCGAACAAGGTCATATCGTGATTCAGAGCCTTCCAGAAGACGTATTGATACACGCTGGGGCAATAGCAGTCGACGGCTTCCTGAACGTCCGAGTAGTAATGGCGGACGGAGTAATCCGGCAACACGGTGTTGAGCACTTCCACCGTCACCTCCGCTCGCACCTGTTCCTGTTCGGATTCGTCCAGAATAACGCCGCCGGCATCCAAGAAAACGGTTGTGATCTGCATTTTTTCTTTACTTTGTATCCGCCCCGTCTTTGGCGAGACGATAGGTTTTTGTCATTCTGATCCCCCGTACGGGGGATCAGAATCTATAGAGACTCTTCGCTTCGCCCTGCACCAAGAGGTGCAAGGCTTAGCTCGGGGTGTCAATCCCTCCACGCACCCTAAAGGGTGCGCCTACAGAAAATCAAACCAGCCCTGCTTTTTTCCTTGCCTCCATTACGATCCTGTTGCTCGGTCCGTCTCCTCTGGCCACATAGACTC
>CAYMNI010000097.1:0-5954 GCA_964391755.1 uncultured Ignavibacteria bacterium
ACGACGTCATGTCCAGCAAGCACGTTCGGGGCGACGTCAACTATGGCTGGCCCAGTGCAGAGATTGCGGTGATGGGACCAAAGGGAGCGGTGGAGATAATCTTCAAGAAGGAGATTGCCGACGCCCAGGATGCCGAGAAGGCGGTAGACAAGAAAGTGGAGGAATTCCGGGAGAAGTTCGCCAATCCGTACATCGCGGCGGAAAGAGGATATTTAGACGATGTGATAGAGCCCAAAACCACCAGACCCCGTCTGATCCGCGCGCTAACCATGTTGGAGAACAAGAGACAATCGCTGCCACCGAAGAAACACGGAAACATCCCATTGTAGTTGCCCGATTTATCGGGCCAGCGTAGCTGCTCGATTTATCGAGCCAAAACCCCCAACGAATTGGGCAACCACAAATCTCTTTTTAATGAAGGCAATTAAAAATATACGCTTAAGACACTACGACTATTCGCAGGATGGATACTACTTCGTCACCATCTGCACCGACCAGCATCGTTCCTATTTATCTGGGTTGCAGGAGATGATCAGGAAGAACATCCTGAAACTGAACATGATCGAAGGTGTTGGAGTAGATTATTTTGTTGTGATGCAGACACACGTTCACATGATTGTTATCCTGAATGAGTGTAAGTTATCACTCGGTGAAATCGTAAGGCGATTCAAAGCCTCAAGTAGCAGAGAGACGGGATTCAAGCTGTGGCAACCAAACTATTATGAGCATGTGATTCGTAACGAAAAAGCATTGTTCAAAATCAGAGAGTATATCCAGAATAACCCATTGAAAGAGAGCATCGATTTCGAAAGTATCTACAAAGCGTAGTTGCCCGATTTATCGGGCCAGCGTAGTTGCTCGATTTATCGAGTCAAAACCGCCCAATGAATTGGGCAACTACAAGGCGAACCCATGTTGAAGAAAGTACTTATAGCCAATCGGGGAGAGATAGCGGTCCGGATCATCCGGGCCTGCCGGGAGATGGGAGTGAAAACCGTGGCCATCTTCTCGGAGATCGACCGGAAAGCTCTGCACGTCAGGCTGGCGGACGAAGCATATCCTGTCGGCCCGGCCAAGGCCACCGAAAGTTACTTGAACATGCAGAAGATCTTCGAGGTGGCCAAAACCTCCGGTGCGGACGCGGTCCATCCGGGTTATGGGTTCTTCGCCGAGAACTACGATTTCGTCAAGCGGGTGGAATCGGAAGGTCTGATCTTCATCGGCCCGCCGTCGGATGCGGTCAAGCTGTTAGGCGACAAGGTGGCTGCGCGGAAGACCATGAAAAACTCCGGCGTTCCCATCGTGCCCGGTACGGAAGTGGAGATAGGCTCGGATCAACAGGGAGAGTCTATCGCCGAGGAGGTGGGCTTTCCCATACTGATCAAGGCGGTGGGAGGCGGCGGTGGGAAGGGAATGAGGATCGTCAGGGACAAAAAGGACCTCAAGGGCGCGCTGCGGGCCGCCAGATCCGAGGCCAAATCCGCCTTTGCCGATCCCAGAATCTACATAGAGAAATACTTGGAACGTCCCAGGCACGTGGAAATCCAGATTATGGCGGACAAGCACGGCAACGTGATCCATCTGGGCGAAAGGGAATGCTCCATTCAGAGAAGACACCAGAAGGTCATCGAGGAGTCGCCCTCACCGGTGGTGGACGAGAAGATGAGACAGGCCATGGGGAAAGCGGCGGTGACCGCGGCCAAAGCTTCGGGATACGTGAATGCCGGTACCATCGAGTTCTTGGTCGATTCCAACAGGAACTTCTACTTCTTGGAATCCAACACCCGCCTGCAGGTGGAGCATCCGGTGACCGAACTGGTGACCGGCGTCGATCTGGCCAAAGAGCAATTGAGGATTGCCAGCGGAATGAAATTGAGCTACAAGCAGGAAGACATCCGGTGGAAGGGTTCTGCCATCGAGTGCCGAATCTATGCCGAAGATACGGAAAACAACTTCCTGCCATCCACCGGAGTGGTGCATTCCTACTGGGAGCCTTCCGGACCCGGCGTCAGGGTGGACTCGGGGTTATACCAGGGAGCGGAGGTCTCGCTTTTCTACGATCCTTTAGTATCCAAGCTGCTCACCTGGGGAGAAAACAGGGATGAAGCTATTCAGAGAATGAAGCGGGCGCTCTCCGAATATCGGATTTTGGGAGTGGCTACCAGCATTCCTTTTCATCTGAGGGTGATGGACAATCCAAAGTTTCGAAAGGGCGAGATTCATACTCACTTCATCGAAGAAGAATTTGAAAAAGAGCAACCCAAACACACCGAGGAAACACAGCAGCTTGGCGGAGCCATAGCCGTTTTCTCTGCCCTGCTGGATTATCAGGAGAGGAAGCGCGGAAGACCGGTAATTTCGTCATCACAGGGAGGGCCCAAAGAGAGCCCTTGGAAATTGACCGGACGAAAGATGGGACTAAGGAACTTTAACTCGTAGAGGCTCGGGCGGGATGAATTCCCGCCCCTATGTTGCATTAACGTCATCAAACATAGGGCCGGGCATTCAGCCCGGCCCAGATACGACCTGAACAATGAAATACTCGGTTCAAATAGAAGGCAAGACCTACCAGGTGGAGATCGCCGAAGAGGATGGGCATATCCGGGTGACGTTGGACGGTAATCTGGTCCAAGCTGATTCCGTTCGGATAGCGGGAAAGAACTTCGCTTCGTTTCTATTCAACAACAGGTCCTTGGATTTGGAGTTCTCCAAAAACGAGGAGAAGGTTTCCGTCTTTCTGAACGGCAAAAGATACGAGTGTCTGCTGGAGGACGAGAGGACCCAAAGGTTGAAAAGACTGGGCGTGCTCAAGATCGACACCAAGAAGGAGAACCAGCTCAAAAGTCCCATGCCCGGTTTGGTGACCGGCATACAGGTGAAAGAAGGGGACTTGGTCGTTACCGGGCAGGGAGTGATAATCGTGGAAGCCATGAAGATGGAAAACGAGCTGAAGGCCAAACATGACGGCAAGGTCAAGGAAATCAAGGTCAAACTGCACCAGGCAGTGGACAAAGATCAGGTGTTGATCGTGTTCGAATAAAGATAGAGCAGCATCGATGCAAAAGATCCTGCCAGAAGTAATATCCGTTATCATTCACAGAAAGCCAATTAAGTCTGCATACCGGAGGGGAAGATGAGAAAAGCAAATCTGGGACTGCCGCTTCTGTTCTCGGTTCTGCTTTCGATCTACATATGCGGATGCGGGGGAACTTCAAAGCCGGTCGAAAAGTGTCCCATGCGATTTGCGGTCATCGGCGACCGCACCGGCACAGCCCAGCCGGGGATTTACGAACAGGTTGTGGAAGAGATCGAGAGGCTCAAGCCCGATTTTACGGTCACGGTGGGAGATATGATCGAAGGCCCGGCACCGGACACGATGGAGATCAACCGGCGCTGGGAAGAGTACCTCGGACTGATCGAGGCTTTATCGGCTCCCGTTTATTATACCCCCGGGAACAACGATATCTGGGATTCGACCTCTCTCGAATTCTACAGAAGATACGTCGGAGAACCTTATCGCTCCTTCGATATTAGAGGCGTCCACTTCGTGGTGCTGGATAACAGTCGATATTACACCATCGAGGAATTCCCTCGGGAGCAACTCGACTGGTTGGCAGATGATCTGAAGAAGTACCAAAACGCTTCCTTCACCATCGTGCTGTACCACGTTCCGTTTTGGATGAACACCATAGCCGAGGGAAAATCCGACACCCTGCACTCTCTTTTTGTCGAGTACGGTGTGGACGCGGTATTCACCGGACACTGGCATCACTATTTCAGCGGCGAGTTCGATGGTATTCTCTACACCGGCATGGGAAGCTCCGGCGGGGCAACTTACTATCCGGTCGGTTCCGAGTATCATTTCTCCTGGGTCACGATCGACAAAGACGGTATCTCCATCGCCCCCGTGGCCATGGGTGCGGTGTGGTCCTGGGATCAGATTACGGCTGCGCAGGTTCAGCTCATAAACAAGATGAGAGCAGAGGCTGTGAATATCGACAAGTTTTCGGTTGGTAGAGCCTTGACCGTTCCGAGAACGGAGATAGCAGTTACAGTCAACAATCTCAATGACCAGGTGGCTCTTTCGGATACGTTGTCCTGGGAGCTGCCGGACGGGTGGAGCGTTTCCCCTCAGCGCATGCCTGTGGAGGTTGGACCGGCAAAAAGCAACACATTCAGGTTTTCGGTGAAGAGCACCGGAGCACTTTATCCCACGCCCAAACTCTCTCTTCAATGCCCTTATGCCGAAGGCAGGAAGCTTGAAATCGAACAGACGTTGACTGCTTCTCGCACCGTCTATGCCTATCAGGCCAGTGAACCTCCCTCCATCGACGGGAAGTTGACCGAAGGCATCTGGAAAGACCCGACCACCAGGTTCTTTGGTGAGGATGGTTCTACTATGCCTACAGAGCCGGTTAGTTTCTACTTTGCATGGGATGATGATAACCTGTATCTTGCAGCTAGGTGCATGGAAACGAAGATGGATTCAATCGTTGCGAATGTAACGGAGCATGACGGGCCGATTTATGGTGAGGACTGCGTGGGCTACTTCCTGCAGCCGGAAACCGAAGATGGCCCCATGTATCAGATATATTTCAATCCGCTGGGCACGGCATTCGACCAGAAGATCAAGATAGAGGATGGAGCTGCAGTGGATGCAGACAGGAAGTGGAACGGAATGTATGAAGTGAAGACTTTTAGGGGCAACGACTATTGGAGCATCGAAGCGCGGATACCGCTGGATCAGTTGGATACGAAAGCGGAATCCGGAAAGACTTGGCAGCTCAACTTCCGGCGCAAGCAGAAGAGGCTGAACACCGCCGCCAACTGGATGGTTCCGCTGGATTACAATCCGAAAGGCTACGGCGTGCTGATAATGAAATAGGCTCGACTAATTCTGTCACCCTGAGCGCCCTACGGGCCCGTCTGGGAACGCGAAGGGTCTCTTTAGATTCTTCGCTACGCTCAGAATGACACGAGGAACAATGGCATCGGCATTCCATGGCGGCGATGCACCAGGGTATAGACTGAAATGGGAACACAACCACCGGAAAACATAATTGATGTAGAGATCGTGTCGCTCATACGGCTGTTAAACACTGTGTCGTACATCGAAACAACCAACAGCTGCAGCGGGTATTCTGATACCGTGCCCACACGGATTGTAAGGGGAAAGCCCACCCAAGGCCATTTCAGAAGCAATGGGGAAAGGAGAAGGTGGACCGGACATCCTTACGTTACGTTCCGCGCAATTGGGAATAGAGATCAGCGGGGCAAGTGTCTCGAGTTCGTCGACCATCTGATTTCCAAACTGACCTTCCATAATGAAGACGAAAAAACCGAGCAATACAAGACACAGGTGCGATTCCACGGTGAGACAATAGAGGAAACGGCTATTCGGGATAGTCCACGATACGCAGAATTCAAGAGATTAGCGGAATCAGTTGGAATGTCAGAAGAGGAGCATGGGAGGCTTTTCCCCTTGTTCACTGTGACCTATCACAATGGTTTTACCATTGGAATAGTCGTGCGAGCCTGTATTGACACTCTTGGCGGACAAGATATCTACGACGAAAGGACCCCCCAAGAGGTAATGAAGATATGGAAACTGATAGAATGTGTTACCAAGGAATTTGTTGAAAACAACAAGTAAGTCGGCGATTCATTCGAGTATCTCAGAGGTTTCGTGCCTCCCGAGGCTCAGGATGATTAGCCGAAACCCGGGTGCCAGAGCCCGTCACGCGTGAGCTTTTGATGTATATAACTGAGCTGACAAGGAGAAGTATCATAGATTACCTCCTTCTCAGAGAGTACCCTTTTCACGGGGAGTTGGATATTCTGGATTTCTTGAAGAGAATTTGGGATCTGTCTTCTATGCCCTCGACTGACTCCAGATTCAAGGATGCGGAAGGGGATATATGGCAGCACATGGTGCGGAATAATGACTGGGAGGA
>CAYMNI010000097.1:5964-9186 GCA_964391755.1 uncultured Ignavibacteria bacterium
CAAGAAGCAAACGCTGCGGTCCGGGGACAAAACCCATTTCAGAGGATGATCATCTTCTGTATACATACTTAGATTTGTTGAAATGCAACGATCAGGCTTTCCTCAAGTTCTTGGTGACTTGTCTGCATCCTGTCGTCCTGCGTGATGAACAGAAGGTCTCAGAAACTCTATCTCAATTCAACCAATTCCTAGCACCAGACGGATTCAGGTTGGAAGCGTCCTCGGAGATATCGGGAAAACCTCTCTATAAGGCGATCAAGTTTGATGTTGAAAAGAGAAGTCCTTCCGCGGAAGACGCCTATGAGGTGGTCTTATCATTTGCTGGTGAGGATCGACAGTATGTAGAAAAAGTGGCCGAGTACTTGAAGACTAGTGAAGTCAAGGTCTTTTATGATAAGTACGAGGAAGTGACACTGTGGGGCAAGGATTTGGCCGAACATCTTGATAAGGTCTACAGAGGAAGCGCTCGATATTGTGTGATGTTCATATCAAAACACTACGCAAACAAGGTATGGACTAGTCATGAGAGGCGAAGCGCATTAGCGAAAGCAATAGAAGAAAAAGAGGAATACATACTTCCCGCGAGGTTTGACGACACAGAAATCCCCGGAGTGCGACACACCATAGGCTATGTGGACTTATCAAAGAAGACCCCCGATGAACTTGGGAACATGATCTTACAGAAATTGGGAAGAATAACACGATAGAATTGCTGGGTAGAACGACAAACCACAAATATCGTTTTGGAGAGATAGCCTTTGGAGAAAGAGAGAAAGTTTTCAACTACATCCGATATCGAAATCGACGACTTGTATGCCCCCGATCCTGTAAGCGACACAGAGTACCAGAAGGATTTGGGGCGTCCTGGGGAGCATCCTTTCACCCGCGGCATATACAAAGACATGTACCGTGGCAGGCTGTGGACCATGCGGCAGTATGCCGGGTTCGGCACAGCCGAGGAGACCAACAAAAGGTACAGGTATCTTCTGGAGCAGGGGCAGACCGGCCTCTCGGTCGCCTTCGATCTTCCCACCCAAATAGGCTACGATTCCGATCATCCCTTAGCCCAAGGCGAGGTGGGCAAAACCGGCGTGGCTATCGATACGCTTGCGGATATGGAGATTCTGTTCAAGGATATCCCCCTGGACAAGGTCTCCACCTCCATGACCATCAACTCCACCGCTTCGGTGCTTCTGGCCATGTACGTGGTGCTGGCCAAGAAACAGAACGTAGCTTTGGAGGTTCTCTCCGGCACCATTCAGAATGACATCCTGAAGGAATACATTGCGCGGGGCACTTATATCTTCCCGCCCAAGCCTTCCATGCGGCTGATCACCGACACATTCAAGTTCTGCAAGGAGAATCTGCCCAAATGGAATCCCATCAGCATAAGCGGCTATCATATCCGGGAGGCAGGATCAACCGCAGTGCAGGAGATAGCCTTCACCCTGGCAAATGGGATGGCTTATGTGAAAGCAGCCATAGAAGCAGGTCTGGACATCGACGAATTCGGCAAAAGGCTCTCCTTCTTTTTGAACTCTCATAACAACTTCTTCGAGGAGATAGCCAAATTCAGAGCGGCGAGAAGATTATGGGCGCGAATCGTCAAGGAGAAATTCAACGCCAAGAGCGATGACTCCTGCAAGTTCCGCTTCCATACCCAGACAGCAGGATGTACTCTAACCGCTCAGCAGCCGGAGAACAACGTCATTCGGGTTACTCTACAGGCTTTGGCTGCAGTTCTGGGGGGAACACAATCATTGCATACCAATTCGAGAGACGAGGCCTTGAGTCTCCCTTCACAAGAATCCGCTCAAATTGCTCTCAGAACTCAGCAGATCATCGGCTATGAAAGCGGTGTACCGGATTCCGTCGATCCGTTGGGTGGTTCCTATTTCGTGGAATACCTGACCAACGAGATCGAGAAAAGAGCCAAAAAGTACATCGATTTAATCGAGGAGAAGGGGGGCGCGCTGTGGGCGGTGGAATCGGGATATTATCAAAAGGAGATTCAAAAGAGCGCGTATGAGTATCAAAAGGCGGTGGAAAAAGACCAAAGAACCATCGTCGGCGTGAATCGCTTCGTTACCGAGAAGGAGCAGATCAAACAGGTCTTCCGGGTCAGTCCCAAGGTGGGAAAAGAGCAGGTCAAAGCGTTGTCTGCCGTCAGAAAGAAAAGAGACGCCGCCAAGATCAAGAAATGCCTGGAAGAATTGAAAACGAAGGCATCGACGGATGAGAATCTGATGTTTCCTATCATCGAGTGTGTGGAAAGCTATGCTTCTCTGGGTGAGATTTGCGACGTGCTGAGGTCGGTGTGGGGAGAGTATCGGGAGAATGTGCTGGTATAAAAAGCTGTCAACGGATGGAACGCCCAGACGGGCGTCCGTATGGACGGATTAAGCGGATATCATCCGTTGCATCCGTTTAATCCGTTGACCGGATATGCTCAAATCGGTGTGGGGGGAGTATAGGGAAAATGTTCTGGTGTGAAAACGTCCACCGTCGACAGTCCACCGTCCACCGCAAAAGGCAGAAAATGCTATGAAATTGGAGAAAATCGAGCATATTGGGATTGCAGTCAAGGACCTAAACCAGGTCTCCGGCTTCTACAAAGACGCTTTCGGATGCAAGATATCCGAACATATCAACGTCCCGGACAGGAAGCTGAAGATAGCCTTCACCGACGTCTCCGGAGTCAAGCTCGAATTTCTCATGCCCACAGATAATCAGAGTGCGGTGGCGAAATTCATTGACAAAAGAGGCGAAGGCATTCATCATATATGTTTCGAGGTTCACGACGTGGAGAAGGTGGCAGAAGAGTTGAAGGCTAAAGGATTGGAGCTGGTGGACAAACCCCGAATGGGCGCTGAGGGGAAGAAGATCGTGTTCTTAAGTCCCAAGAGCACACATGGAGTCTTAATCGAGCTGAAAGAGAAATGAATGAATAACTGTCAACGGATTAAACGGATTGAACGGATGAACCAGCATAGAGTATTTTTAATGCGGACGAAGAAAAGTGGGGAGCGTGCATAGAATGGGTATTTTCGAACTGATGGAAGAACACGGGCATCAGGAGCTTCTGTTCTGCTATAACAAGCCCACCCAGCTTAAGGCCATAATCGCCATTCATAATACCACCCTGGGAAACGCCGTGGGGGGATGTCGGCTGTGGAGATACAAGTCGGAATCCGAGGCGATTGAGGATGCCATCAAGCTCTC
>CAYMNI010000098.1:0-2183 GCA_964391755.1 uncultured Ignavibacteria bacterium
TGGGGGCGTTTCTCACCTTTGCGGATGGTGTTGGTGGGGCAGTTCTCCACGCAGATATTGCAGTTGATGCAGTTTCCGTCAATGATGTTGGGCCTGACCCAAACAAAGGGACTGATCAGTTTCAGCAGGAAGTTGGGGATCATTCTGATGAGACGATTGGAGGGGAGGGCGAATTTGGGAATTGGAATCTCGCTCAGCCTCTCGCCTCGAATCTCAATCTGCTCAAATGAACCCGGTCCCAAACCTCTCTTTTGAGCCACCCTGGTGATGTCGATTTCCCCCGGTCTGAAGCCCATGATCCTTTCGGCCACCATATCCAGGGCAACTGCGTCCGTGCCGGCAAACAGCAGCCCCAAGTATTTGGGATCGCCGGATGACGGTCCGTCCCCCTCCATGGCGACGACTGAGTCCACCAAGGTAAGGTGCGGTTTGGTCAAAGAATAGATGTCCACGATAACCTGGGCGAAATCTTTGGGTTTGGGCGCCTCCTTGTGGTAAGCTGCTTTTCTGAAGCCGGGTATGGAGCCGAACATGTTCTTCACCGCGCAGGTCATCAGCGTCAGGGTGTGGGTCTTGAGCTTGGCCAAGCTGATCACCACGTCGGCATCCGCCACCGGCTTGGCGATGTAATATGTTTTTCCCTGGGGAGTGGTCTTTGCATATACTCCGGAGCTCTCGAATGCCACCAGCTTGGCACCGGTCTGTCCGGACACCTCCGAAAGCTTGGTGTTCTCCCATACTCTTTTAATCCCCCGATCCACGCCTCCGGGACTATCTCCCAAGATGGGCACCCCTCCCAGCTTTTGCACCTGTTCAACCACCGCGCTGACCACGGAGGGATGAGTAGTTATGGCTCTGGATGGATCTTTGGCCGAGAGGAGATTAGGTTTGATCAGAACGGTCTGACCTTTTTTGACGAATCTGTCCAGACCCCCTAACTGGTCGAGACAGGTTCTGACCGCTGCCCGGACATTGGAAGGGGTGTAGTCCTGACACTTGACGATGGAGACCGGATTAATCATCCTGGGAGAGATTCTCGGAAGTAGTCTGACCGGAATCGGCCGGCTGTGGCGGGGGGGAGATTACCGTGATCTTGACCGTTCTTATCCTTTGACCCTCAACCTTCTCCACCAAAAGCTCCAACCGGCATCCGTCACATTGGTATTTTAGAACGCGGCCCTGTTCGGGCACGCTCCCCTCCAGATCGTATATGAAACCGCCCACGGTCTCGAATCCCTTTTCCTCTATGGTGGTGTCTAAGGTCTCATTCAGATCTTCTATGCTCACCTTGGCATCCACCCGATAGGTGTTTTGGTCCAGCTTCCGAATGGGAGGAACCTCCTTGTCGTACTCGTCCTGTATCTCTCCCACGATCTCCTCTAAGATGTCCTCCAGTGTCACCAAGCCTGCCGTGCCGCCGTACTCATCCACCACGATGGCCATGTGGATTTTGTCCTTCTTGAACTCCCTTAGAAGCTCATCCACCTTTTTGCTTTCCGGGATAAAGTAGGCTTTTCGGGCCAGGGAGGACAACTTGACGTTCTGTTGACTGTCCGACTCCGACAGGTAGAGGTCCTTCACGTGAATGATGCCGGTGATGCTGTCGATGTTTCCCCGGTAGATGGGAATGCGCGAGTGTCCGTGTTTTTTTGCCAGCTCCCTTATCTGTTCCAAGGAAGAATCCTCCTCCGCACAGACCATGTCTGGACGGGGCCGCATGATCTCCTTGACCTCGGTCTCTCCCAACTCCACCACGCCGTGGATCATCCGCCTCTCGTCCTCCTCCAGCACCGGAACCGTACCCGGAGGTTCATCCTCTTCTTCGTTTTCCTTTGCGTTTCTTCCCACCGGCTCATATCCGAAAAGGCGATTCAAAAATCTTAATATGGGATGCGCCATCTTTTGAACTAAGTTCATTCCGAGCCTCGGTCATATTTCTTTACGTTCATTCTTGATTTACCCGACTGGTTTTAGCTTTTGTTTCAAATTCCATGTCTGGTTCCGCAGGTTACATGTCCCTTTCGACAAAAACAGCCTTGGTCCGGAGCTGCTCACTTTTCAATCGGGACGTCCCTAGCACTTTTCAGGTAGCTTTGCTCCTTTTTTCGCATTACGGTCTCCTGGTTCTTCTCCTGATGGTCATATCCCAGAAGATGAAGCACCCCGTGTGCCACCAGAAGCGC
>CAYMNI010000098.1:2283-9071 GCA_964391755.1 uncultured Ignavibacteria bacterium
GGATGAGCGTTGTGAATGTTGATTTTTCTCAAATTCGATTTCCGTTCCCTGGTTAGTTATCTTCAGGCGGAAGCGGTCTTCTGTACCGGCTCAGGGTACTCCACCCGGGGATGGAAAACGCTGATCAACACCGGGAGGAAAGCCTGCTGTATGGCGGTGAGTTCCTTGAAAGTCAGATTTGAATCGGACAACTCGCCTGCCGCCAGCTTTGAGTCAACGATCTTCTTTATCAGGGTCTTTATGCGGGAGGGTTTGGGGTCGTCCAGCACGCGGGATGCCGCCTCCACCGCATCCGCCAGCATGACTATGGCGGTCTCCCTGAAACGGGGTTTGGGACCGGGATACCTGTACTCATCCATTACCTTTTCCCCAGCCCCCTGCTCTAAAGCCTTGTTATAGAAGTAGCGCATGAGGGTGGTGCCGTGATGCTCCCGGATGCAATCGATCACCGCCTGGGGAAGGTTGGCCTCTTGAGCCATCTCCACCCCCTCCTTTACGTGCGACTCTAAAATGAGCGCGCTCATGGATGGAGTCAGCCGCTCGTGTTTGCTTTTGGCTCCCATCTGGTTTTCCACGAAATACTCCGGTTTCTGCACCTTTCCGATGTCGTGATAGTAAGCCCCCACCCGGGCCAGAAGCGTATTGGCGCTGATGGCCTTGGCCCCCGCCTCGGCCAAATTTCCCACGATGATGCTGTGATGATAGGTGCCCGGCGCTTCCAGAGAAAGCCTCTTCAAAAGCGGGTGATTCAAATCGGAGAGCTCCAGAAGGGTGATGTCGGTGGTCGCGTCGAATACAGATTCGAATATGGGCAGAAGCCCGATGGTCAGAATGGTGGAGATGAATCCATTGAAAAGTCCATAGCCACACAAAGACAGGATGGCACCGGAGGGAGACAGCTTCAAAGATTCCGAGAAATAGATGAAGACCACGTAGGCAAAGGAGACGTAGAGCATGGGCCGGTAGAATCTGTACCTGTGGGTGACGTCCTTTACGCTGAACGAGGCCAAGCTTCCCGCCACGATGGTGATGAAGGCCAGCTTGAAGTCGAAATAGTTGACCACGCCCAAAAGCACCCCCAGGGAGAAGGTGAAGATCAAACCCACCTCCAAATCCAAAAGGATGGTCAGGAGCATGGAGGCGATGGTGACCGGTATCAAATAGGCGGAAAGCTCCCAGCGGAAGAGAATCAGGTAGGTCAGGATCATCTGCAGAACCAGGGTGCTGGCGATCATGAGAAGCTTGCTGTTGTCATAGAAGATGTGCGGCTTAAGAAAATACAAAAACAGAGCCAGCCCCAAGACTATGGCCCCGGCGAAGAAGATCCTGCCCAGAAGAGGAAAGACGAAGTGCCAGGGGTCGGATTTGAGCCCCGTCTCTATGCGATAGCGGGAAAGCGAGGCAAGCTTCTCCAAATCCTCCTTGGTCACCTTCTGGTTCTTGTCCAGTATCAGCTCTCCTTTGAGCACTATTCCCTTCTGGCGGGTGATGGCTTCCAACGCTTTCTGGTTTCGATGCTCCATCTCCTCCGGATTCAGAGTCAGATTGGGAACCAAAAAACGGTTGCCGATTTCATACATGGCCTTGACCAGCAACTGGTCATGCTCGAATCTCACCAGGGCCAGGGACAAAAGCCTCTCTTTGGCCTTGGAGATGTCCAGAAGGTCGTCCTCGGAGACAGTGACCTCGTCGGCCTCGCTTAAGATTACAGCCTTACGGCTGTCATGGAACGGCAGGGTTTCTACCTTCTCCACCATCCCGGCATGATAGAAATCCTTGAGTATGGTCAAAAGGTTGGACTCGAATGCATCCAAGTCGTCGCCGGTGCTCAGAAGAAAGATGCCCTCCTCCTCTAAGTCGGGAAATACCAGACGCATTCCTCTGATCCGGGATCCGGGAACCCGATTTTCGTGGTTGATGCTGTCCACCTGAACGAAGAAGGTTTTGACCTGCTTGACCACAGAGTCCCATGCGGCCGCGTGGTAATCCAGAATCACCGGGAGATTGGATAGGACCATTTCCTTGTCCCGCCCCATCTCCTCGTCGGTTTTCAGAACGGGAAAGGTGAAAGGGGCCACCACCTGCTCTTTGGCTACGCTTCCTTCGGCCGGGAGGCTCAAAGGCTGATAGATGGAGGAGACGGGGAAGAGGAAGACGATGACGCCGGTGGTGATCAAGGCCAGAATCACCCGGAAACCATACACCACCGTCTTCTGCCCGACACTGTTCTTCTCGGAGCTGTTTTTGCCGAAAATCAATTTCTTTACGCTACTCATAAAATTCACGATAGTGACTGTGCTTTCCTAAATCTGAGGTTGCCCCATCAGCTGGCCGGTTTCTGCTTGCCCCGTTGCTCCCCGGCCCGGGCCGGAGAATCCAGCCTGCTTTCGTACTTCTCATAGGCTTTGATGATTTTCTGCACCAGAGGATGCCGGACTACGTCTCTGTCCGAGAGATAAACGAAGTCGATGCCCTTTACGCCCTGAAGAATCTTCTGGATCTGTACCAGGCCGGAGGAGGTTTTGTTCTCCAGGTCGATCTGGGTGATGTCTCCGGTTATCACCGCCTTGGAATTCTCTCCCAGACGGGTCAAGAACATCTTCATCTGGGCCACGGTGGTGTTCTGGGCTTCGTCCAGTATGACAAACGAGTTGTTCAAGGTTCTCCCTCGCATAAAGGCCAAGGGCACGATCTCTATCACTCCCATCTCCATCAGCCTGCGGATTTTCTCCGCGGACAACATGTCGTGAAGAGCATCGTACACCGGCCGCAGGTAAGGATCCACCTTGGCCCGAATGTCTCCGGGAAGGAATCCCAGAGTCTCTCCGGCCTCCACTGCGGGTCGCACCAGAATCACCCGTCCCACCAACCGCTTCTTAAGTGCGGAGACGGCCATGGCCACCGCCAGATAGGTCTTTCCGGTACCGGCAGGACCTATGGAGAAGACTATGTCGTAAGATTCGATGGCCGTTATGTAATCTTTCTGGCCTATGGTACGGGGTTTTATCTTCTCCCGGGTGACGATGGAGGTTACGATGGCACCAACCTGAAGGTCGTTGAAAGGCCCGATGCCGTCCTGCTTGACCATGTTGATAGAATAGAGAATATACCTTTCGGAGAGCTTATGATCCTTCCTGAGTTGATTGACCAGATCGCAGAACAGAGTCTCCAGCAAGCGGACCTCTTTTTCGTCGCCCTCCAGGAATATTGAGTCGCCCCGGGCTACGATTTTGGCGTCGAACTGATCCTCGATCAGCTGCAGGTAGGAACTACCCTGTCCGAAAAGCAGCCTCTGGTCTACGCCGCTTATGTCGATGGTTTTGTGCGTTGTCAAGATTGTTTTTCTCGTCCTCCTTGAATTATACAATTACACAATAGCTCAGGATCGGAGCCCGATGAATCGGGCAACTACCCGAACACTGAAGATCGAGGCCCGATGATCAGTCGATCCCGTCCGGGAATCGGACAAATACACAAACGCTTGCCTCTCTGATTCTCCGGGTCGGATAAATCCGACCTCTACAGCACACGGTCAGGAATTGTGTAATCCGAATTATCATCTGTTAGATTCCGGCTATTCCTTGCCTTTAACCACCTTTATGCTCAGTTCCCTCAACTGCTTCTCGTCCACCTCCGAGGGAGCGCCGTCCATCAGCGACAGAGCCTGGGTGGTTTTGGGAAACGCGATCACGTCTCTGATGGAATCGCAGCCGGTCATGGAAGCCACTATGCGATCCAGGCCGGGAGCGATGCCTCCGTGCGGTGGAGCGCCGAATTCCAATGCCCTCAAAAGAAAGCCGAACATCCTCTCGGCTCTCTCATTGTCAATGCCCAGTGCATTCAAGATCTTCTGCTGAATCTGCCTTTTGTGATTACGGATGCCTCCTGAGGCTATCTCCATACCATTCACCACCAGATCATACTGCCGGGCTCTTATGCCGACCCAAGGATGATCCGGGTGATCCAAGGGAAGAGAAGAGGTAAAGCCCTGCTCCAGCTTTTCCATATCCTCCTGGTAGGGCATGGTGACTATGTTATGCATGGCGTCGAAGCGGCCCTCTTCGGCGTTGTACTCGAAAAGTGGGAATTCGTACACCCACAAAAAGTTCCACTTGCTCTTGTCGATCAATTCGAATTTATGACCCAGATGCAGCCTCAATTTGCCTAGAGAATCGTACACCACCTTGGGTCGGTCGGCCACCAGGAAACCGGTATCCCCCTGCTTTAGATCCAGGCCCTTGGTGATGGATTCCTGCTCCTGTGGAGTCAGGAACTTCAGGATGGAGGACTTGAGTCCGTCACCGGACCTGGCCATCCACACCAGACCCTTAGCCCCACTCTCCTTAGCTACCGACTCCAGATTATCTATCTCCTTACGGGAGAGCTGACCAGCCCCTTTGAGGTTGATCCCACAGACTATTCCTCCCTCCTTTATGGTCTGGGAGAATACCTTAAACTGGGACTGTCTTAAGAAATCGGTCAGCGGTTTTATCTCCAAACCGAATCGAGTATCGGGTTTGTCCGAGCCGTATCTCTCCATGGCGTCGCTGAACTTAAGCCGAGGAAAAGGGATTTTTACCTCGACGTTTAAGACCTTCTTGAACCCGTACGCCATCATCGATTCCACTACGGAGAAGACGTCGTCCTCGGTGACGAAAGCCATTTCCATGTCGATTTGAGTGTGCTCCGGCTGCCGGTCCGCCCTTAAATCCTCGTCTCTCAGGCAATGGGCGATTTGGAAATACTTGTCGAAGCCGGAGATCATCAATATCTGCTTTAAAAGCTGGGGCGACTGGGGCAAAGCGTAAAATCTTCCCGGATTGACCCGGCTGGGGACGATGAAGTCCCTGGCCCCTTCCGGGGTACTCCTCATCAGGAGAGGGGTCTCAATCTCCAAGAATCCCTGACTGTCCAGGTAATCCCTGACCGCTTTGGTGAATTGATGTCTGATCTTGATCCTGTGTTGAAGCGGCGCGCGGCGCAGGTCCAGATACCGATACTTGAGCTTCAACTCATCGCTGGCGTTGGGTTCATCCACAATCTCGAAGGGAGGGGTTTTGGATTCGTTAAGCACGGTCATCTTCCCCACCACCACCTCGATTTCACCGGTGGGCATGTCCGGGTTGGCCATTCCCTCCGGCCTGGGATTGACCTGTCCCTCCACGCTGATGACGAATTCCGCCCTCAGATGAGACGCTTGGTTCATGATTTCCTGGTCCAAGAGGTCGGGTTTGAAGACCACCTGGGTCACGCCGTACCTGTCCCTTACGTCGATGAACAGAAGGCCGCCGTGATTGCGCCATTTATGCACCCAGCCGTTTAGAGTGACGGTCTTGCCCGTATCTTGTTTTCTTAATTCTCCACAGGTATGAGTACGCTTGAGATGTTTGAATTCCACGGATTCTCCAGTCAACGGTTATTGGTTGTCAATCGGCTCTCCATCGGAAATGAGAGTTGTCAGATGCTACTTCGCACCGAACTAATCCAGACTCCCTCACAGGAGTTTCTTGAACCATCAATGCTGAGCCCGGCATCTTTCACGATTCCGGCCATGGTGATGGCGTTAACCGGATCTGCTCTCGGTATAGTGATGATCCTTTCACCATCCGTCATGGTGATATGTTTCCCTTCCCGGGCAACCCGGAAGCCTGCTTTCTTAAAAGCTCTGACCGCCCTTTCATGGTCTATTCCCGGAAGCTTTGGCATCTGCTATATCCCGATTTCCACGTAGCGGGCTTTTTGGCCCTTACTCAACTCCTTCACGGTCTTCAGGTATGCTTTGATCGCGTCTTTGATGTTCTCCATGGCCTCTTCTTCCGTTTTCCCCTGTGACCAGCATCCAGGCAACCCGGGACACCAAACGGCGTAACCTTCTTCCGTCTTTTGAATGTTCACCCTGTATTTCATATGTTTCTCCACCTCTTCTGCCGATCAGCTATCGGCACTTCGCTATTTGCTTCGAGCACCCTACGATTAAACCTCCAAACATCAGACGATCAGCCTGTCGGATAAGGCTTCGCCCATATCCGACCTACACTACTGTCTCCTTGTCCCACCACAACTCCTTTTAAGCCCAATGGATATGCCACATAGCCGTCGGGGTGTTTTTCCACTATGATTTTGAGTTGGCGCAAGTGTACATCTCCTTTCCGCTTTGTCGGATAGGGCTTCGTCCATATCCGAATTGCTGCATCTAGAGTGCGGAGGCTTGCCTTGGCAAAGAAAGCCCAACCAAGCTGAGGTTTTCACTTCGCAGCAACAAGTTATTGCATTTCTGAAACCGCAAGAGCAAGCTCTTGCACTCCGGCATCTACAGCCGGGAACCGCAAAAGCCCCGCCGAGGCGAGATCTTCGCCCGGACGGGTGTCCATCTGGATGCTTTACTGCGACAAATTCTTACTCCAAGAGTCCCAGAAACAAGCTTCTGTATTCCAAATGCAAAGGCTATAGAATATATCGGCTTAAATCCTCGTCCTCCACGATGTCTTTCAGCGTTTTCTGTACCATCTGTCTGGTGATTTTCACGCTTTTGATCTTGGTGTCCGGGACTTCGAACATGACGTTTTCCAACAGGGTGGTCATCACCGTGTGAAGCCTTCTGGCACCGATATTCTCCGTCCTCTCGTTGACTAAGTTGGCTATCCGGGCGATCTCTTCTATTCCATCCCGGGTGAAGGTGAGCTTGACCCCCTCGGTGGCCATAAGTGCAGTATACTGTTTGATCAGGGCGTTCTCCGGCTCGGTGAGTATGAGTACGAAATCATCCGCCGAGAGGCTGTCTAACTCCA
>CAYMNI010000099.1:0-8955 GCA_964391755.1 uncultured Ignavibacteria bacterium
TGGAGGCGTGGAAGGCGCCGGCGGCGATGAACAGGACGTGATCGGTCTTGACCAGCCCGTACTTGGTCATCACGTTGGTTCCCTCCACTATGGGCAGAAGATCTCTTTGGACTCCCTCCCGGGACACGTCCGGTCCCTCCTTGGGCTTCTCTCCGGCGATCTTGTCCAGCTCGTCGATGAAGATTATTCCCGAATTCTCCACCCTCTCCAGCGACTCGGAGATCACACCCTCCATATCCACCAGCTTACCGATTTCCTCCTGGGTGAGAACCCTTTGCGCCTCTGCTACCGGCACCTTTCTTCTTTTGGTTTTCTTGGGGAGCATGCCGGAGAACATCTCCTGGAAATTAACCCCCAGTTCTTCTATTCCCTGAGGGGAGAAGACCTCGATCACCGGAAACCTGTCGTTGGGCACGGAGATCTCTATGTTCCTCTTGTCCAATTTCCCCTGGCGAAGCTGGGTTCTTAACTTCTCCCTAGATTTCTCCCATTTCTCCTCGGGGTCTTCCTCGGTGGTTTCGGTAAAGCTGAAGGTGGGCGAGTTGATGTCCGCAGGCGCTGTTTCGATTCTTTTACGCCGGGG
Source organism: uncultured Ignavibacteria bacterium (assembly GCA_964391755.1). Taxonomy (GTDB): domain Bacteria; phylum Zixibacteria; class MSB-5A5; order MSB-5A5; family SM1-73; genus SM23-73-3. The sequence continues at coordinate 584 of CAYMNI010000099.1, forward strand.
TTTGGGAGGCAGAAGATAATCCAGTATCTTTTCTTCGGCTAAGCTCTGGGCTTTGGATTTGACCTCCTCGGCTTTTTCTCTTTTCACCATAGTGACCGCCAGGTCGGTTAAGTCTCTGACCATGGACTCCACGTCCCGACCCACATAACCCACCTCGGTATACTTGGATGCCTCCACCTTGATGAAAGGGGCGTTGGCTAAGTTGGCCAGCCTTCGTGCGATCTCGGTCTTTCCCACGCCGGTAGGCCCGATCATGATTATGTTGTTGGGCATTATCTCGTCTTTGAGATCCGACTGTACCTGTTGTCTTCTCCAGCGATTTCGCAAAGCAATGGCTACCGACTTCTTGGCCTTGTCCTGTCCGATTATGTACCGATCCAGTTTTTTTACTATCTCCTTGGGGGTGAGTTCTCTTTTAAGGTCCTGATCCACAGAATCCTCCCCGCCATGAGAGTTTTTCGGTTCCGCAACGACCTGGTTTTTCAATTGGCTCATCTTGAGTTTTCGCACCTCCTAAGACAACAATCCCCGATCCCCTTTTCACCACGTATCAATATATCAAGTTTTCCCTATTTTCAAAGCCTTTACCTCGACTTCAGCTCAGATTGCTATGTTCTCACACGTCTCGTATTAAACGTAACAGTTTGTCCGCCATAATCTTGCTCGGCATGGCCATCTGGAATCAGGCGGCGTTGCCAGGTTCTTGTTCTCCGACCCTGAGCATTTATCCCAAAAGCTACAGGAGCTTAAGCGACGCCGGTTGCCCAAAGGAAAGATACGCTTAAACTCCAGATTCACCTTCGTATCACAGCTCTTCTATGATTATCTGATCATTGGTGTATACACAGATGGATGAGGCGATCTCTATGGATTTTCTGACTATGGTCTTGGCATCCAGATCGGAATGGGCTTTCAACGCCCGGGCCGCAGCCAGAGCGTATGCTCCGCCGGAACCTATGGCCACGATGCCGTCGTCGGGTTCAATTACGTCGCCGTTTCCGGAGACGACCAGAGCATGCTGGTGATCCAATACGGCCAGAAGTGCCTCCAGCCTCCGCAAGTACTTGTCCATCCGCCAGTCCTTGGCCAGCTCCACCGCGGCGCGGGGAAGATTGCCCCGAAACTCCTCGATTTTCGCCTCAAACCTCTCGAAGAGGGTGAAAGCATCCGCGGAAGTGCCGGCGAAACCGGCCAATATCCTGTCGTTATACAACTTGCGAAGCTTGTTGGCGTGTTGTTTGACGATGGTCTCCTCCAGGCTTACCTGTCCATCTGCGCCCATGGCCACCTTGCCGTTACGTTTCAATCCGATTATGGTAGTTGATCTGGTCATCTGGTTATGTACCTCAGTTTGCGTTTTTGTGGTCCATTTGATCGACCTTACCTCCTGGCCTCCCACTCCCCCGGTCTTTTTCCCACAGCATTTTCTATTAGGTTTTACGCTCTGGGATGGGCTCTTTTGTACACTTTCTTGAGTCTTTCCGTGGTCACGTGAGTGTAAATCTGGGTGGTGGAAAGGCTTTCGTGTCCCAGAAGCTCTTTCACCGTCAGAAGATCCGCTCCTTCATCCAACAGGTGGGTGGCGAAGGTGTGTCTTAACATGTGGGGACTGGTACGCTTCTCCTCGCTCACCCGGGAAGCATATTTCTTGACTATCCTTCCGATGCCCCGGCTGGAGAGCCTCTTGCCGAATCGATTCAGAAAAATCGCCTGGCTGGACAGGTCGTCTTCCACATGATCTTTCTGTAGTCGCTTACGCTCATCCAGATAATCTCGTAGGGCGGTCAGCGCCTCTGCTCCAACCGGAATGATTCTCTCCTTTTTGCCCTTGCCCATCACCCGAATCAACCGGTTCTGCCAATCTATGTCCGTTGGCACAAGATTGGAAAGCTCGGATAACCGCATGCCGGTACTGTAGAACAACTCCAGTATGGCCAGGTCCCTGAGGCCGAGAAGCCCCTCCCGCACAGGAGTTTTCAACAGATTCTCCATCTGGGGAACGGTCAGAAAGGAGGGCAACGGCTTTTTTCTCCTGGGGACGGATAGGTCCGAACCCAGATTCTTTGTTATTTCTCCATTCTTGAGCAGATATCTGAAGAACGATCCCAACACGAACACCCGGTGGGCGATGGTGTTTTCCTTCAGCCCCTTTCGTTTCAGAAAGACCACAAAGTCACGCAGATCGGATCGGGAGGTGTGGTCCAGAAAATTCTCACCTGCGCCTTTACTCTTGAGAAACTCTTCGAACATGAAAAGAGCGCGGTCGTAAGATACCACAGTGTTTTCCGAAAAATTCTTCTCTCGGCGCAGATGGTGAAGGAAGTTGCTTTTTCTCTGCTTTAAATCTTGCATGGTTATCATCGGCTTGGGCTTCGAGTGCCGGCCAAGCCCGCCGGCTGGGACATCTCCGGGCGCAGACCGCAAGGTGTGCCGATTTCTCCCTTATCCCTTGGTTTGAGCGGATTGGCTCAAGTTCTTGGTTTCATCGCTTTCGGCGGGTTCCGACTGCTCATACCCGCATCTAAGGCACTTCAAATGCCGGCCCTTGGTCTTGGAGGATTTTTCTACGAGGAATTTAGCGCCGCAACCCGGGCAACTTTGGCTGACGGGCCTGTCCCAGGTGGCGAATTTGCATTGGGGGTAGTTGGAACACCCGAAGAAGGTTTTGCCCCTTCTGGTCTTTCTTTCCACCAAAAACCCGCCGCATCCATCCTCCGGGCATCCCACACCGGTGGAGATGGGACGGGTGAACTTGCACTCCGGATATCTGGAACAGGAGAGGAATCTGCCGAACCGGCTGACCTTTATCATCATAGGGGAACCACACTTCTCACATTTCTCCTGGGGAAGGATGGTTCCGTTCTCGTCACCCGGCAGAGGTTTAGTGTTCTTGCATTGGGGAAAGGCCGAGCAAGCCAGAAACTTTCCGTTTCTTCCCCAGCGGATGATCATGGGGCTGCCACATTTCTCGCAGGTTTCGTCGGTCTTCTGCTGGGTCAGCTCACGGATGTGCTTCTTCTTGCTCTCCACCTTCTTCAGGTTGAGCTGAAACGGTTGATAGAAATCATCCAACACCTTCACCCACTGCTCCTTTCCCTCCTCGATCTTGTCTAACTCCTCCTCCATGCCGGCGGTGAACTTGACTTCGAATATGTCGGGGAAATTCTCCACCAAAATCCGGTTGACCGTCTTCCCCAACTCGGTGGGAAGAAGCTTGCGGCTTTCCGATTCCACGTACTTCCTCTGTTTTATGGTGGAGACGATCTGAGCGTAAGTGGAAGGCCGGCCTATTCCATTATCCTCCAACTCTTTGATCAACGTTGCTTCGGAGAATCGAGGAGGGGGTTTGGTGAAGTGCTGCCGGGGAGAAAGCTCAAGCAGGTTCAACCAATCCTTCTCTTTTAAGAGAGGTAGCTTGGCCTGTTCCGCTTCTTCGGAGTTTTCCTCCTTGACCTCCTGATATACTCTGAGAAAACCGTCAAACATAAGTTGCGAGCTGGAAGCTCTGAACAGGTACTTCCCGGCCTGGATGTCGACGCCGGTCTGACTGAATATGGCCGAGCTCATCTGGGAGGCGATAAACCTGTTCCAGATCAACTGGTACAGCCTGTGTTGGTCTTTGGTCAAGAATTTCTTCACCTCTTCCGGATGATACTCCACGTACGTCGGCCTTATGGCCTCGTGAGCTTCCTGGGCGGTTTTCTTCGATCTGTATTGCCTGGGTTTGGATGGGAGGTACTCGGTTCCATAGTCCTTTTGAATAAGATCGCGTGAAGCTTTCTGAGCCACCTCGGCCACCCTGAAGGAATCGGTACGCATGTAGGTGATCAAACCGGCGCTTCCGGTTTCCCCCAATTCCACTCCCTCATACAACTGCTGGGCAATCTGCATGGTCTTTTTGGGGGAGAAGGACAGCCGTCTGGCAGCGTCCTGCTGCAGGGAGCTGGTTATGTATGGAGGATACGGATGTCGCTTCTTCTCCTCCCGGGCGATCTGGGTCACCTGGAATTTCTTTGTCTTGATGTCCGCACAGACCTCCTGGGCATTCCCTTGGTCGCCGATTTCGAAGTTCTTACCGTCGATCTTGGCCAGCTTGGCGGTAAAAGGTTCTTTGCGCTCGGTCTCAAGAAGAGCGGAGATGCTCCAGTATTCCTTGGGGACGAAATTCTCAACCTCGGTTTCCCTCTCGCATATTATGCGCAGAGCAACCGACTGTACCCGGCCGGCGCTTAGGCCCTTATATACCGTCTTCCACAGAAGGGGGGAGATTTTGTAACCCACCAGACGGTCCAAAATCCGTCTGGCCTGCTGGGCGTTGACCCGGTTGGTGTCGATCTCTCCTGCCCTCTGGATGCCCTCCAGCACCGCCTGCTTGGTGATCTCGTTGAAAGAGGCACGCAGGATTCTCGGATTGATCTTCTGAATCTCGGAAGCGATGTGCCAGGCGATGGCCTCACCCTCCCGGTCGGGGTCCGGAGCTAAATATACCGTCTTGGCCTTGCGGGACTGCGACTTGAGCAGCTGGACCACCTTTTTCTTTCCCTTTATGATCTCGTACACGGGGGAGAAGTGGTTGTCGATCTCGACCCCCAATTCCCGCTTGGGAAGGTCCTTTATGTGCCCCACCGAGGCCTCCACCATGAACTGCTTGCCCAAAAATTTCTTCAGGGCTTTGGTCTTGGCCGGGGACTCAACTATGACCAGGCTCTTATCCACTAAAACCGCTCCTTGACGCGTATTTCGGACTCTGGGGCGATGACACTTCCGCCGCCAGCTCCGGCGCTTGATCTTTATAGCTTCTCGAACTCCACGCGTCCGTCCAGCACGTCCTTGAGCGCCTGAGCCACCACCTTGGCGGCTTTCTCGTCGACGGATGACGCCTCATCCTCTCCGCCTTCCGACTTCTCGCGCAGCCTCTCCAAATTCAATCTTCGGGCGTACTTGGCCAGTTTAAGAACCGCCTCGTACCTATTGCTGAAAGCTTTCTCGATATCTTTGGTTCGATCCAATTCCATCAGTTCCTCCTTCTGATATCCGTCTTTGGAGCAAAAGACTAAACGATGGTCGGCACCGAAATCTTTGCCTCATTCAGAGGTCTTGCCGGTTGAGGGCCGGAGTCCGAACGGATACGGACCTCGATCCATATGCGAAGTTGCGGGCTTTGATTTCCCGCAACGCAGGATGAAATCCCATGTCGGCCCGAACCTTCTGGCTCGGTCTCCTCAAGGCTTGCGCCTTCCGGTTTGACCTTCCTTTTTGCTCCAACCGGCGTAGTCGAACCGGCCGGATCTGAGTCGCTCTGCCTGGACGATCCGCTCCACAGATTCCACGGTCTGTCCCAAGTCTTCATTTATCACGACATAATCATACTTCGACCAGAAGCGAATTTCCTTTAACGCGGTCTTCAGCCTGTCTCTCAGCTGTCGCTTCTCCTCGGTTCCCCGATAGATGAGCCTTCTTCTGAGTTCCCTCATAGAGGGGGGAAGAATGAAGATCAGAACGCTTTCCGGGTATTTTTCCTTCATGGCCATCCCCCCCTGCACGTCCAGCACGAAGAACGCAACCCTCCTGGCTTTTTTGGATTTGCTCACGGATTCTTTCAGGGTCCCGTATCGATGGCCATGCACCCAAGCCCACTCGACGAACTGGCGTTTTCTTATATTTTGTTTGAACTCCTCTTCGGTGACGAACAGGTAGTCTTGCCCCTGTTTTTCGTCTTTTCTTCTCTTCCTGGTGGTGACGGAGACGGAGCGAACGTAGTCCTTGTGCCTTCCCAGTATCTTTTCGCAGATGGTGGTTTTTCCCCCGCCCGAGGGAGAAGAGAGAACTATCAGTAGGCCCTTGGTTCGTTTAGTCATGAGAACGTAAACACGTCAATCCGCTTTTGCCGCCAGTTGAACTTTAACGTTCGACCAAAGTGTCGCTGGAAGAATGGTCATGGTTATCTAGTGACGAAACTATGATGTTTCAACTCAGACCGTCCCACGCTTCGATTCCGGCTAAACTCCGTTAGGAGTCTTCTCACCAGTTCCTGTTGTGACACTTATCCAGACGCTCCAAAAGCAGTTTCCTGAATTCATCATCCGACAGACGAGGAAACCTCTTCCGCAGTCCGAATGCGAAGAGCTGCCGGATGAATTCCGACAGATCGAATGCTCTAAGCAATCTCTCTTCAGCGGTCATATTGCGGAGCGATCTCAAGTATTCGGGATGGATAGGATCTTTCATAACTCGCTTGATCGACCGGACGCTATTCTATGTTCTGTGCCTGTTCCCTCAGCTTCTCGATTTCTTCCTTCAGGTAGATCACTTTTTTCGATATCTCCGCATCCGCAGCCTTGGATCCGATGGTGTTGGCCTCCCGGTTCATCTCCTGAAGCAGGAAAGTCAGTCGTTTGCCCACCGGCACGTCCTCTTTTATGGCGGAGAGAAACTGCTGGTTATGGCTTATGAACCTGACGCACTCCTCGGTTACGTCGCATTTCTCCGCCATCAACGCCACCTCCAGTTCCAGCCGGTGTCGGTCCACCTTGGAGTTGTCCAGAAGCTCGTTTATTTTGCTCTCCAGCTTGTGGCGGTAGGCGACGATGCTCTGGGGGGCCAAACTTTCGATTTGGCGTATGGTTTGGTTGAGCTTCTCTATCCTCAGGATCATGTCCTGGCCCAGCTTCTCACCTTCCGCCGTTCTCATCCGATTGAACTGCTCCAAAGCTCTCTGGGTTATGTCCGAGACGATTTCCCAGGCTTTGTCCAAATCCGGCTCTTCCTTTTCCACCTTCACCAGGTCGGGCAGGTTGAAGAACTGATCCAGCCTGACATCTCCTTCCAGCCCGTATCTCTCCTTCAACTGTTTCATGATGTTGAAATAGACGTCCGCTGCTTCCTGGTTCAACTTGACGAACGATGCTACAGGAGCGGCTTCCTCCCAGCTCAAGCTGAAGCTGACCTTCCCCCGGCTGATGTGGCAGAGGATCATCTCTTTCAGCTTGGGCTCCAAAGGGGAGAGGTTCTTGGGCAAGCGGAATTGTATCTCGCAGAAACGATTGTTGACTGAGCTGATCTCCGCCGCAGCCTTGAGATCCTCCTGCACCAGTTCGGCAGTGCCGTATCCTGTCATGCTTGCGACCATGTGATTCTCCGTTGGCAGACTTTTATTATATCCCCATCGCCGGTTTTGTCAACTCAAATTTGCAGCCGATACTGATTCGTGCGAGATTATTTCTTACGCTATACAGAGAAAACCGGACGGCTCCGCGCCAACGCGCCGGAATGCGCGTCCGAACCATTTATGCGTCGGTTCTATTCCACGGTTACGCTCTTGGCCAAGTTTCTGGGCTGATCCACGTTGCAGTCCCGCAAGACGGCCATGTGATAAGCCAAGAGCTGAAGGGGAATCACCGAGAGTATGGGGGTCAGCAGCTCGACCGTGCCGGGAACGTATATCACATGATCCACCTTGTCCTCTATCTGGTCGTCCCCCTGGGTGGCCACCGCGATCACCTTTCCTCGTCGGGCTTTGATCTCTGCAATGTTGGACAGAACCTTGTCGTGCACTTTGTCCTTCAAGGCTATTACCACCACCGGCATGTTTTCGTCTATCAAGGCTATGGGCCCATGCTTCATCTCCGCAGCCGGGTAGCCTTCGGCATGTATATAGGAGATCTCCTTGAGCTTTAGAGCGCCCTCCATGGCGATGGGGAAATTGACTCCTCTTCCCAGGTACAGAAAATTGTTGTTCTGATAATACTTCTCGGCGATGCCCTTGATGTGGTCGTCATTCTCGAGGATCTGCTGCACCTGGTCCGGTATTTTGTAGATGGCGTCGATTATCTTTCTCCCTCTTTCCAGGGACATACTTCTCATCCGGCCCAGAAGCAGGGAGATCAAAGCCAAAATCATCATCTGAGAGGTGAAGGCCTTGGTGGAAGCAACTCCGATCTCGGGCCCAGCGTGAATGTAAACGCCGCCGTCGGTCTCCCGGGCGATGGTGCTTCCCACCACGTTGCAGATGCCCAAAACCGTGGCACCTTTTCTCTTCGCCTCTCTGAGGGCCGCCTGGGTATCGGTGGTTTCGCCGGACTGGCTTATCACGAAAACCACCGTTCCTTCGTTGATTATGGGACTTCTGTAGCGGAACTCGGAGGCGTATTCTACCTCCACCGGAATGTGAGCCGCATCCTCGATCATATATTCACCGACCATGGCCGCATGCCAGGCGGTTCCGCAGGCGGTGAGGATTATCCGATCGATAAGATGCAACTCCTCGTACTGCAGGTTGAGGCCGTTTAGGCGGGAAGTTCCCTCCTCATAATTCAGCCGTCCCCGGATGGCATTGCGCAGGGTGGTGGGCTGCTCGAAGATCTCCTTGAGCA
>CAYMNI010000100.1:0-8926 GCA_964391755.1 uncultured Ignavibacteria bacterium
AGGTGGAGGCATCGCTGACGATGGGAATCACCTGCAGGGTGACGTAATCGTCCGATGAAATAAACGGGGTCACTCCCATGGTTAAGCCCAGAAGGACGGTTTTCTGTTCCGGAAAGACAATGGGCTGTCCCACCTCTCCGCCGGCGGAGAGGCCGGTCAGCTCCCAGTAACTTATCACCCGCCCCACGTTGATCATGGCCGTTTGGCCGTTCATCACGTTGACCCGGGGCTTGGATAGAACGTTGACCTCTCCGTATCGACCCAGCATGTCCACCACCAAGTCGGCATCATGCCGCGAGGCGGTGAACTCCACCACCGACCCGGACGAGCTTAAGGTCTGTTTGGCGGTCAACCCTATTTCCTTCTTGTCCAGCAGGAAGGAATGAACCGCCGACCAATCCACTCCCCACGACTCCTCTCTCTCCAGGGTGACCTCCACCACTTCGGCCTCGATTAGGACCTGTCTGTTCAGCGTCCTTCTTAAGTTCTCCATCAGATCTTCCGCTATCCTTAAATTTCTCTTGCGGTCGGTCACGGTCACGATCCCGGCGAGTCTGTTTATGAAATATTTCCCTTCGGGAGAGATTATCTTCTCCAGAGCCTGCTCCACCTGCATCCACAAGTCGATCGACTGGTCGTCCGTGGCGCCGGTTATTTGGACCTGTCCGCTCATGCCTCCCACGTTGGGTATGGAGCCCAAAACGTCTCCCCCTACCTGTATCTGAGAGGTGGTCTTGTTGGGCGGCTGCCCCAACTCAAAGGTTCGGGTGTCGATGAGCTTCACCTGGAGAGTGGGGCTGTTGGTGGAATAAAGGTATTCGGTGGCGGCGAATATGGTTTGCAGCGCCTCCTCTAAGGTCAGATCCTCGAAGCTCACGCTGATCCGGCACTGAGGATTGACCTCTTTGTCCCATATTATGTTGAAGCCGCCCTTCTTGGACAAAGGGAGAAGCACGTCCTCCAAAGCTATGTCTTTTCCTGAGAAGGAAAAGAGCTTCTCCTTATCGGGCTCGGCCTCCAGGATGGGAACCGGCTTCAGGCCGGGCGGCACGGGTGGAGGAGCTACCGCGCTCTTTTCGATCTTGGTCATGGCCTGGTCTACGTCCTGTTGAGCCAGATTCGATGCACAGCCGCAGAGCAGGACCAGCACCAAAAGCGGGGATAATGCTTTCTTTGTGGGATGATATTGTCTCATGACTCACCTTCGAAGCCGATGGCCGGGCGGTCGTAGAAGAAGACGAACTTCCTGCCCTTCTTTAAGACCACCACGCTTTCGTCCCTTATCTGCTTTATCTCCCAGCCATCGAAATGTTCTCCCTCGTGCACCCAGGTTCTCCTGTTCCCGGACACCAAAAGGGCGCTTCTGGTTTCATCGGTTATGAGGATGGCTTTGACCAAAAGCCCGCTTTGCGATTTGCTCTCTGCCTGTGTCTCGCCCGACGGGAGGATGGCCACCTCGCTGGCGGGCGTGCCGGCACCTTGGTCTTGGGCTAAGGACCTCTCTATCTCCTTTATCTCCTGCTTGAGCTTTTTCTCCTCCAGGATGGCCTTGAGGTACTCCACCTCCTTCTTGGCCAGATCGAGTTTGTCTTTCAGCTCCGCCGCTTTGGGATCTTCCGCCCGAAAGGGGTCCTTGAGAGCTTCCATGGCCTTGAAAAGCGGAGAGGTCTCCGGCTCGTCCTTTTTCGCCGTCTTGGGTATTTTCTGGGTGGTCTTGTGGGCCGATCGGGGCTTCTCGGGCTCCGTTTGGTACTCTGATTCGGAGGTCATGAACTTGAGTGCGAAAAAGCCAACCAGAATGACCACCACCAGACCCACAACCAGCAGCAGTTTTTTCGATTTCAGAGCTTTGGCCAGTTCCATCTTAAGAACCTTTCGGAATAACGTAGTATTTGAGCTGAACCCTTAAATGTCCCGGCACGGCCACGTCCGTCCCCCCGATGGTAAGCACCTCCACCACGAAGGGGAAGTTTCTGAATTCCTTGAGCATCTTTATGACTTGATCATAAGAGGCGTAGCTTTTTATGCCGATTCTGAGGGGCACCTCGTTCACCGTGACCACGTCCGGAAAATCTCTGCTCTTGCGCTCGTTCTCCACCTTCACCTCCGCCTCCAGCCCCAACCGGGAGAGAAATGACCTTATGAACTTCTCCATCAAAACCTGGTTGGCCATGGGATCGTGCGCCCGGGGTATTTCCACCAACACCTTGCCGCTTTGCCTTCTCTCTTCCAGCGATTGCTCCAGATCGTTGAGATAATCCAATCGTTGGGTTGACTTGTCCAGATGCTCCTTTTGCTCGGCTATCTGTCCTCTCAGCGATCCCACCCTCTTGACCCCCAGAAAGGAAATCGCCAGGATCAGAAGAACGAAGATTAAGATTATGGTTTTGTCTTTGCCCATCTTTAGATGTTCAACTGATAGATTATCTTGAACTGGACCTGTTCGCCCCGAAGCTCCCTTTCCGTCAACTTGACGCCATCGAAAAGGGGAGACTTCAAGAAGTTATTCTGCGTCTCCTCCACCTTCAGCAGGGAGTTTATCTCGTCGGTTCCGTCGGCCACACCGCCCACCTCTCCCCTCCACACCTTTTTTGCGTCTTTCAGGGTGAAAGTCTCAAGCGCCACGCCCGGCGGAATCACGGCCGCCAGCTCCAGAAGGATTTCGGACCAGGGCGGTTGAGAGGCCTCGATGGACTGAGAAACGAACTCCAAAGGCATCTCCCTGAGTCGATCCTCCTTCATCTTTATCTCGCCTTTGACCCCCCCTTGAAAGGCCTTCAGGTCACCCAAGTCGAAAGTGAATCGGGAGATGGCCACAAGGAAAAGAAACAGCACCGCGAACGTGGCGGACGAGCACAAAATCAGCATCCTCTGGACCTTCCTCTTTTCCTGCACGGAGAACGGCACGAATCCGAAATCCAGCCGGTCGATGTCCAAGAGGGCCAGGCCCAAACATGCCGGATGAACCCGGGCTGCCTGCTCGCTGAACTCGAAAGTGCCCTCCGGGTCGAACTTGACGATATCGGCTCCGGTTTTCTGCCTTAAGTTCTGTTCTATCTCCGGGGTGGCGGAGCTGCCGGCAAACATGAGCCTCTCGGCTCTCTCTTCCGGGTAGCTGTCGTTGTAGAAGAGGAGGGTCCGGTAGATGTCTTTGGCCAAGGCCGAGTTCTCTGCCTCCTCCGACGCGGCAGTCATGGTGAGCTCCCGGGTCAGCCGGATCTCCGCCCCCTTGAACACGATAATGCGGCAGGCGGGGGGGTCAACCTGGATGAAGGCCAGCGGCTTATCCGAAAGCACCTCCAGTTTCTCGAGCAGAGCCTGTACCGCCGCCGGGTAGGTGGTGTACAGGCTGGGTTTGGTCCTGGAGTTGGCGAACGTACCGTACAGTTCTTCCAGCGCGCTCCTCTTTATTCCCCCGGTCATCATCTTTCGATTGACCTTGTTGCCGGGACCGGGGATTTGGCCCAAGTCCTTCTCCTTAAACTGGTATTCGTTTCCGAGGGCCTTTATGACCTCTGTCCCCACGGCCGAAGACATCATGGTTTTCTTCAAATCGGGCACGATGAATATCTTGTGGAAGGTGCCCTCCAATGATGCGGACACTCTTATCTCGTCAACCCGCCCGAACATGTTCTTGATCTGCTCCCCAAAGAAGAGGGGCAAATCGGAAACAGGGAGCTCCAGCGAGGAGATCACCTTGAATTTCTTTCTCTCCTTGGCTATGCCGGCTATCAAGACCTGCTTTCCGTTGAAGTCCATGCAGAGCATCATCTGTCTTCTGCTCCTTTTAGGGACATATATCGTCGCCGCCGCATCCCTCGTCGGTCTTGTTGGGACCGGCGGAATAGAATTCGTGATTGAATGAGTCCCAGCAGTATTCGACGCCCCAGGGATCGACCAGGTGGTCCGGATTCCACAGCAGTCCCGCATTGACCAGGGACTGAATTCCGCTCACCAAACCCCAATCGGTGCTGGAGTCCGAGTTGCCGGAGGCATCGGTGGAATCCTCGTCCACGAAGCCGTCTTGGTCGTCGTCGTTCTCCGCCAGAATCTTGGCAGCGTTATTTAAAACCGCCACTTCCCCTTCGATTTCCCTCCGCCATACGGTTTGGGAGGCCAGCTCGTTACCCGAGAGATAGACCAATATGTCGTCGAAATCCCCCGAGGTTCCCTCCTGGGTATACTGCCCGTCGGTTAAATTAGCGTTGTCCTCGTCGAAGCGGAGGTTGGTGCCGCTGGATATAAGAACCATGGCCGTGCCTCCTATGGACTGTCCGTCAACCGTCAATTCGGCGAAGGGGGTTCCCTCATTGGCCGCCACGTAGGCGTAGTACTTGCCGGCATAGATTTCATCTTTCTGCGCATTTGGAGAAAGCTCCAGCTCGTCTACCGGCACGGCATAACCCGAATCGGGGGACGGCAACACCAGGTGATTCTGATAGTAGCCCAAGACGGCCTCCCGGATGCTTTCCATCTCCGATTTGGTTTTGACCTCCCTCTCTCTTTTCTTTATGGCTGCGAAGAAACCCACGCCCGAGACCATCAGCATTCCTGCTACGGCCATGGTTATGGCCAGCTCCATGAGGGTAAACCCCTCCGGGGAGCGCCAATATGTTTTCCGCCGGCGTGAGAAGCTCATCTGGATCCTGAGTATCAATATGATAAACTGCGCTGCCCAAAATCACATAAGAGGACACCTGAAGGGGTGGTATCCCCGGCCTGCCCTTAGCAAAAAGAAACCGACAATCTTAAGAAGGAGGCAATTCGGCTGGGAGAGGACGCTGCCTTAAAGCCTCATCCTCTCCCAACCGATCCTTTTGCCTTAGTCGATGAAATAGTAGAGACTGATCTTTGCCGTACCGGTGTAAGTCGAGCTTGATACGACGAAGCCGGTGCTGTCGGCTCCATCATCCAGCTGCCTGTCCACGCTCTCGCACACATCCGGAGGAAGACTTACCATGATGTAGTTGCCGTTCCTCCAAGCGGTCGGACTCGCAGCGGTGTCGGCGCCGAAGTAGTACTTGGCTCCGAACGGACTCCTCTTGGTCTCGTAAGCTAACTCCTCGGCTTCAACATCGGCCCACACCGCAGAATCCGCATCGAAGTAACCGTCGGCATCGCTATCTCCCGGCAGCTGCAGGAATCTGTCGAAGTAGGTGTAGACCCCTCCGTAGAGACCCCGCAGGTCGGAGATCTGCCTTTTGATCTTGGCGTTCTTGATCATCTGGGCACCTCCCAGAATGGCTCCGATCAAAAGACCGATGATCACCAGCCCGATGGCCAACTCGACCAGAGTGAATCCAGCCTGGCTTGAAAACAGTTTCCTCATGGCCTTCATTCTTTTTCACCCCCCTTCTTCTGTTTTTTGGGTTTTTGGGTTTTCGCTTCCCTACTGATAGGTTTCAACAATCCCCCAAAGGAGTACCATCGAAAGCGATTCCTTTTTGAAGCTGATGAGAAGTCGGGACACGAAGTCCTATGACTCACGCTCGCTCAGCAATTTTTACCGTGCGTCTCTCTTCTTCTGGAAATCTGAAAGCGAAACTCCCCTCCGCAGTACGTTTAAGCTTACCACTTTGGGAAGTGCTTTCCGCGGGCGAGAAAACCTTCGATCTGACTTAACCGCGGCCGTCCCCTCCACACTCCCGTTGTTGAAGCTTATCGGTTAAAGAGCCAACATCTTTAGAAAATCCTCGAAGTGTCGTTGCCCCTTTTTTTGTTTTTAGGTTTTGATCTTGCCTCTCTCGATTTCTCGGCAGGGTTCACGCAATCTGCGTGCCAATTCTACTTATAGGACCGAACGAGATCATTAGTATCTTAGCCTGCAAAGACTTGAATCTGCCGGGGCGTGACATGAACCGTTCGGCCGGGCATGAGCAGAATGCTCGATTAAGGGGGAAAATGTTGGAACCGGTCTATAGCCTGCCGAGTGTCTCCCACACCAAGACCTCTGCTTGGGGCAGATTCCTGCATTTCAACCGGCACGTCTTTATGAAGTATGGGATTCGCTCAAGAAGGTAAGCGGGAAAGTACCGGATACTTAGAAACAGCGGGAGGAAAATTCGGGACGAACAGTGGGGAGAGGCACAGCCGCGTCTTCAATGTAGGCCGGCCACCGGGCTTCTTCTCACTTTCGTTCCTTTATCTTCCTCTTGACGGTCTTCAACCTGTTTTCGTAATCCTTGCTTTCCGGGTTCAGCCTGACCGCCTCCTCCAACTCGGCCAAAGCCAAATCCAACTCCCCTTTTAGCTCGTACACCATGCCCAGCCTCCAGTGAGCCGCGGCCCAGTCGGGGGCGTTTTTCTTTGGCTCGACCTGAAGGTACTGTTTGAAACAACGTTCTGCCCTGTCGAGGCTGTCCTCGGCATAAAGGTAGCTCCGCCCCACCTGGTACAAAAGACCCATCTCGTCCGGGTATTTCTGATATCCCTGTTGGAAGGCCTCCGCCGCCCGGTGATATCTTCTTTGATTGTACAAGAAGAAACCCAAGGCATAGGTGGCTTGATGATCATAGGTGGTATCCAACTCAGCCGCCCTTCGGAAGGCTTGTTCGGCCTGGAGGGTATCCTCGGTGAACTGCCAATAGTATCCCCAGGCCAGCGCCCCGTAAAGCGAATCAGCCTGCTCTATGATCTGCACGTGTTGTTTGGCTTTCTTCTTGTCGCCTCCGGCGATTCCCGGAGCCATCAAAAGATACTCGGCCAGTTGAAAGCGGGCGTGGATGTTGGTGGAGTCGAGCTCCACCGCCTTCACGAATTCGTCCTTGGCCCTTTTGGCCCGAAAAATGGCTTTTATCTGGCTGCCGTTCTGCGCCTGCATGCCGTGTGCCCGACCCAGCCACAGATGGTAGTCGGATACCGAGTCGTCCAACTCCACCGCCTTTTTCCCGTATTTGATGGCGTTGTCGTGATCGCCGAAGGCCACGAACACCCGGCACAAAAGGAAATTGACCTCCGGGTCTTCCGGCCGGCTCTCCACCAACTTCAGCAGAACTTCCCGGGCCTGCTCGAATTCCCCCTCGTCGATGAGCCTTTTGGCCTCCTCTAAAGTGTAGTTCTGCGCGTGAACGATTGCCCCCAAAAGCAAGGCTGCAGTAAACATCAATGATACAAAGAGACTGCCGAATCCGAAACGAAGCTTACGTTGCGACATGAACTCCTCCTGTGAAAGTCCGTTTGAATAACTATACGCAGGGGATTTATGCGTTGTTCGGGGAATCATCCCATTAGAGAAGTCCGATGAGCCTTTCCATGTCATCCCGGTTGTTGTAGAAATGGGGCGATACCCGAATGCTTCCCTCACGCAGGGAAACCTTGACGTCGTTTTCGCAAAGCAGGTCGAACAATCGCCGGATGTCCCTCCCCGAAAAGGAGAGAATGGAGGAACGATGATCGGGGTCAAGCGAGCTTGTTATCCGGTAGCCCTTATCCCTCAACGCGTCAATCAGCAGGTCCAACAGCGCCAGATTGTGTCGTTGGATGTTGGGAATTCCCGCCTCGGAAAGCATTTGCAGAGAGGAGTGCATGGTCCAGATCACGGAATAGGGATAAGTTCCGATTTCGAACTTGCGGGCCGAGGGGAACGGCTCAAGATCGAATCTCAACAAGTCCGCGAAGTTGAGTTTCCAATCCACGCCCAGCCAGCCGGAGAACACAGTTTCCACTTTCCTCTTGGCCTCGGAAGAGAGGTAAAAGAAACCCGTCCCCAAGGACGAGAGCAGCCACTTGGCGCCGCCGCAGGCCATGAAATCTATCTTGCATTCCTTTACGTCCAAGTCCAGGCAGCCTACACCCTGAATGCCGTCCACCACGAAGAAAACGTCCTTTTCTTCGCAGATCTCTCCGATGGTCTTCAGATCGTTTTTGTATCCGTTGAGAAATTGTACGAAGCTTAGAGATAGCACCTTGGTTTTGGCGTCTATGGCCCCAAGGAAATTGTCGATATCGAAGAACCTGTTTTTGCTGGGAACGAATTCCACAACGATTCCCTTGCGCCTTAAGTTAGTCCAGGGATAAGTATTGGAGGGGAACTCCACATCGGAGAGGAGGATTTTGTCCCCGGGTTTCAAATCCAAACCCCAGGCGGCCACGTTCAGCCCGTAGGAGGTGTTGGCGGCAAAGGCGATCTCGTCCGGTTTGGCTTTGATCATATTTGACACCATGAGTCTGATTTCGTCCAGCTTGTTGAAGGCTTCCTCATCCAAGTCCTTGGTCTTTTCCAATCTCATGTATCTATAGTATTCCTCCGTGGCAGCCCAGCTGCGCTCCGGAAGCGGCCCGAAGCTGGCGTGATTCAGAAAGGAAATCTTGTCGGTGAAAGGAAACTCGCTTCGGTACTTGGACAAATCGATGTTCTCTGACATGGAGATTGCTCCGGTTCCTGAGCGCTTAAGTCAACCTCGCCCGCTCGGTCCCCCTCTCCATAGTCATGCAGAGGGGGATGATAGGGGGAGAGGTAAGATTTGCGAGATCGCCGGAATCAGAATCCCGTGCGCCTCAGCAGTCTCTTGATCGATAAAAAAAACTACGCCCAGAGGGATTCGAACCCCCAACCCTCTGCTCCGTAGGCAGATGCTCTATCCAGTTGAGCTATGGGCGCATGTTTTCATATTCTCTACGCTTGGAATATAAACAACATTTCACCAAAATAAAGAGAAATCTTAAGGGGAAAAGAAGAGGGCAGAGCTTTTGGCCCCGCCCTTGCTTGTGCTTCTGCCTATATCAAGCGATCACCACACCCTTGCGCCATGGCCGCCGGATTCGCCGACATCTCCTGGTTACACCTCCGAAGGCGGATCGGGGACCTGGTCCGTCTGGTCGTACAGCTTGACATAGCGCGGCTTTTTCCCGGGCGGCACTACCACCACGATGCTGCCCGGATGGGCCATGGCGGGATTTCTCTTTGCGCCTCCCTCCAACAGCTCAC
>CAYMNI010000101.1:0-8904 GCA_964391755.1 uncultured Ignavibacteria bacterium
CACCTGTCTTCCAAGCTCCGGTTCGCTCTTTTCTACTTTGACCGCGAGCCATTTATCGGCTTTTATGAACCCACATACGCCATCACCTCGCTTCCCGGTTACACATTCTATGTCAGGCATTACAGCCTGGGGCTCTCATATGCAGCCGGCAAAAATATATTGATGGGAGCGGAATACCACTTCAGGGATTCCGCAATGCCTTCAGAACAGTTTTTCCAGGGTGGTGGCTTGAAAAACGAATCCCTGAATCTGGGAATAGAAGGAGAGCTTTCCGAGTCTGTGACAATAAGGGGTGGTTTTATTCGCTCGGAGACCAACCAAAATCCCAACTTCGACAAAAAGCGGGATACCTGGCAAAGCAAAATCACCTCCGGATTCAGTTATCAGCCCTCAGGTTCGAAACTTCTGCTGGAGCTTTCCTATATCCACACTTTCGGCAAGTTCCACGACTATTACTACGGGCCCTGGACTCCGAAGCTGAGCCAAAACACCGTTTCTCTGTCTTTCAAAACTACGCTTTAGAATCGCCAGGAGCAGAATTCACAGGCTGACCATTCATTTAACCTCAGGCAGATTTACTCCTGCCCGGAGGAGAGGGGATATTCCTTGCAAGAAGAGGAGTACTGAACATGCGAAGAGGACAATTGGCAGTTTTTCCCTTTATCATTCTTCTTTTGCTCCTCAGCATTAGTTCGCCTGCTCATGCTACCAGAAGCAGGCTCATGGGCATGGGCGATCTGTCCATTGTGATCGAGGACGAATCCAACATGATCAACCTGTGGGATTTCGCGGGAAATCCGGCGGGATTTCTGGAGGACGAAAAAGGTTCTACAGTCAGAGTAGATGTGCTCAGGGAGGTATACGATATCAAAGATATAGAATGCTATCACCTCATCCCGCACTTAAGATATCCTATATGGTACAGATGCAATGCGGAGGGAGGCTCATTCAGGGGAAACATTTCAATAAACCTCAGAAAAAACGAAAAATATGCCTTGGGATTAGAAGGAAATTATTTCTATCGAGACCGAGAGTGTCCCGATACCAGGTACCAATTAAAATATCCGGAAGCCTCCTTTGTCCTTTCCGGGAATATAGGTTCTCTTGCTTCAGTCGGAGCACATATGCAATACAAGGAGTTTGATGCGGAGATGAGTTATGAACCCACACATAGAAACTTAAGCAATATAACCAAGTATTTGTGCACTGATTTGGGCGTAAGCAGTAAACATTTTGATATGATGACGCTGGCCATTCTTCTTGGATACGAGTCGTTGGACTCAGGACATGACTTTAACTACTGGGATTATTACACCTTGAGGGCTTCGGCGCAGAGCATAATTGAGATCGAGAACAGGATGAATCTCGGCTTTGAAGTGATTGCTCACATCAGAAGAGCGGATTACAAATACGAATATAACGGTGACGACGATTACTATTACACCCGCTTCAGAATAAGAGCGATCTACAGATTGACGTCAAAGGCACGTTTGGGCATTTTCTACTCAGATAAAGAAGTCTCTTCCGACTATCACTACCCCCTCGAGACCTTTACTTACACCCCCTACCCGGAAGCTCTGATGTTCACACATTTTGGGGTAGGATGCGCTTATGATTTTACGGATAGGATTTTGGCCGGTCTGGAATATCATTTCCGGGATTCTTCAACACCCACTACCAGCGATCCTGAATACGGGCTTATGTATTGGAGTCTGAATCTGGGCGTTGAAGCAAGATTGAAACGGATATGGTCGCTGAGAACGGGTTACATTTGGAATTGCTCAACCGAGAATCCATCTGTGTTTGTGGGGATTCGCGATAGAACGAAGGAGCATCTTCTGACTCTCGGAGCCGGATATGCACCAGAAAAATCGGATTTGTGTCTCGAGATGTCCTTTCGCTATGCTTTGAAGACGTTCAAGGAGTGGTATATTTACGCCAACAAGTACCAGCCCGTAGAAGTGGATCGCTGCTGCTTTTCGGCTTCTGTTAAGAAGTCGTTTTAGTTATCTTGATGGGACAGGGAGGAATGGAAGCTTGACCACAGTTTTCCACCGAAGATGCCTGTTCCCTTGAATATAATGCTATACGGGTAGGGTTCGCTTGCTTTTCTCCCCGGCCCATTTCCCTTGACAAAATCCCAGGAATTTGATATTATCAATGGTTGCATTGGACGGTTATTTAACCGGGTCGAAATGTCCGGAAATGCTTATGAATACACCTTTGAGCCTGAACGTGGTCACAAACCGAGAGTCGATAGGAAGCACTATGACTAGGACTACCACGTGCGATTAGATCACTCCAGGCAGAGCCGGATTTAAGATCGGCTCTGCCTTTTTGTTTTGGGTCTTTAGGGAAGGAAAGAAGCCATGTCGGATATGATGCTTGCGGTGATGAAAAAGGAAAGGGCCAAAGGGGCGGAGCTGGTTACGGTCGACGTTCCCCAGATCAAACCTAACGAGGTTCTGGTAAAGGTCAAAGCCACCTCCATCTGCGGAACCGACGCCCACATCTACAACTGGGACGAGTGGGCTCAGGGTCGAATCAAGCCGCCTATGATCTTCGGGCACGAATGCGCCGGCGAAGTGGTGCAGGTGGGAGATCTGGTCACCAGGATTGAAGTGGGGGATTTCATCTCGGCGGAGACCCATATTCCCTGTGACCACTGCTTTCAATGCCTCACAGGAAAGAGGCACATTTGCCAGAATCTGAAGATACTGGGCGTGGATATCGACGGCTGCTTTGCGGAGTACGTGGCCATTCCGGAGGTCTGCGCCTGGAAAAACGACAAGAGCATACCGCACGAGATCGCCGCAGTTCAAGAGCCTTTCGGCAATGCCACCTACACCGTGATGGAGAGCCAGGTCTCAGCCAAGATAATCGCCATCATGGGCGACGGCCCCATCGCCTGCTTTGCCACGGGAATAGCTAAAGCAGTGGGTGCGGCGCGCATATTCGCCGTGGGAGAGTTCCCATACCGGGTCAATCTCTTAAAAAAGATGGGAGCGGATGTAGCTTTGAGCATTCTCACCCACGACCCGGTGAAAGAGATCATGGATGCCACTTCGGGTGAAGGCGTGGACGTGGTCTTGGAGATGACCGGAGTGCAGGGAGCCATCGACAACGGCTTCAAAGTGTTGAAAAAGGGAGGGACCTTCACCGCCTTTGGCATCCCCTCGTCCAAGATTCGATTTGACCTGGCCAACGGGGTGATCTTCAAGGGCGCCAACATCATAGGCATAAATGGCAGGCGGATGTTCGACACCTGGTTTCAGTTGAGCAACCTATTGAAATACAAAAAAGTGGACATATCGCCGGTGATAACCCACAAGCTGCCGCTGAAGGATTTTCACGAGGGAATGGAAGCGGTGGTTTCCTCGAACAAAGAGGTGGGGAAAGTCGTATTCTTCCCCGAAGCGCGGTGAGAGAAGGCAAGCCATGAGTTCCCCGTTCACTCTGATCGGGCTGGCAGCAGCTCTGATTGGCGTTACCTTGACGTGGTATTTTGGGAAAAAAGGTCTTAAATTGCGACGCAGAACGAATCTGACCTTCTACGAAGAAAGCTGTATCGCGCTCTTTGAAGCGATTGTTGAGAGTATCGAAGGCATCGAGATCACCTATGAGAAAGAGAAAATCGAGCCAAACTTGGTGCTGCTGAAGGCGTGTGTCGCAAACACAGGTGACACAGACATTGACAACGCCTCCGTTCATAAGCCTCTCAGTTTGTCTCTACCGAAGGACTTTAAGTGGCTTAAAGCGAATATCGTTTCTTCATCCCCTGATGTAAATGCGACTTGGCAGTTGCCCAGACAAAACGATTTGATCTTTGTATGGGATTTGTTGAAACCGAATGAGTATTTCAGATTCGATGCTCTGGCGGAAACACCAGCAGCAAAGGAAGACAGCGCGCAACCCACGCGACCTGTGAAAGCTTTGAGGGAAAATCTCGATCTCAATGTAAGAATAACTGATTTGGGCTGTGTGCACGTCGGAAGGTTAGGTTCCCTTATCCGGTTCGACTGGTGGGAGCACTTTTCAGCAATTGCTTGGGTCGCCCTCGGTATCTTGTCTATCGTTATTGCGTTTGCGAGATTCGCTTCCAATGAGGTCGTCCACTATGAACTCAAATTGCATGATGGGACCAAAGTCGAGGTAACGCTCGAACCTGCAGGACAAGGCCAAGTAATGCTCAAAGGAGTGGATGACGACTTTATAGAAAAGGGCGAAGCCCAAAAACTCTTCGCCCTTTACCAGACAACGCCCTTAGTGGTCGTAGACCGAAGACTGTTCTACTCGGGACTGGGTTTCGGAGTTTTGTGTATCCTAGTGGGTAGTTGGTTTATTGTTGGATATCTTCGGGCTGCAAAACGCCAACGGAGAAGGCTACGTATGTTCGATTTATTGAAGTAGTTTCCTGTTTGCCACGGACGCATCGTCTGTGACGCCACTGACAAGGGTATCGGACGAGGGCGTCCGACACCAACGGAGGAGCTGTCAACGGATGTTAGGGATCGGTCAACGGATGCAACGCCCAGACGGGCGTCCGTAGGACGGATTAAACGGATGTCATCCGTTACATCAGTTTAATCCGTTGACCGGTTTGGTCTTTTTTAATCTGTACAGTAACGCCGGTGATAACGGTATAGGATGAGGGCGTCCGATACCAGCAAGGTCAAGGAGGTTTTGGGTGAGCACAACGGAAGCGAAGGCAGAGATATTCTGGATGGCATTCAAAGGTCTTCCACGAAGCGAAAGAGAGCGGGTTGTGAAGAGGCTGCTCGATGACAAAGAGTTCATGCACGATCTGATGGACATCGCAGTGATCAGACAGCGACATAGAGAACGTTCACGCCCACTTAAGAATAGCCTGGCTGACAAAAACCAGACCCTTTTAGAGGGTGACCAGCAATGTCAATGACGGTTGTTTATACGATAGCTGGACTGCTGGCGACGTGCGTTTTCGGCTTGTTGGCTATTAAGCTCGCTGTGAAGTATAGGCATCGCACAGAACTCACTTTTTACGAGGAAAACTGTATTTCCCTGTTTGAGTCAATTGTCCAGAGCATTGAGGGCATCGAGGTTAGTTATGAAAAGAAACCCGTCGGCCAGAACCTGGTGCTGTTGACAGGTTGCATAGTCAATACCGGCAACAGAGATATCGATAAGAGCACTATTCATAAACCGCTGGCTATACATTTGGTGTCCTCTTTTAAGTGGCTCAAAGCGAACATAGTCTCTTCGTCGCCCCAGGTGAATGCGGAATATGACTTATCGGATCCAACGGACCTGGTATTCCGCTGGGACCTCCTGAAGCCTGGGGAGCATCTGAGGTTTGATGCACTAGTGGAAACTCCTTCGGTCCAACAGAATGATAAGGGGAGAGTTGCGCCAGCAAGATCTCTGAGAAAAAATCTCAGCTTCTCACATAGAATAACGAATTTGGGATCGCTCCAGAAGGGCAGACTGCCTGATATCAGCGACCTTATGTTCGTTCGAATCATGGCAATTATGTTTTTGGTGGGCACTCTTTTTCTTTGGACGGGTTACCACTTTAGCTTGTTTACTAACAAGGCTCTTCAATACAAAGTTGAGTTAATTGACGGACGGAAGGTTGACGTTCGGGTGGTACCACGAGAGAGTGGTAAGATTTTGTTGACGGAAATCGGGGGCTCGTTTGAGCAAGAGATTGAAGCCGCAGAGCTTCTGTCAACATTCAAAGCGGTCCCTGTCGTCGTGACCGAGAGAGACCGTAGTAGTGTCTTTTGGGCACTATTATCCGGGTGTGGGGGTGTTTTCTTTATTGTTTTGTATTTGCAGGGTCTGCAAAGCCGCAAGAGGTTGCGGGCACTGGGACTCTTGAAGTGACCCTATTCGTCACGGACGCTTTGCCCGTGATGCCCATGATAAGGGTATCGGACTCGGGTGTCCGATGCCAACTGAGGAGATGTCAACGGATCGGTCAACGGATGCAACGCCCAGACGGGCGTCCGTAGGACGGATTAAACGGATGTCATCCGTTACATCAGTTTAATCCGTTGACCGGTCTTACGTTTCTTGTTTTTCAAGCAACTAAGGAGCTTTTTGCAATGAGCAACATAGGTTCTTATGACCAGAGAGTAAAAGATTTCGATTGGTCCATCGGAAAGAAGGAGTTGGGATACAAGGAGGGCGATCCGGTGAACATCGGCTACTATTGCTCGGACAGAAACTGCGAGAGGGGTCTGGGCGACAAGTTGGCCCTGATCTGGGAGGGGTTCACCGGCGAGATCAAGAAGTTCACCTTCGAGGATTTGAAGATACACTCCAATTCCTTCGCCCATCTGCTGAAAGAAAAGCTGGGGCTGAAGGAAGGAGACCGCATCGTCATCTTCATGGACAAGATACCGGAGCTGTACTTCTCTTTCCTGGGCATCCTGAAGATGGGCGGAATCGCCATGCCCCTGTTTTCGGCCTTTGGAGAGGAATCGCTGCTTACCAGACTGGAAAGCAGCCAGGCAGCGGCAGTTTTAACCACCAGGAAACTCGTGCCCAGAATAAGAAAGATAAAAGACAGATTGCCCGGTTTGAAGCACGTGGTGATAATGTCCGAAGACGAGAGCATCCCGGTCAAGGAGCGGGAAATGGCTTTTTCTTACGAGAAAGCCCCGCGGATCGAATCGTTCGGCGTCTTTCCCGCCACTCCCGAGACTCCATCGGTACTTCATTACACCTCGGGGACCACAGGCCAACCCAAGGGCGCGCTTCACGTGCACAACTCTCTTTTCTCGCAATCCCTGACCACCAAATGGGTTTTGGACCTCACTCCGGATGATATCTATTGGTGCACTGCCGATCCGGGCTGGGTCACCGGCACCTCTTATGGCATCATCGGCCCCTGGAGTTTGGGCATCACCCAGGTGGTGTTGGACGGGGGGTTTGTGCCGGAGAAATGGTATGAGCTGATCCAGAAGCACAAGATAACGGTCTGGTACTCGGCTCCCACCGCCATACGCATGCTGATGAAGGCGGGCAAGGAGATCGTCAAGAAGTGGGATCTCTCCTCGCTTCGTCATCTGTGCTCGGTGGGCGAGCCTCTCAATCCGGAGGCGGTGATCTGGTCCGAGGAGGTCTACGGTCTGCCGTTTCACGACACCTGGTGGCAGACCGAGACCGGCTGCATTCTGGTGTCCAATTACCCCGGAATGGAAATTAAACCCGGATCCATGGGCAAACCCTTCCCCGGAGTAACCGCAGCGGTTTTGGATCACGAGTTCAAATCCATAACCGAGAAAAACAAGCCCGGGCTTTTAGCTCTTCTGCCGCCCTGGCCTTCCATATTCCGAGCCTACTGGAAAAACCCATCCCAGTACGAAAGCAAGTTCAAAAACGGCTGGTACATAACCGGAGACAGATCCGGCATCGACGAGGACGGCTATTTCTGGTTCATGGGCCGGGACGACGACGTGATCAACACCGCCGGCCATCTGGTGGGGCCCTTCGAAATAGAATCCGCGCTTCTGGAACATGAGGCGGTGGCCGAATCGGCAGCCGTAGGAAAGCCCGATCCCATCAACATGGAGGTGGTCAAAGCTTTTGTGGCCTTGAAGCCGGGATTCGAGCCAAACGGCGATCTGGAGCTTTCCATCATGAACTTCATCCGCAAGAAGCTATCGTCCATCGCCATGCCGCAGGAAATTGAGTTCGTGGAATCGCTGCCCAAAACCCGCAGCGGAAAGATCATGCGCAGGGTTCTTCGCGCGCAGGAACGGGGAGAGCCGGTGGGTGATTTGTCTACTTTGGAGAACGATTAGAGGTCAGAAGCTCGTTTTTCGGTAACGAGGCTTGTATCGAGGTTCGAGGCTCGAGTTTCGAACCTCGTTGCCAGCTTCGCCAACGTCAAACGTGATGGAGAC
The DNA here is from genome assembly GCA_964391755.1 of uncultured Ignavibacteria bacterium. GTDB lineage: Bacteria > Zixibacteria > MSB-5A5 > MSB-5A5 > SM1-73 > SM23-73-3. The sequence goes on from CAYMNI010000101.1 coordinate 7,893, forward strand.
ATCGACAATTCGGATGAATCTGATAATTTCATAAATGGTAGAAGGAGGATGTAAATGAAAGAGGAACTGATTGCATACATCATGAAAGAATTCGTGGAAGATCCGGACGAGGAGATCGACGAGAACACCCCCTTGATGTCCTCCGGATTGATCGACTCTCTGTCCATCGTCTCCTTGGTGGCGTTCATAGACAAGAAATACGGGATTAAGATCCCCGACGAGAAGGGGACGGTGGAGAACTTCGAGACGGTGACCAAGATTATCGACGTAATCAACGAATTCAAGAAATAGCCCAGTTGTCTTCCAACCGGGCACTTAGTGTCTCCCTGATGGTCACGGTCGGACAAGATCCAGTCCCGTGACGCTCAGTTGCCGGCATCCGACCGGAAGTCCGACGGCAACAACGGAAAGCTGGTTAGCAGGAGGTTGTTATGGCATACGATAAAGCCAAGGAATTCTATAAGAGTGAACTGAAAGGCATAAAAGAGGGCGGGCTTTTCAAAGAGGAGCGCTACATCCACACTCCGCAAGCGGCGGACATCCAGGTGGAGTATCCGGATGGAGCTCCGGTGGAAAAGGTGGTCAACTTCTGCGCCAACAACTACCTGGGACTGTCTTCCCATCCGGAAGTGATGGAAGCGGCCCGGAAAGGTCTGGGCGAGCGAGGCTATGGGATGTCGTCGGTGAGATTCATCTGCGGCACACAAGACATCCATCGCGAATTGGAGAACAAGCTGACCCAGTTTCTGGGCACCGAGGACACCATTCTCTTCGCCTCCTGCATGGATGCCAACGCGGCCATCTTCGAGGTGCTTTTGGGCAAAGAGGACGCCATCATCGCCGACCGGCTGGTGCATGCCTCCATCGTGGACGGGATGAAACTGTGCGAGGCTCAACAGTACAACTACAAGCACTCCGACATGGCCCACCTGGAGGAAAAATTGCAGGAGGCCAAAGACGCCCGGTTCCGCATGATCGTGACCGACGGAGTCTTCTCCATGGACGGGGATGT
>CAYMNI010000102.1:0-8902 GCA_964391755.1 uncultured Ignavibacteria bacterium
TGGACTATGCGATTATCGGGCACTCCCAAAGCGCCAAGCCGGAGAAGGTCTGGCGTATCGTTTATGAGCAGAAGCCCAATGAATGGTATGTGGAGCAGGCGGAGCTTTGGAAAAAAGAGATCGAGAAGAATCCCAAGAACACGGAGGCATGGTACAACTATTACAACGCTGTTCGATATGCCCGGTTCGAGGAGACCATAGAGACCAAGGACAAGAAAGCCAAGCTGGCGAAGATTATTGAAGACATGGGCCAGGCCATTCCGGATACATACGTCTATTACCTTCTCAAGTTCTGGGATCACTATGCCCTGAAGGATATCTCCCTTATCGAGAAGGCATACGAGCTTGAGCCTGACCGGCCGGATACCTATTATCCTTTCATATCCCATTACGAGTTCTTCGGCAAGGAGAAGAAGCTGAAGGAATTCTGCGAGAAGCTGTACCAAAGCAAAGATATTGCACCCGGTTTGATCAGCTACAATTACAACGTGCTGATGTCCACCGAGAAGGATGCCATCCTCTTCACCAACGGCGACAACGACACCTATCCGGTATGGATGCTGCAGAAGGCTCTGGGCATACGGGACGACGTGACCGTATTGAACCTCTCCATCAGCAGGCACGCCGAGCAAAGCTACCTGGAAAGGAAATTGAAGGAGCGAGGCATCAACATCGATCTTGCCGAGTTGCCGGACCGCTTAGACGACAACTTCGTGGCCGAATTTTGCAAGACCCTGGCGAAGAAGTATCCGAAGATTCCGATCTACTTTGCGTTGACGGTATACAAGAATCACTTCGAGCCCATCACCGACGATTTGTACATCGTGGGACTGGCTTATCAATACAGCCCGGAGAGAATCGACAACTTGGCATTCGTGAAGAAGAACCTGGAGAAAAATCTCCGGCTGGATTATCTGAAATACGATTGGTACGACGACAGCTATCTGGCCAAGGACATAATCGCGTACATGAACACCAACTACATCGCGCCCATGATCATGCTGGCGGAGCATTATAAGGCCGGTGGAGAAGATGGAAAGGCGAAAGAGTGGAAGGATTTCGCTCTCATCGTGGCCAAGAAATCGGGCAAGCCGGAGATGATAGGAGAGATTGAAAAGATGGAGTTATAAGGGCGTATCACCATTGAGTGCGCACCGATCCGATTTCAGTGCGTGTTGGCGTCCGATTTAGCACAAGAGAAACATATTTAATGGCCATCTTGGGGAATAGATACAGCAGGTTTACGGACGAGAAGTTGATGCAAGGCGTCCAGAAAGGAAAGGTCGCTGCATTCAACGAGCTCTACGATCGTTACAGCCGAAGGCTGCTCTCCTACTTCTACCGGGAGCTGGGAGGAGACCGGGAGAAAGCCCAGGACTTCCTGCAGGAAGTCTTTATGAAAATAGTGGAAAAGCCGCAATTATTCGACACCCAAAGGAGCTTCTCCAGTTGGATATTCACCGTGGCCTACAACATGTGCAAAAACGAGTACCGGCGACTTGACGTCAGAAAGAGCACGGAAGATGATCTCCGCTTGGACCAATTGTCAAGCCGGGTTGAGACAGAAGGTCAGAATCCGGAACAGAAAGTAGATGAGGAGACATTCCACAAGGCATTGTTAGCGGAACTGGAAGAATTCGGCGATGGTCATCGAAGTGCATTTCTACTGCGTCATCAGCAAAACTTGTCGATCAAAGAGATTGCCGAGATACTGGGGTGTTCCGAAGGAACTGTAAAGTCCCGGCTTTTCTACACTACCCAGAAGCTGGCAGCCAAATTGAAAGAGTTCAACCCTCTTCAGACCGAGGTATCCACAGATGAAAAGACCAAATGAGAGTGCCAAGCCGACCTGCGATCAGATCGAGATGCTGCTTGTGAGCATGACTTATGACCAATTGACCGAGGATGAGAACCGGCTGATCGAAGAACACCTGGCAGCCTGCGAACGATGCCGACGCTATCAGCACGCCATTTCAAGGTTGAAAAGCGCGGTTGGGATAGGAGAGGAGGAGAAGCTGGCTCCCCATCCTTCCATTCGCGAGAATCTCGTCCGGCGGATAAAACAACTGAAGGTCGAAGAGAGAGGAGTCTGGGATAGGATTTGGAAATCGATTAAGGCTGCTTTTACCTATCGAATCCCGGCCTACCAGGCTGTGGTAGGCATTGCGTTGATCGTCGTGATGTCTCTCACCTTAAGAAACCTGCCCTCCTCCGCCCTGCAGGAGCCTTCGGAAGAACGCCCCTTAGTCAGGATGGAGATGCCCGAGCCTTCTGATATGGGCGTGATAGATAATCTGGACGTGATCAGGCAGCAGAAGATCGGAAAGAGCGTGACCGAGGATACTTCGTTGACGCGCTTTATAGTCTCGAGCATGTGATGGACGTTGTCTGCGGGAAACGACAAGTCAAATTCCTCTGCTTGACCGAATGCTACCATAATATTACTATTCTCACCCTCGCCGAACTATTATCGGTTTTGGTTTCGTCCTGATACTGCTTGAGTACGTACTCCCCCGAGACGAAGTAATTCGGGGACAGTCGCACCCTCTCCTGAACGTGAAAGCTGAGGTATGCGTCCGAAGGTCTAGCAAAGTTGGAATCGTAGTATTTCAGCCACACTGCAAGATCGAGCGGAGAGACCAAACGTGTGCTGATCTTCAGCCGAAGGTCGCCGTAGTCTTTGGTATCCGTACTGCGGTAATTCGCAATGAGATTGAAAGCCAGCTTGCGCCGGGGAGAGACGCTCAAACTCAACGACGACGTTTTGCGATCTACTTCCTCGTCTTGCACGTCATAGTCTGTCCATAGCTGGTAGACCTTGAAATAGAATCGCGAAGAAAACCTGTAGCCTGCACCGATGCGCAGTTTCAGCTTGTCCGGAAGATATGATCTTTCTCTCCATTGACTGCACGAGAAACTCAAGCTGAGCCGGTCGATCGGCTCGTAGCCGGACTTGAAAAACACGCCCCTCTCCCCTGCCTGTCTGGCCCGCAAGTTGTAGTCTATCTCTTCTATATAGATGGTCTCGTAATCCGGGTTGGAGATGCCTCCGCCGTGGGGATGGATGAAACCGTCATCGTATCTCCACCAGGAGAGGTCGAAACTGTATAGCTTCCTCGACGAGTAGAGATCGAATGCCAGACCGCTCTTTTTATTCGAGAGCAAAGCATATTCGCCGGAGAGGTTCAAATCCTCAAGCTTCAAGTTCAGATGAAAGCTGCCACAATCATCGTTGAGATTGGCCCCGCCTGAAACGCTTTTCAGTTCCCCGTTGGAAAGGCAAAGTCCCAGTTGTACCTGCTCGCTTAGATAACTCAAATCCATAGCTCCGGTTCGATCTTCGATCTCCACCCCCTTGTTTTTGGAGTAGAGGATCAGGCTCCGGAAGGGCTTAAGGCGCGCTTCCGCACAAAGACCGTTATACCTGCCGAAAACCGGATAGAGAAAAGTGTGGTCGTAGTCGGAGTCAGACTCGCTGGAGTAATGCAGAAGCGGATGATAGCCCACGTTCAATCCCAGCCCGATCCTCTTGTCGAAGTTGCCCAGCACCAGCTCGGTCGAATGTTCGGGGAGTTCAAAACGGAGAAACCGCTTTCTCACCCGAAACGTGCCGTTGCCGGAGATCGCCTCCGAGGAACTGGATACGTGATCTGCCTCCATCCGCCAGGTCACTTTTTCTCCGCCGGTCATCTCGCACAGCAGATAGTTCTCGGTCTCTCCGCTCTCCTGAAAATCTTCGCGGAGTTTCCAGACCACTCTGCCAGATAACAAATGCCAACCATCCTCATCTGCCTCTGCCAGGAAAGAGTCGATCTTCTGCCCAAGGATGATGTCTTGATTCTGTGTCTTAGCCTGCAAGAGGTCAGCGCTGGAGACATCGGGTATCAAATACAGCTTATCCGCCTCCGAGGAGGAGAGACGGAGTCTGCTCTGGAGCAGATCCAGAAGCTCCAGGTATTGATCTAACGTTAGGTAACCCTTTTCCAGACCTTCCAGCAGGTCCTCTTCGGTCTCATAGATTTCCGAGGAGATGGATTGTGAAAGCGCAGCAGACGTCAGGACAAAAGACGCCAGGATAGATACGACCAAGAAAAACGGAATCCTGGAAAGCATCCAAGCTCCCCCTCGAGCTCACACAACCGGCTTTGCTGCCCGCCCTCGTGGGAAGTTCTTATTGTTTCACTGCCGAGATAAATACAATGTCTTCATCACAAAACATCTTTCCCCCCAATTTCTCTCGTAAATCCTCAAGCCTGTCCAACCAGTACTGCTTGCGATTGCTCTTCTCTGCAAAATCATCGAAGGAATTGAAGAACTGGTCGAAATCCACCAGCTTGTCTGATCTCATGATCTGGCTTCCGGTTGGGATTTCCCTCTTGCGGAAATACTCCATCAAAGAGTCCGGCGACAGACACTCGAAGTGAGGGTAGCCCACCTCCTGCTGCAGCTTAAGATAGAGTTTTCGGGCGCGTATGGCGTTTTTCTTCTCCTCGCTTCTCGGATCGTCGATCGGCTCCTCGACTAATATATGCCTGGATGAAACTCTAATCATTTCGTCCAGTACCTTTTGCCATTCACGAACGTGATGCAACATAGCCCGTTCCAGCACCAGTTCGAAGCTGTTATCGTCGAACTGAAGCTGCTGCCCGTCCATGCAGGTATATGCAATGTTCGGCTTCCCGTTTTCCTTTTTGCACCGGTCGATCAGCGCCTGCGAGTGGTCGATGGCGGTGACCCTATCGCAGTACGGCGATAGCTGAGAGGTAAAGCTCCCGCATCCGCAACCCACATCCAAAACGTTGTGAGGTTTCAGCAGGGAGACTCGCTTCAGCAATGTGTCCTGTGGTTCCATACGAATAGCCGTTGCTGGCCCAAATCTCTTCATCTAATGAAGAATCAAAGGAAACATATCTTAAACTCAGAGTCAGAAGATCCTTCCTGATGAGTCAAAAAGCTGCAATCGTGTTCACCAGTCGATCGGTCCCGCCACAAAACGCTTCTTGAGGTTACCCAGGACGTACGACCAGGCTTTGTCGAAATAATCGTAGAGCTTGTCCCACTTCTCTCCCCTGCCCCATCCGTGATGCCAGAGAGTAACTTTCACCTGGCCCGGCTCGACCTGCTCGAATCTCAAGACAACTATTGTATGCTGGCCACGCAAGTCGCCGAACTCCGGCGGAGCGTTCCAGGAGAAGGAGAGCATCTCCTGGGGAAGATAGCTCAACACCCGGCAGCCCTCGGAACCCTGGGACCCGTACGGTGCGTCGAGAAGGAAATAAATCTCGAAAGGACCACCAATGGCCAAGTCGACTTTGGCTTTTGAGGAGAAGAAGGATCTGACTCCTTCAGTTGTGGTCCATGCTTCCCACACTTCCTTTAGCGCGGCCGGAACGACTATCTCCTTGCGGAGTATCTTACCGGATCGGTCGTGCTTCTCGACGAAATCCTGTTTTTCATGTGTCATCCTGTTTGCCTCGCGGGATCTTATCCGGGGTATTTGCCGGAAATGTAGTCCTTAAGATAACGGTTCTCCACCTTACACTCCCCTCGCAGGACGTTTACCAGATCGCCGATGGAGATTATGCCCTCCAGTTTCCGTCCCGCCATTATGGGAAGATGCCTCACCCGATTCTGGATCATGATGTTTTCCACATAGTCCAGATCATCATCCGGAGATGCCACGATCAGCTCTTTGGTCATCAAGTCCTTCACTTTCAATTCCTTGAAGGAATCGAAGCATTTGTCACATTGCCGCAAAACGTCTCTCTCCGTAATTATGCCTGCAATGTCACCTTTCTCGTTCAATACCAACAAGGAACCGATATTCTTCTCCACGAGTTTCCTCACGGCCTGATAAACGGTCTCGTCTGCTTTAACCGTAGCCACTTCGACTCCCTTGTCCTTTAGAATTTCCCTTACCTTCATGATTGCACCTCCGTTGTCTCAGTTGAAGTCCGCATTTGTTCAAATCTCCGCTTGGCTTGCCTGATGGATTTCTTCCATCTTGATTTTTGTGATCCCAACCGGTCTAATCGAATTCGGTCACCGTCTCCTTGAAGTTAATCTTCTTTCCCTTCAGTCCGTCTATTACGTATCGATAGCATTTGTCGTCGTGTCCGATCAACTCCGGAGGGCAAATTCCTTTCCGACTGAATTTCCCCGCTGCCAAAAGACGAACAACCGTCGTGCAGGTATAGCCGGTTGTACGCGCCATGGAAGTAGTGTGCGTTTCCCGATCGTAGCGGTCCAACAGATCGAAGACAAAATGCTTGCGCTTGCCGTCTTTTTTCCCGTTTACCACGATGCGCATGGCGGTGAAATCTTCGTCCCCCTGGTCAAGCTTCCACATTGGAAACAGAAGCGCCGAGGTGAGATCGAGCGGCCGCACTTCCGATTCCTTGATCCGGACCGGCTCCTTGGCGAAAAAACCCGTTTCCCGCAGCATTCGCATCCGCTCGGCGTGACCGGGATATCTCATGGTCTTCTCTTTCATGAAAGGAACTTTGAGGGTCTTGATCAGAGTCCTCAGCCCGTCGGTGTTGAATGCTTCCAAAGTCCCCACCCCGGAGAAATCCATAAGCTCGATTCCGAAAAGCGCAGGCTTGGTGACCAGCTTTCCGTTCTCGACCATTCGAGCGGGGCGGGTATATTCTTCCAGCACGTCCGACGGAGAGAATGGAGCTTTGTACTCATAAGGCCAGGTTCGCACGCGAGGCAGCCCGCCCACATAGCACTCGAACACATCCGTTTCGTCTAAAATCGTCGTCATGTGACCCAGAATCAAATTGCTGCAGCCCGGGGCCACGCCGCAATCGACCACTGCCGTTACGCCTTTGTCTCGGGCCAGCGCATCCAGTTGAAACGGATCCTCAGGAAAAAAGGAGATGTCGACTATGTTCTTGCCTGCCTCGATCACGGTTCTCAGGGTGCGAAAGCCTATGCTCCCAGGAAGAGAGCCGATCACCAGATCGTAGTCTTTGACCAATCGGGTGACCGTGGATGAGTCTGAGAGGTCCGCCTTCCGGGTTTTGATCGCAGGCTTATCCTGCAGTCTGCCCAGATTGGACTGATCGACGTCAACCGCGGTAACCTCCATGTCGGCAGCCAGATCTTTAATCATGGCTGCTCCCACCAATCCCGCTCCCAACACAACTACCTTCATGCTCTCTCCTATCTGAGACGCGACTCCGCGAGACTCCCTGCAAGCTTTACATCGATCTGTCAATCAGCAGATTACAGACTTCGTTGGCCATCTCCTCGATGGCTTTGCCGGTGATGTCTATCACCGGCCATTTGGGATTGCCTCGAAATACCTCGTGGCTGTATCTCAACTCCTGTGTTACGTGTTCGGTATCGCCGTAGTTTATGTCTGCGTGAGCCAGCTGCGCCAGCCGGGTCTGACGAAGGCTGACCAAAAGGTCCGGATTGATGGTCAGTCCTACGATCGTCTTCTGGTCGACTTCGAAAAGCTCGGAAGGGGGATCCAACCCCAATATTATCGGAATATTGGCCACCAGCAGCCCCCTGTTATAAGCCAGAAACATGCTCAGCGGAGTTTTTGAGGTTCTGGAGACTCCGACTATCACCACGTCCGCCTTTCGCAGGTCGTGCAGTCCGTGTCCGTCATCATGTTTGACCGCAAATCCCACCGCATCTATTCGTTTGAAATAGCTGTGATCCAGCTCTCCCAAAAGTCCGGGTTTGGATTCCGGAGACGAGGCCAGAAAAGTGGTCAGCATGGTCAGAAGCGGTCCCAGAAGGTCGACCGTGGGGACGTTGCATTCGTTGGCTCTGGTGGCTATTTCCCGGCGAAGCTCGGGGGTAACCAGAGTGTAGGCCAAAAATCCCCTCCTCTTTGCCGCCGAGTTCACTATCTCTTGGATTTGCTCTTTGGTTCTGACGTCGGGGATGCGCTCCACCTTCACATTCTCTTGCCCGAACTGCACCAGGCTTGCCTGCAGCACTCTCTCTGCAGTGGAACCGGAACCATCCGAAATCACCCAGATGTGTTTGATCTTGCGACGCGCTGGTTTCATTGTTCGTCCTTGTAGTCGCCCGATTCATCGGGCAGCTTCTTGATTGGATCGCTCAAGGAATCCGTAGCTCGATGAATCGAGCAACTACGAATCCTGGCATCTCTCAGTACCCCCTCACCCTGTATCCCTCTCCCTCCCTTCATGGGAGAAATTGAGGGAGGGTGACGATCCACATCTGTCAGAGAACTGCGTTTTTAGAACTCGATCCTTCGAGCAACTACGAACTCCGGCATTTCTGAGTGCCCTCTTACCCTTTCCCTCTCCCCGAGGGGAGAGAGAATCATTTTTCACCTCAGTCCGTATCTGTCTAACTTTCGATACAGTGTTCTCTCTCCGATGCCCAGAAGCTGGGCTGCTTTTTTCCTGTTTCCTTTGGTATATTCCAGCGCCCTTTGGATCAACTGCTTCTCCATATCCTCCACGTTCAAATCCGATGGTATCTCAGCGCTGCTGCGTCGACTTGTCCAGGATGAAGCCGCGGGCATAACTCTCTGACGAGAATCCAGTCTGCCCTGCTCCGAGAGTGCTTCTCTTAAGTTGATGATCTCCGCTCTTAAACTCAGGATAGCCTGGATGATCAACTCATGCTCTGCGGTTTCGATCGACTTGCCGGTCACCACCGGCAGGCGCCGGTTAGACTGCCCCTGGTTTTCCAAATATCTTTTCACGTCGTGAGCTTCTATTCTCCTGTCCGGAGCCAATGCCAACATGCTCTCCAGGAAGTTTCTCAATTCTCTCACGTTGCCCGGCCAGTGGTAGCTCATCAGAACTTCCATAGCCTCGTCCGAAACGCCGGTGATTTTCCTTTGGCTTTGCCGGTTCAGCTTGTCTATGAAACTGTAGACCAAAATGGGAACGTCTTTGGT